>CALUVI010000008.1 GCA_944324185.1 Candidatus Gastranaerophilales bacterium | reverse complement strand
ATGTGAGCAGCAATACCAATATTTCTGATCTTTTCTAATGGAGTTTTTCTAGCCATTTTCTTAGTTTCCTTTATATTTTACTACTACGATTTACTGTGATTACCAGTTATATTAATTTTCACATAAACAAAAATCTTACACAAGTATAGCGGGAAGCATTCCCTTAATATTTGTAACAAAGCGAATATTGCCTCATAAGACTTGAGCGAGAGCATTTATTTTCAGGGCGCGGGGAGATGTTAACAGGACGGCAGCCGTGTGTTTCTTCCCTAAGAGAGTAAGGCGGGATGGACGACAGTTTGGAGCAATCTACGTTAAAAGTAACTGAAATCAACTATAAGCATTGTTACAAAACCCGCTAAAAAGACGGATGAGATATCTCATCCGTCTCAAAATATAGTTATTTTTAAAATTATTAAACGCCGACTTTCATAGTGTTTGCGATAATTTCATTGAAGCTGTCAGCTTTCAGGCTTGCACCGCCTACAAGTGCGCCGTCGATGTCTGACTGAGACATCTGTTCTTCAATTGTATTAGGTTTTACAGAACCGCCGTAAAGGATTCTGATTGAATCTGCTGCAGAAGATGAAGAAACTTCTCTTACAACGTTTCTAATCATGGCAATTACTCTGTTAGCTTCTTTGCTGTCGCAAGTTTTGCCTGTTCCGATTGCCCAGATTGGTTCGTAAGCGATAACTGATTTTGCAATTTCTTCTTCACTTAAGCCGTTTAATGCTGCGCGGATTTGGGTTGCAATGTGCTGGTCGGTTACACCTGATTCTCTTTGTTCAAGAGTTTCGCCACAGCAGATAATAGGAATCAGACCGCCTGCTAAGATTGCTTTTGCTTTTTTGTTAATCATTTCATCTGTTTCAGAGAAATACTGTCTTCTTTCAGAGTGCCCGATAATTACATAAGAGCAGCCTGCATCTTTGAGCATTTCAACAGAAACTTCGCCTGTATAAGCGCCGGATTTTTCCCAGTGGCAGTTTTGAGCGGCAATTGAAATTTTGTCACCGCCGCAGCCGCAATCACATTTTACCGTATTTACAACATTCAAAGATGTGAATACAGGTGCTATAACAATTGTAGGCAATTGAGGCGCCGTAAAATCTTTTGTAAAATTCTTGATACCTTCAAACAAAGCTTTTGCTTCGTCTTGAAGTAAGTTCATTTTCCAGTTTCCTGCAATAATTGGTTTTCTTGACATAATCCGTCTCCTTATTTATCTAACACTTGAAGTTTAGAATAAACAGGCAGAAAAATCAAGGTTAAAAACTACGCGGATAATGAGGTTGAAATCCCTTCCATAATGTTATAAAAATCTTCTTTCGGAAGGGTAGACATTGTTTTCATAGCATAAGAGAGCAGGCTTACTTTATCATACCATCTTCTTGAATTTGAAATCTTATAAAGCCCGAGAACTCTGTCAATTCCGATACTTACTTCCTGATCTTCATCCTCTTCTTCTTCGCGCATTTCTTTTATCTGACGGACAACAGCCGTCAAATCTCTTGAAAGCGCACGGCGTCTTTCTTCATCCATATCTTTCAGGATAGATAAAGCTTTTTCAGTATACTCGTTTGAATCATACCAGCGTCTGTTCATCAAAACCTCTCCCAATACACATCTTCAATTATAATCAAAAAAATGATATTTTGTATCGTGCATACGGTGGAGATTAAGGTTGATATTTTATAAATCAATATCCGATTCTTTAATCGGCGCACCGATTACCCTCTCAAGTTCAGCAGCGTTTATGTTGTAATTTAAGAGGTTATTGTAATAATCTAATTGTGCATTTAAGTACGTATTTTCAGAATCCTTAAACTCAATAGCGTCTCCGAGTCCTACCTGATATCTTCTAAATGCCAGATACTGACGTTCTTTTGCCTGCTGCAGCGCAAGTTTTGCAACATCAAGGCTGTCATGGGAGTTAAGAAGGTTAATATAAGCGCTCTTAACTTCCAGATAAACATTCTGTTTCTGCTGCTCATAATCAGCAACCGCTTTATTGTAAGTAGCTTTTGCTTCATCAACCTGTTTTTTGAGGAGCATTAAGTTCATTGCCGTATAATTAAGCTGGACTCCAAACTGGTAGCCGTAGTCATTATTAATCTGCCTTCCGCCGTGGTCATATCCTGCAAATCCGCTTACATCCGGAGTGAATGCCCGTTTTGCGGCTCTTACATTAAGTTCTGCAGCATCCATGGCTTTTTTTGCAGCCAGAAGCGCCGGACGGGATTCTTCTGCCGTCTTTATGAGGTCAGGAAAGTTAACCTCATACTTTTTATTGTTTAACTTGTCTTTTAAAATGACCCCTTCAAGCTCCGGAATGCCGACTGCATTTGCAAGTTCTACGGCTGCAACTTCTTGCGTATTTTTAGCTTTGATTAAGTTTACACGTGCGTTTCCAAGGTTATATTCAGCAGTCGTAACATCAATTTTAGCTTTCTTCCCGATTTCATAATATGCTTTTGCCTGTTTCCACTGAAGTTCAAAGTCTTTAACCGTTTCTTCATAAACTTCTCTCTGGATTTTTGCAAAAACCATATTGTAATAAGCGACTTTTACGTTATAAATAACTGTTTCAATGCTGGATTCCGCATCATATCTTGAAGCTTCCCAGTTTCTTTTTGCCGTATCTGCAATAGCTTTGGTTTTACCAAAATCAAATAAAAGCAGATTAGCAGAAAGAGTCGGAACATAAAACATATTGTACTTTTGCTGCATCATTCTGGACATGTTTGCAGGCATTGTGGACATAAGCATATCGTTTCTTGAGTAGCTCACTCCGGCGCCGAAGGTCGGGAAATAATTAGACCATGCCTGACCGATTCTTGTTTTATAAATCTCGGCGTTGCTGATTGCTGACATAATTGTCGGGTGATGGGTGATTGCAAGCTTAATACAGTCACTCAAAGTTACTTCACCGTTCATATCGGCGTATTCAATCTGGCTGGTGATTGTAGGAAACTTTGTCTCATACATTCCTTTTGCTTCTTTAGAGGAATCTTTTCTGGCTTTTTCATTATTTTTAAATTTTTTCCACTCAAGCCGCCTGTTAACCTTTTCCTTTTCAGGTTTTACAATTTCTATTTTTTCTTTCTCCTGCTTTTTCTCTTTTTTTGATTTAGCAAGAGCCGGAGAAGAAATTGCCGTTATAAGCGAGCATATTAGTAATATATTTAAAACCTTTTTCATCCTACATCTCCAAGTCTTTTTCGGTAATTTCTTTTTTCGGGAATTTATCAACTAATTCCTGAACGATTACATAGAATGCCGGAGTAAGAGCAGCCCCTAGAGTTGCAGCCGCAATCATACCGCCGAATACAGTTGAGCCTACGGATATTCTTGAATTAGCACCGGCACCGTGTGCAAAAAGCATCGGAAGTACACCGATAATGAATGCTAATTCTGTCATCATAATTGCTCTGAATCTTAACTTAGCCGCCTTAACTGCCGCATCTTTTACGGATAAGCCGTGTTTTTCGTGCTCTTCCTTTGCAAACTCAACAATCAAAATGGATTGCTTAGCCGCAAGACCGACAAGTGTTATCATACCAACCTGCGAATATATATCGAAAGATTGATTCAGCATTAACTGGAATAACAGAGCGCCCAACGCCGCAATCGGTGAAATCAAAAGTACCGCAATCGGGATTGTATAGCTTTCATAAAGCGCTACAAGGAACAAGTATACAAACACCAGAGCCATTCCGACAATTAACCCTGTCTGTCCCGAAGCTTCTCTTTCCTGGGCGGAAGTTCCTGACCAGTCATAAGAAATATCTGCCGGAAGTACTTCTTTAGACACTTCTTCCATAGCGTTCATTGCATCGCCGGAGCTTTTTCCCGCAGCCTGCTGACCTTGAATTTGTACAGACTTGTACTGGTTATACCTTGTAATTGATGCCGTACCGATTGTTTGTCTCAATTTTACTATTGATAAAACAGGAACCATAACACCATTATTATTCTTTACATATATTCCGGACAAATCCGTTGCTTTATTTCTAAATTGGCTTTCTGCCTGCAACTGTACCTTATAAACCCTGTCATATTTGTTAAAGTCGTTAACATAATAAGTACCGAGCATTGAAGAAAGTGTTGAATAAAGTTCCTGCAAGTCAACATTCTGAGCAAGTGCTTTTTCATAATCGATTTCTACAATATATTGCGGAACGTTTGCCTGAAATGAAGTGTAAACGCTTGATAGAGAAGGATTCTGATTGGCTGCCGCAATCAACTTGCCTGCCCAGCCTTCTAAGTCTTGCGGAGTATATTCGCCCTTAGAAAGCATTTGGAATTCAAAGCCGCCCATCATACTCATACCGCTGATTGCAGGCGGTGAAAATGCTACAATTGAAGCCTCTTTGAAGCTTGAAGCAATTGCCCTTACCTGATTCAAAATAGCAACGTGTGATAAATCGGTAGGTCTGCCTTTAATTTTTCTTTTTATCCACTCAACAACACCAATGTTTCTGTCTGCATAATCATCAAGCTGAATGATAACGGTAGATTGGTTTACAGAACCGTTTCCGCCGAATACTGTCAGTTTTTCTTTATCCACCCCGTCAATGTTTTTAACCTGTTCGGTGAATCTCCTTGAAACTTCTTCTGTTCTTGTTAAAGAAGCGCCGTCAGGAAGTGTAATTTGTGCAAGCAAAACCCCCTGATCTTCGTCCGGAATAAAACCTGTTGATATTGTTTTAAAACATAAAAGCGTAAGTGCAATTATAATTGCATAACATATTAGTACAAGCTTTTTATCGTGCACAAACTTGATGACGTATTCCATATAAAAATCTTCAAGTTTTGCAAACATTTCATTAAACTTGACTACAATAAGATTTCCTTTTTCTTCGATTTTCTTGAGAATCGGGAATTTTTGATTAAGCTTGCCCTCTCCTTGATGTCCGAGGAAGTGCGAACACATAGCAGGAGAAAGCGTAAGAGCGCAGATTGCGGATAATGCAATAGATACTGCTATACAAACCGCAAATTGTTTGTACATTATACCAGTCATACCGCCCATAAATACAATCGGAACAAATACTGCCATCAACACAAGCGCCATTGCGACAAGTGCTGAACCTACTTCCTGCATTGTAAGCTGGGTAGCAATAATTGCCGACTTTCCTTCATCAATGTGCCTTTTTACGTTTTCTATAACAACGATAGCGTCATCGACTACAACCGCAACCGCAAGAACCATTGCAAACAAGGTCAGAAGGTTAATGGACATTCCAAGAGCTTTCAAAAATGCAAATGTTCCGACTAAAGATACCGGAATTGTAACGCAAGGTACAAGAGTTGCCATTCCGTCACCGAGAAACAAGAATATAATAACTACAACAATAAAGCCGGTTAGAAGAATTGTAAATTCAACTTCCTTCATTGATTCATGAATATAATCCGCATCATCTTTAACGTACATAATCTTGATACCGTTAGACATTTGAGCGTTTAATTCTTCAACCTTAGTTTTAACCGCTTTAGAAAGGTTGATTACGTTAGCGTCAGGAAGCTGGGAAATTACAACAACCGCTGACGGTTTACCGTTAACAAGCCCCAGATTTGAATAAGATTCTGCACCTAATTCTACTCTTGCAATATCTTTAATTCTTACATTTGATCCGTCCATATTTGAGCGGATAATAATATTTTCAAACTGTTCAACTTCATCCAGACGTCCCTGGGTTTTGAGTGTCAGCTGTAATGCGTTCGGCTCATCCGTAGGAAGCTGACCTAAAGCGCCTGCCGTTACCTGAGTATTCTGGTTAGCTATAGCAGTCTTAACTTCGCTTGTGGAAATATTCAAGCCTGCCATTTTTTGCGGATCAAGCCAGATTCTCATAGAATAATTGCCGCCTCCGAAAACCTCAACGTCAGCTACACCGTCTATACGTTTAAGTTCATCTTTAATATAAATAGAACCGTAGTTTGTTAAATCTAATTGAGTCCAGTTTCCGGATTCAGGATAAAGAGTCAGGATAATAGCACCGGAGCCTGACGTTCTGCTGATTGCGGTAACACCCGTTCTCTGAACATCTTCCGGCAATTGGGATTGAACCTGCTGGATTCTGTTCTGGACATTCATCAGGTTAATATTTTTATCAGAGCCGACTTTAAAGTACAAAGTTAACGAGTAGCTTCCATCATACGAGGTTGAAGTCATATAAGTCATATCTTCAACACCGTTAAGTTTGTTTTCAAGAACTGTTGCAACTGAAGATTCAATAACCTCTGCACTTGCGCCCTGATAATTTGCGGAAACTCTTACCTGAGGCGGTGTAACATCCGGATAGCTTTCCTGTTTCAGGCTCATCATTGAGATTAAACCCATAATCACAATACATACGGAAATTACTAACGCAAATCTCGGCTTCCTTATGAAGAAAAATAGTTTTTCTTTATCAAAAATCTGTTTCATTCTTTTTCACTCTGATTAGTTATGGTCTTTAACTTCTGCCCTTCCTGAGAAACATTCTGGATACCGGATACAACTATTACATCAGTCATTTTTAATCCGTCCTCCACTATCCAGTTGTTGTTAATATCATCGGAAACTTCAATATTTTTTCTGACAGCTTTGTTGTTCTCAACAGCCCATACATAATACCCGCTCATTGCATCGCCTTTAGTGCATGCCTGAGGAACCGTCATATATTCGACAAGCTGCGGCGCAATAAGTTTAACTTTCATATAAGCGCCCGGAACAAGCCAGCCTTTTGAGTTGTCAAAAGTTGCACGCATTGTAACAGAGCCTGAATTCTGGTCGATTTTGTTATCTACAAAATTAATCTTGCCGACTTCATCGTACCAGTCGCCGTCAGAAAACTGAACTTTTACCTGAACATCTTCAAACCGGTTGCTTGCTCTCAAGAGTTTTACAAAATCATCGGTTTTAAGGCTGAAGGTAACATAAACAGGCGAAACGCTCGCAACATTAACAAGCGAGCCCGAGGAAGCCGTTACATAGTTCCCTTCTGTTATATTGACCTTACCGATTCTTCCGTCAATCGGCGATTTAATAGTCGTATAGCTTAAATTTACCCTCGAAAGTTCAAGCTGCTGTTTTGCTGCATCCAGTAGCGCCTTATTCTGGTTTCTGGTTGCAAGGCTCTGGTCAACGTCAGAGCGGCTTATCAAATCTTCTTTGACAAGGGCATTTGCCCTGTCTAATTCCTGCTGGGCATTTGTATACAAAGCCTGATACTGATTAACCGTTGCCATAGCATTATTTACAGACAACTGGAATTCTCTCGGGTCTATCTGGAAAAGAAGCTGACCTTTTTTAACAAAATCACCTTCATTAAAATATTTTTTAAGCAAAAATCCGGAAACTCTTGCTATAACATCAATAGAATATTTAGCCTCAACTCTTCCGGTTGCTTCTGCCGAAACATTGACTTTTTCCACATGAGGATTGTCTACAATAACCTCTTTTGGCATGCTTAAAGCCCGTCTTTGAATTACACCGGCTACAAATCCTGCCGCCTTATTATAAATAATAGGAACTATAATTATAAGTAAAATAATAGCTCCGACCTGCTTACGCGTAAGTTTTAATTTCATACCTCTCTCCAATTCCAAGTAAACAGAATAATCTATACTAATTTTAATTTTTATAAAAAATTATGTCAATTTATAACATAAATTTCAATCAAATAAAGTAGCCGTGCAGAACTTTCCGATTAAAAACCTTTAAACCGCACACTCCGTTTGTTGAACCTGATTCATCGGATTCCAGCTGTCACGGAGATTGTGTTTGATAAGGTTTTTGTAATGCTCTTCTTTATAATCAAGCATTTCAAGCTGGTTTTTCAATTCTTCCATCTGTTTTAAAGCTTTTTCTTTTGTTGTTTTGATAATTTCATAACGCTCGGCAATCGTTGAATCACCTGCAATGCACAAATCTATGTATCTTTTAACCAGTTTATTTTCCGTACCTACGGAGCGCAGGCATTTAACAATCCTGACCCAGTTTAAGTCGTCATCGGAAAACATTCTGATATTATTTCTGTTTCTTGTAACAAAAGGGAAAAAACCGCACTTTGCCCAGAATCTGAGCGTATGTTCAGAGATATCCATCTTATCTGCAACTTCTTTTATTGTATACATATTTTCCTCCTTTTGAGCGATGATTTTTTGCTAAATAATAAAGGTTAAAGCTTCTTTACAATTTCTTCCAAACAAATTTTAACGTGTGCGTAATTTAACCCGCCCTGCATATAGGCAACATAAGGTTCTCTCATCGGACCGTCGGCAGAAAGTTCAATGGTCGAGCCTTCAATAAAAGTTCCGCCTGCCATTATTACCTGATCTTCATACCCCGGAATATATTCCGGTATCGGAGTTACATAACCGTTAACAGGTGACAGTGACTGGATAGTACGGCAAAATTCTTCCAGATGTCCAGGGTTTCCGAAAATTATATTCTGGATAATATCAGTCCTTTCTTCATTGTATTTAGGGCTTGAATTAAATCCGATATCTTCAAAAACTTTTGCAGCAAGAATAGCACCCTTTACTGCTTCTGAAACAACAGAAGGTGCCATAAAAAGTCCCTGAAAAATCAGTCTGTGCTGATTAAACATGGCACCGCCTTCCGAACCTATGCCCGGAGCTGTCAGGCGGTTTGCGGAACGTTCGACAAGCAGCTCTTTACCTGCGATGTATCCGCCTGCTTCCACAATTCCGCCGCCGGGATTTTTTATGAGAGAACCTGCAATTAAATCGGCACCTACTTCCAAAGGTTCCTGTTTATTTACAAATTCTCCGTAACAATTGTCTACAAAACAAATACAATCAGGATTTTTGTCTTTTACAACTTTACAAATCCTGCTAATTGTTTCCATAGAAAGTGATTTTCTTGTAGAATATCCTTTTGAACGCTGAATCAAAACCATTGTAGTTGTTTTATCAACCATTTGCTCCAGCTTTTCAAAGTCAATATCCTTCCCGTCTTTTAGCGGAACTTCGTCATACAATATGCCGTTTCCTATAAGCGAGGCGCGTTTTGTCTCATCATCTCCGGCTGTACCTATAACTTCCTGCATTGTATCGTAAGGCGTTCCGGCTGCGGAGAGGAGTTTATCCCCGTATTTTAAATTTCCAAAAAGCGCGCAGGCAAGAGTATGTGTTCCGGAGGCAAAATGTATTCTTACAAGAGCTTTTTCCGCTTTGAAAACCTGCGCAAAGACTTTGTCCAGAACTTCGCGCCCCAAATCATCATGCCCGTATCCTGACACGGTATAAAAATGTTCAGGCGCAACATGATTATCGTAAAAAGCTTTTAAAACTTTTCTCTGGTTATAATCTCTTATGTCATTTATTAGTTCAAATTCTTTTTCTAACTTTTTTTCGGCTAATTTAAAATCGTACAACATACTTTTCCCTCTGAGCCATTATAAAAATAAATAATCAGACGTGTCAAACACAAATTTAACTTACATGAAAATATGCGATTAAGTTAATGTCAAAGAAATTCTGATATACGATTCTTATTACGGGAGTAGTAAAGGAAATAATAAAGGGATTCTTCACCCGTTAATTGTTATCTGGTTCAGAATGACAGTAAATTTGTAGTGCGGGGCTTGCTCCACAAATATTGCGTAAGTTTTTGTCAGGCTAAAGCCCAAACTATTTACTAAAGCCCGACCGACATTTCTTGTGGAGCAAGGTCCACACTACTACACTTACCTGCCACCTCGAATATATTTACCCCTCCCCCCCCCCTTTACTTTTATTCCATTTTTGAATACTATTAATACAACGAGAGGTTACTAATGGTTACAAAATATAAACGTGTGTTATTGAAGATTAGCGGAGAAGCACTGCTCGGAAACCAGCAGTTCGGGATTGATTATGAGCCTGTCGAGATGATATCTCAGGAGATTAAATCCATATATGAACAGGGCGCTCAGGTTGCTGTCGTAGTCGGCGGCGGGAATATTTTCCGCGGGATGAAAAACAGTGCACAGCTGGGTATGGATCAGGCTTCCGGTGATTATGTCGGCATGCTCGCTACTGTTATGAACGCCGTAGTTCTTCAATGCGCGCTTAAGAAAATTGATGTGGAATGCAGGGTTCAGACAGCTATTGATATGAACCAGATTGCCGAGCCTTATGTAAGGCATAGAGCAATCAGACACTTAGAAAAAGGAAGAGTTGTAATTTTTGCGGCAGGTACAGGTAATCCGTTCTTTACAACAGATACTGCTGCTGCTCTAAGGGCTTCCGAGATTAACGCTGAAGCAATGCTTATGGCGAAAAACGGAGTCGACGGGGTTTACAGTGATGATCCTAAAACAAATCCGGAGGCTAAAAAAATTGACAAAATGTCTTATGACGACATAATCAAAAACGAATTAAAGATTATGGATACATCTGCCTGCGCTTTATGCAAGCAGAACAAAATTCCGATTATTGTATTTGATTTTAAAGCAAAAGGAAGTTTAGCAAGAATTATGAACGGCGAAGCCGTCGGGACGTACGTAAGTTAATATTTTTTATAAAGGAGAAAATTATGTCAGAAGCTCTTGATGAGATGTATTTATTTGGTGAAGAAAAGATGGAAAAGGCTGTAGCCCAGATGAAGAAAGAATTTTCGTCTGTTCGTACGGGGCGTGCCAATCCGGGTATTTTAGATAAGGTTATTGTTGAATACTACGGAGCTCCGACTCCAATCAGGCAGATGGCTCAGGTTAGTGTAAGCGAAGGTACTACACTTGTAATCACTCCTTTCGATAAAAGTATTATGAAAGAATTGGAAAAAGCTATTATAAAGGCAGAACTCGGGGTTGCGCCTAATAATGACGGAACTTGCGTCAGATTAAACTTCCCGCCTCTGACAGAAGAGAGAAGAAGAGAAACTGCAAAAGAAGTTAAAAAATACGGCGAAGATGCTAAAGTTGCGGTAAGAAACGTAAGACGCGATATGGTTGATTCTTTGAAGAAGATTGAAAAAGAAGAAAATATGCCTGAAGATGCTGTAAAAGATAATCAGGATAAGATTCAGAAACTGACTGATAAATATGTAGGGATAATTGATTCGCTTGTAGCGGAAAAAGAAAAAGAGGTTATGACTGTATAATGAAGAATAAAAGACTGCTTACGGGGCTTGTCTTCGGATTCGCCGCTTTGTTTGCAATACTTGCGGGCGGGTTGTATCTGGTAGCTCTGGTATTGACAATAGTAGTGCTGGCAGCAAGGGAGTATACGTTTATTTTGAAGCATAAAGGGTTTTTGCCGAGTTTCAAAATAATTATACTTTCAAGCTTAATTTTTGCGGCGCTTGCGTACTTTAACAGGTTTGACCTTGTGGCGTTAGCGTTTTCAGCCTGTTCTATAATGGCATTTATGTCAGTACTGTTTAAAGGTAAGCAGCCTTATATTGCAAATGTAGCTACAACAATTCTCGGATTTGTTTATTGCGGCTGGTTTCCGCTTCATCTTTTATTTTTAAGGGATTTAGGCAGCCTGCCTGCATATTCCGGAATAATTAAATACAACGTGACTTATCAGGGCGCGTGTTATGCTTTATTCTTACTGTTTGCGGTAATTTTAACCGATACTTTCTGCTATTATGCCGGATTAAGGTTTGGAAAACACAAATTATCAAAAGTTATCAGCCCGAACAAGACTGTAGAAGGCTCTATCGGCGGGACTTTAACCTGTATGATTTTCTGTATGATATTTGGACCTGTAATACAAATTCCATGGTATCACAGCATAATTATCGGGCTTTTGATTGCAGGATTTGCTCAGATTGGCGACCTTTGTGAATCAATGATTAAGCGCGATGCAGGAGTTAAGGATTCAAGCAACCTTCTTCCGGGACACGGCGGATTCTTAGACAGAACTGACAGCTATATTTTAACGATTCCGGTTCTGCATTATTATTTATATTTCTTTGTGGTAAACAATTTCTTTGATTTATTCAGAGGAATATTCCCATGCTAGAGGATGTATTCGGAAAAAGAAACGAACTTGTAGAGCAGGCGCTTACGCACCCTTCTTACACAAGCGAGAACGAATTAAGCCCGCTTGAAAACTATGAAAGGCTGGAGTTTTTCGGGGATTCTGTTTTGAAGTTGTTTACGTCAAAACTCTTGTACGAAACTTATCCTGAATCTCCCGAGGGTGAGCTTTCCAAAATCCGTTCAATACTTGTATCCGACGCAATTCTTGCAAAGGCTGCCATACAAATCGGAATTGATAAGGAAATTATTCTCGGTCCTGCAGAGGAAAAGCAGGGCGGGAGAAAGCGCGAATCTAATCTTGCATGCGCAACGGAAGCAGTTTTGGGGGCATATTATCTTAGCGGTCAGGCTGAAAAGATTGAAAAATTCATCAAAGATTATGTGATGATTTACGCCGATGATGTTGATAAGCATTTTGTTAAATATAATGCAAAAGATATTTTGCAGCAGTATACTCAGGGAATTGATAAAACACTTCCTGTATACAGAACCATAAGAACAAAAGGTCCTGCACATAAGCCTGTATTTGAGATTGAGGTTGAGTGGCAGGGCAGGATTATTGCAAAAGCAGAAGGCAAGACCAAAAAAGAAGCCCAGCAAAATTGCGCTTACGAAGCCTGTAAAGCTCTGGGGGTGATAGAAGAGTAGAATGGATATTTTTGTATTTGAAATTGTAGATGCGGATAATGTTCATAAAGAGCTTTTAAAAGAGTTTCAAAAAAAAGAAATTTCTAATCTTAAAAAATGGAATGAACACTGCCTTTCTTATTTAATGACAGACAGAATTTTAAGGGATTTTTACGGAATTGATGACAGGGAGATTGTTTTTTTCGGGAAAAAACCTTTCTTGAAGAACAGGCAGAAGTTTTTCAGTATAAGTCACAGCGGAGATTTTATAGTGCTGGCATTTTCGGATTATGATTGCGGTGTGGATATCGAAAAAATTAAAATCAGAGCTTTTGAAGATATTTCAGAGCGTATGGGTTTCAAGTGTAAGACATTAGAAGAGTTTTATAACGAGTGGACGAAATACGAAGCGGAATATAAGCTCGGAAAACCGGCGCAGAAATTTAAAAAAATTCACTTTGACGGGTACATAATAACGGCTGCCAGTGTTAATATTTGTGAAGAGTTTGAGATTTATATTCAAAGTGGAGAGGTTTTTCCTAACGCAAATGTTTGATTTTACTAAAGTTTAAGAAATTTTTTCCGTTAATACAATTGTAAATTAAAAAGGCGGGAAGAATGGCAAGAATTATTGAATCAGGCGGCAGAAGATTAATTAAAATGTCAACGGACGACATTTTATCAGTTATACAGGACTATCAAAGACTTGTACCGAGGTTTTCTACAGCAGAAGACGCACGTGATTATCTCAGCGATACTGTAATATATATTCCGGAGGATCCGATTTAAAAGAAGTCTGATGTAGATAAATCGGCAAGGGCGTTTTTTGCCTCTTCAAAAGAAGGATCCTGTTCAAGAACTTCCATATAAAGTTCTTTGGCTTTATCTCTGTTATTATTTTCATACAAAAGAGCAAGATTGTATTTTGCCTGAATAAGTTCAGGATTGTACATGATTGCTTTTTTGAATGCTTCTTCGGCATTTTTGAAATCATGCTGTGCAGCATACATAAGTCCTACCCTGTAAAGTCCATGAGGATTTTTTTCATCAAATTTCAACAGGTCTGTGAGAGCTTTCTTCTCTTCAAAGAAATTTCCGAGTTGATGATGTGCTTCTGAGAGCAAGAGCAGATATTTTGCCTTATAATCATTCTGTTTATCATATTCTATAGCTTTATTGACAGCTTCTACACAGGAAGTAAAGTTTTTTTGTGTGTAATTATTTTTTGCAACATTGTAATAAATCTCCGGATTGATTGCATTATACTGGGTTGCGTTTTTAAGGTTTTCGTAAGACTCATCAAATTTTCCCTGCTCAGCCATATCCATAGCCCATTTTATATACAGTTCGCATAAAAGAAGATTAACGGTTTTTGCTTCTCTCTGAGTTGCTTTGTCCATAAGAAGAGTGTATTTTTCAAGCGCTTTGTCATAATTCTTTTGTTGAATGTATGCATCAGCAAGTTCTAGGGTTACATCAAAACCATTTTGAGACATCATCGCGAGATCTTCCAGTATCTCAATGCCTTCTCCAACACGTTTTAATTTTATATTAAATGTTGCAATATCATTTCTTACCTTGAATTTGTCTGAGCCCTGAACATCAAGAAGTTTTTCGGAATATTCAATAGCTTTGTCATAATCCTCTGATTCAACATATAATGTAACGAGTGTTTCATAAACCCATAATAAAGTTTTTGCATCTGTTACAAATGAAAGCATATAAAGCAGGGTTTCAATCGCAACGGGATAGTTTTTTATCTTGATATATAATTCCGTTAGTTTCCGGTTTGTATCAACGTCATTAGGATAAATGCCAAGTCGTCTTTTGTAAGCTTCAAATGCTGCAGGATAATCATGTGCTTCTTCATTTAATTCCGCAAGGATGGACTGAACATCAGCAATATCTTCTTCCAGATCTAATAAATCTGATAATACTTCATAAGCATTTATTGCCGAGTAAAGCTGGTCTGTATCTCTGTATAATTGTGCAAGTGTTCTGACGATTTCTTTATCGTTTTTCTGGTGTTCAAACAGGAATTCATATTCTTTTATTGCTTTTCCAAGCGCTTGTTTCTTTATATAACAGTTTCCGAGAACTTTTCTTGTATCCAGACTGTTGGGTTTCTTCTTGAGAATAATTGAGCACTGTCTTATTGCTTGATTGTATTTTTTGTCTTCATAATATGCTTTAGCCAGATAAATTCTCACATCAACATGGCTCGGAACTCTGTCCAGATATTTTGTTGCCAGAAGCTGAACAAGCGAATATTCTTTTTTGTCGAATAAAACTTCCACTTGATCAAGTATGTTTTTTGTAGAGAGCTGAAGCTCGTCTCCTCTTTTGGAAGAACCGCCTTGAAATAAGATTATTGAATACAGTATGTATATTGCAGCAATAGCCACAACGAAGGCTGTTATAATAATTATTATATTAGTATCAGTCATTTAGCTCTCTCGTTATTACAATATTTATTATACATTATATATTCGAAAAATAAAAGTTTTAATAAAAACGGTTTACTTTATAAAGATTTTTGTTAAATAATATAAAGTATGAAGAAGCCTTTTTTGTTTATTATTTTATCATTTTTGATATTTTCATCAGGGAGTTTCGCAGAGGACAGCTGGGATGAGTTTTCCGGAGTGGACAGAGCTTGGGACGGGCAGAAATCTGTTACAAACAAGGAGTTTGAAGAGGCAATAAATGCGCTTGAGGGTAATAAAAAGAAAAAAGAAGCAAAAAAACGCAAAAAGCTTATTAAGAAAATAAGCGGCGGCGGTGAAAGTCTTTATCCTGAACTAAGTCCCGACAGCGATATTACGGATATAACTCCTCTTACAAAGAATGAAGACGGAATGCTTTTAAATGTGCCGGTTAATCTTATAATAGGCAGCAAAGTTCTTGAAAAAGGATATTATAAAGTTATGGCGGAAAAAGATGAAAACGAGGAGGTATATCTTTTGTTTTATCAGTCGCATGCTCTTGAAGGAAAAGTCAGGGCATATAAAACAGAAGATGATTACGACGAAGAACATATTGATTTTGTAAGGCTTCTGCCGTATAATGAAAGTTTTGTAAAGGTGATTTTCGGGTCACTGGATTTTAACGCCTATACATACATCCGATTTCTGCATTAGAAAATTTTAACAATTTGTAATAAAGAATTGATAATTGCAATCTGGAAAAAGTATGATATGATTATTATAGGTTACACAGGTTCGTATTAGAATTTATATAAAAACAGGAATGGAATAGTATAAACATAGGATTTAAAATACAAAATACTGGTGTATAGTTTAAGAACGAGAGAAGCAATTTAATAGTTAGAAGTTATATATGAAAATGCGCAATTATATGAAGAGAAAAGAAAAGTCATTAGATGCTCAATGTTTAACAGCAGAAGAGTTGATAGCAAAAATCGGGCATCGTAAAAAAATGCATTGGAAAATGTTTATTATTCCGGCACTGATTCTGGGGATTGCAATACCGTCAGTTTCTGCCGTTTTGTCGTTGCATGCTCCTGATATTATGGAAGAGGACAGTAATATGCTTACGCTTGCGGCAGCTCCTGTTGCAGCGACAACAACCAGAAAGGATTTGATATCAATACCGACCGGAACAGTGAAGGCGAATCCGTTTTTGCCGTACAGAGATGTCAGTAAATCTAATGCGGTAAAAGATGTTCCAAAATACGATCTGGTAGAACCGCCGGAAATTATAAGCGAAGGTTCAGAAGCTGCACGTGTTATGGATACTGTTGTTTCCGGTATCCTGTATGATAAGTACAGTCCTTCTGCGATTTTGAATATTGAAGGCAATGACTATCTGGTCAAAAAAGGTGATGTAGTAAATAATTATAAGATTCTTAATATCATGCAGGATAGTGTAACGGTAATGCTGGGTAAAAACACTTATAAGGCTGGTATAGGTGAAATTTTGACAGAAGGGTCTATAAATTATAACGACGTTTCAAACTTACATAACAAATTCGGAGGGGAAAGACGATGAGATGTAATCATATAAAAAGATTTTTGTCAGCTGCGTTATTGTTAACGTTTATGACACCTTCTGGGCTTTCACCGGCATTTATGTGTAATGCAGGTGAGTCATATACTGATACAATGACTGATGCAATGGTTCTTACCGGTGATGTAAAACTGACTGATAAGAATGAATTGATAACACTGTCACTCAGAGATTCAGATGTGAAACAGGTTTTGAGAATGTTTGCCGATAAGGCAGGGATGAATGTCGTGTTCCACTCTTCGGTCAGCGGCAAAGTTACTTTGGATTTAGTTAATATGCCGATAAATGATGCTTTTGCTCTGGTATTATAAATTGCAGGTTTAAATTATTATACGCAGAACAATACTTTGATTGTTATTGCTAAAAATAATGCGGATAATGCCTCTTTCTCAAAACAGGAAATGATGGTATTCCCTGTTAAATATGTAAATGCTTCAAAAATTGCAGACTTTTTGAACAGAAATGTTTTTGGAATGAAAAAAGCAGGACTCTCAGGAGTTGATGCTGCAACAGTTAATACGGCAACAAATGAAATTATAGTTTTTGGCATGCCATCTGATGCGGCAATAGTTGAAAAGGTAATTTCGCAGTTAGATAGAGAACCGTTAACGAAAACCTTTACGGTTAACCATACGACACCTGCCGAGATGGCAGATATGATTTGTAATATGCTCTTACCGTCACGCGGCTCGTCAGGTTCAGGCGGCGGCAGTGCGCCGGCAAGTGTTCCTCCGACACCGGGAGTTGGTACTACTGGTGCTGCAGCAGGAATTATGACAGGTGGCGCCGCTTCATCTTCCGGAGATGAATTAAAACTGGGTGAAGGTATTGTTGCCTGCTCGGTTGCAACATCAACTGCGGCAACAACAAATTCTGCGCCTTTTGATGTACAGAATCTGTCTATTTCATACTTCCCGCAAAGAGGTACAATTACTCTTATGGGCGGTTCTCAGGCGCAGCTTGAGATGATTGAAAAATTTATTAAAGATAATGATATTAAACAGCCGCAGGCATACTTAGAAGTTTCAATTATTGAATTGAATGAAGAAGGAAGTAAAGAGTTTAATAACACTTGGAACATTGATTCTAAAAACTGGGTATTCAGTTTCTCTTCCGATACAACAAGTATTGGCAGAACTTCAGGTCCGGGACAAAGATATACTACTATAGAAGGACCTGATGGTCAGGATATAATTGTTCCTAAAGGTAATAATGCTTATATTTCATGGCAGCTCAATTACTTAATTGAGAACAGCAAGGGTAGAGTTCTTGCAAACCCAAAATTGTTGATTACAAGCGGTCAGACATCTATTATAGACTTGACTCAAGACTATATCGAAAAGACAACATCTGAATTCTTGTCATCTACTGCGGCAGGTGAAGGTGCAACCGGTAACGTTCAAAGAACTTATACAATCGGTAAGGATCAAGGTATAAAAATTGAATTAACGCCGTTTATTTCACCTGAAGGCTACGTAACAATGAACATTAAGCCAAACTATGCTACAATTGCCCGTGAGGTGACAACACCTACAGAAGTTCCGGGACAGAACAATATTGAAGCAACGCTTTTAAGCAGAAGAAATCTCGACTTGAAAAATGTAAGAATTAAAGATGGTGAAACTCTTGCTATCGGCGGTTTGATTCAGGAAGAAGATACTAAGATTGTAAGAAAGATTCCTTTCTTGGGTGATTTACCTGTAATCGGTATGGCATTCAGATCTTCTGACTCAACCAAAACAAAGAGTGAATTGGTTATAATGTTAACTCCACGTATAATCAATGACGGTGAAGGTACGGTAGCGGATACTTTATAATAAATATGTCTAATCAACTGGAAAAACTCAAACATAGCATAAAAAAAGAATATGTTAATAATTTTGAATTAAACCTGATGAAATCATCAGGTTTTATTCCAGTAGACAAAAGACAGTCCGATTTTTTTGTAATTCTTAATAAGGACTTGAGTGATAATAAATCTCAAATAGCTTCAATTATAAAAGAAAAGTTTCAGAATTTGACCCCACAGTTCATTCCGATACCGGGCAAGGATTTTGAAGAGGTTTTTGACAGTATTACAAGTATAGATTTGCCTGCAGTGGATGATGAACCGGAAGAAGAGCAGGCAGTTTCACAAAAACCAGCAGAACCTACAGCTGAAGAAATTCTTGTTTCAATCGGCTGGCTTACAAGGGAACAGTTGAACGAATGTGTCGGAATAGCCCGTGAGCGCAATGTTCCTTTAGATACCGTGCTATTTGAAAAGGAATATTTGCCGTATGAACGAATTGCATCTTATTTAAAAAAGAAGTACGGTCATGACATTGTTTCGCGTGCTCAGATAAAAGTAGATAAGAGTATTCTGAAAAAACTTCCTGATGATATTGTTGAGAAAAAGCAGGTTGTTATTATGTCAATGGAAGGCAACAAGCTCGGTGTTGCTATGGTTAATCCGAATGATAAGTACACAATCCGTGAGATATCTCTTTCGACAGGGCGTTCTTTGAATGTATATTGTATTCCGTCATTTGAGTTTGAAAAATACTTAAAAGAATATTATATTGATAAAAAATCTGCCCAGGCAGTAAAAGAGACAGAGCGAATTATTCAGAGTATTGAAGAAGAAGCAGCCGAGTTTAGCAGTGAAGAATCTCTCTGGACACAGGTAGAAAAAGAGCTTCAAGACGCAAGCGGAAATGTTGCGAAATTTGTTTATAAAATTATTACCGATGCAATTGATGCAAAAGCTTCCGATATTCATATAGAACCGCGTATAGGGTATTATGTTGTAAGAACCCGTTCTGACGGTATATTGAAAAAAGTTCTGGAAATTCCAGGCAGTATCGAGCAGGCTGTTATTACAAGATTTAAAGTTCTTGCGAGAATGAATATTGCAGAACACAGACGTCCTCAGGACGGTACGTTTTCAATCAAATATAATGAGAGAATGTACGATTTCCGTATTAATACTCTTCCTGTATCCGGTAAAGAAAAGGTCGTTATCCGTATTCTTGCGCCTGCTGTCAGTTTGAAGGCAGCCGGTGATAAAATGATTATTCCCGGGGCAGAAGAGTCTGATATACAGAAAATTCATGATATGGTTCAATGTCCGAACGGTATTATTCTGACTTCAGGTCCTACAGGTTCAGGAAAAACAA
Organism: Candidatus Gastranaerophilales bacterium; assembly: GCA_944324185.1. Lineage (GTDB taxonomy): Bacteria > Cyanobacteriota > Vampirovibrionia > Gastranaerophilales > Gastranaerophilaceae > CAG-196. Next base: position 37,365 of record CALUVI010000008.1, on the reverse strand, counting down.
CGACTCTTTATACAATATTAAAATCTTTGAATAAAGAAGATGTTAATATTACAACGATTGAAGACCCTATTGAAATCAAGCTTGAAGGTATAAACCAGTCTCAGGTAAACCCTAAGGCGGATATCACGTTCGCATCCTGTATGAGAGCAATATTAAGACAAGACCCTGATATTATTCTCATCGGTGAAATCCGTGACTTTGAAACATTAGAAGTTGCTATATCAGCAGCTCTTACCGGTCACTTAGTATTGAGTACTGTTCACACAAACTCTGCAGCAGCAACAGTTACACGTTTGATAGAAATGGGTGCAAAAGATTACCTTGTATCTTCAACCTTGACAGGTGTTATTGCACAGCGTCTTGTGAGAAGATTGTGTGATAAGTGTAAGGAAGAATATATTCCGACAGAAGAAGAGGTAAAGCATATTACAACAAATCCTGATTTACAACAAAAATTGTTGAAGACAAAACTGTACAGGAAGAAAGGTTGTAAGGATTGCGGTTATCTGGGGTATACCGGACGTCTCGGTATATATGAAGTTATGCCAATAACAAGAGAAATCAAGAAATTGATTGCGCAGGGAGCGCATGACATTGAGATTGAAGAAGCTGCTGTTGCAGCCGGTATGAAAACTCTTAAATCTTCATGTTTGAATCATATTGTTGAAGGTGTTACAACTTCAAGTGAATTTATAAGAGTTTTGGGTTATGCAAGTGATTAGTAGAGAAAAACACGAGGTTTAATATGCCAATATTCAGTTATACAGCGCTTAAACAGGGTAAAGAATTAGTCAGAGGCGAGATAACGGCGTCAAATGTTAAAGATGCCAGAGAAGTTATCCGTAAAATGGGGCTTGTTCCGACCCAGATTAACGAATATGTAGACATAAAAGCAAAAAAGGCACAGCAGCTTTCCGCATTATCGCTGAGTGAGAAAATAGATTTTATTTCGACACTGCAAATATTGCTGACGTCAGGTATTCCGGCAGTTGAATCTCTTATGTTTATGGAACAGGAGGCGGCTAAAAAGAAAATCCGTGATATGTCTAAAATTTTAAAGACGCAGATTATGGGTGGTTCGACTTTTGCTGATACTATGGCAAGATATCCGCAGGTTTTCGGATATATATTTATTGGTCTTGTAAAAGCCGGTGAAGAATCAGGTGAACTTGAAAAAACTTTAGATCGTATTAAAGAATTATTGACAAAACAGGCTAATATTAAAGGAAAAGTTGTCGGTACGTTGATGTACCCTATGTTTGTTGTCGTGCTGGCATTTTTCATTATTATAATTATGTTAACATTTGTATTTCCGGCATTTAAAGATATGTTTGCACAGCAGGAAAAGGCGCTGCCTTGGATTACGGCAATGATGATTAATGCCGGTGATTATTTAAAAACTTACTGGTTTACGATTCCTATATTTATAGTTGCCGTAATAGCTTTTTGTTACTTAATGGTAAACTGGCAGCCCGCAAGAAATCTTTTAGATAAGTTTGTATTGAAGATTCCGCTTATTAACAATTTGATTTTATATTCAAACTATTCAAACTTTTTATCTGTATTGAGTGTGTCGTACGATGCAGGTATTCCGGTTGTCGACTGTTTGCATCTTGCAGTAATTACCTTAACGAACTCGGTATTGAAGAATAAAATGAGCGGTGCAATCGTAAAGGTTCAACAAGGTTTGCAGGTCTCTCAGGCATTAAAATCCACAAATGTTGTGCCGAGAATGCTTCTGTTTATGATTGCAACCGGTGAACAATCCGGTCGTCTGGGAGATATGCTTGAGAAAGGTGTAAACTTCCTGGATAGAACTCTGGATGCTATTATTGATACTTTGACAAAAATGATTGAGCCTATAATGCTTCTGGTAATTGGTAGTATCGTTCTTGTAATGGCTTTAGCACTTTACTTACCGTTGTTCCAGTCATATATGCAATAATCTTGGAGAGAAGGAAAATGGAAAATAAAGAGATTTTAGAACTCACAACATCTGCCTGGCGGGAAAAGGTATATATTGAGACGGCTGAATATATAATCAGAGGTTATGTTTTTATGCCGAAAATCGGTAAAAAAAGCAGGTTGTTATCTGAAATTCTCAATACCAGCAAGCATTTTATTGCGGTAAAAAACTGCACGCTTGAATCCAAGCTGACTCCGCAAAAAGAAGTTGAATCGTACGATTTCATGCAGGTAAATTTATCAACAATACTTTTGATGAGACCTTTGTATGAGGACTAAAACTTACGTTATTACAGGCGCCACCTCGGGTATCGGCGAGGCTTTGATTAAGAGACTTGCTGATAATAATATTGTATTTGCGGGTTATCGCAGTCAACATAAAGCGGAAAAATTAAAGTCGATTTCATCAAATATTTACCCTTTTTATGTAGATTACGCAAAGCCTGAAACAATAGGCAGTGCGTCGGAATTTGTAAAGTCAAAATGTACAAGTATAGATACGCTTGTTAATATAGCAGGCTGTGTTGTGGCAGGTCCGGTTGAGAAAATTGAGATGGGTGAAATAAGGCGTCAGTTTGATGTAAATGTATTCGGACATTTGGAGTTTACTAAAGATTTGATAGAACTTCTGGACGGGGGAAGAATTATTAATGTAAGTTCAATGGCAAGTTACGGAATATTTCCGTTTATATCACCATACTGTGCGTCTAAGCGTTGTCTGGATATATTTTTTAACTCACTGTTGATAGAAAATAAAAAGAATATTAAAGTTGTCTCAATAAAACCGGGAGTAATAGCTACGCCTCTATGGGGAAAATCGGTTGAAGAAAATTCCAAATATCTTGATAACTGTGAGGGGTATGAAAATGAAATGCGATTTTTAATCAAAAATGCAAAAAAGAATGAATTTAACGGGCTTAGTGCTGAAAAGGTTGTTGATGTTATACTGAAAGCTGATAGTGTAAAGAAGCCTAAGTTGACTTATACCGTAGGCAGAGACGCATGTGCGGCAAGATTTATTTCTAAACTTCCACAGGGGATTATAAATAAACTTATTAAATTCGGGATAAAAATAAGAATAAAAAAGGCGCTGTAGTGTTTTTTGCAAACTTGCTGGCTTCGTCCGGGGATTACTGCCGCTTTTAGCAATATGTCTGAATCCTTAAAAAAGTAATAGGTCAGGCTTTAGCCAGACAAGAATTTCATCCAATTAAGATTATATAAAGGTCGTAATTAAGTGTGTTAAACTATAGTATATAGAGGAATTAACAGGAGGGAAATATGATACCAATTTTAGATTCTAAGAGACAATATGCAACAATCGGAAATGAGATTGAAAAAGTTGTATGCGAAGTTTTGCGTTCAGGTTCATATATTTTAGGACCAAATTGCAAGGCTCTGGAAGTTGAACTTGCAAAATACATCGGCTGCAACTACACGGTTGCATTAAACTCCGGTACAGATGCACTGCATCTTGCACTAAGAGCATTAGATATAGGAAAAGGCGATGAGGTCATTACAACAGCATTTACGTTTGTTGCCACAACGGAAGCTATAGGTATTGTAGGAGCAACGCCTGTATTTGCGGATATCGACCCTGATACATTTAATATTGACCCTAAGAAAATTGAAGAAAGAATTACTCCAAAAACAAAAGCCATAATTCCGGTACACTTATACGGTCAGCCTTGTGATATGGATGCAATTATGGATATTGCAAAACGCTACAATCTGTATGTTATTGAAGACTGCTGTCAGGCAATCGGAGCAGAATACAAAGGACAAAAGGTCGGTACATTCGGTGATATCGGCTGTTACAGCTTTTATCCGACAAAGAATCTCGGCGGAATGGGTGACGGCGGCTTAATTACAGTTAACAGTGAAAATCTTAGAAACAGAATTATAGCGCTCAGAAATCACGGCGGCGCTATCAGATATCATCATGATGAAATCGGTATAAATTCACGTTTAGATGAAATTCAGGCTGCAATTTTGAGAGTAAAACTAAATTATATTGACGATTGGAACAAACAAAGAAGAGCGCATGCGAAAACTTATAATGAATTGTTTGCAAATTGCCCTGATATTCAAACTCCGAAAGAATTACCTGATACATACTGTGTTTACCACCAGTATACGGTTAAGATTCCTAACAGAGACAATATTCACAAAATGCTTCAGGAAGCTGGAATCGGTGCAATGCTTTATTATCCGATACCTTTACACCTTCAGAAAGTTCATGAATACCTTGGCTGGAAGAAGGGCTCTCTTCCAAATACAGAAAAGGATACAGAGTGTGTAATTTCTCTACCAATGTTCCCTGAATTGACTCTGGAAGAGCAAAAGACAGTTGCATCAACGCTTATCGGTTGTATTGAAAAATCAAAAGCTGCTGTATAATACAGAAATAAAATATCTAAAAGACCTGATATTATCAGGTCTTTTTGTTTGGATGGAAATATGGTAAAATTACCTTATGCTTAACCAGATTACAACAATTTTAGAGTGCTCAAGAGTTTTTTCCCTTCCTATGACAATTATGTCCTGGTTAGTAATTTTTACATATTCATCTCTTGTTGCAGGACATATAAGATACGGGTTTCTTGCGCTAATCGGGGTTTGCCTTGCTCATCTTGCGACAAATGTCTTTGATGATTATTTTGATTATAAATCACTTATAAAGCAGGTAGATTTTAATAAAAAAGAGTATTTAAAAAATTCACAAAAAACAAAGTGCCGCTATATAATAGCCGGTCTTATGAAACCGCGGCAGATTTTTGCACTCGGCTGTATTTATCTCTTGCTTGCAATATTGATAGGCGTGTACTTCTTCTTTAAATGCGGAGCCGGGGTTATTTATTTTGCGCTTATTGGCGGAATATTAACTGTTTTATATTCTTTCCTATCCAAAATAAGGCTTTCTGAAGTTGCTGTAGCTATTGCATACGGTCCGGCATTATTCGGCGGAATTTACTATGTAATGACAAAAACCTATTCGTGGGATGCTATTATACTTTCAATTCCTTCAATGATTGTAACAGTTATTTTGTTATACATTCATACGGTAATGGATTTTGATTTTGATATTAACGAAGGACACCAAACAATTGCAAATTCGTTTAATTCAAGGCTGGATTCGCTTGTAGTTCTCAAGTGGCTTTTAATACTTGCATATATTACTCCCGTACTTCTTTGTATTTTTGATATTGCAGACTGGCAGGTATTTGCAGTCTGGCTTACAATACCGCTTGCAGTTGATTTATATAAGTCGATGGTAGATTTTTCCGTAGATCCGGAATCTGTTCCGGAGCATAAGTGGTATCATTTTCCGATGGAAAATATGATGGGTGAGCCGGCTTTTATGACAAGGATTTATCAGTCAAGAAATTTAATGATTTATTATTCTTTAATACTCTCTGCAGCCATAGTTCTTGCTCTTATTTAAACTTTGTCTTTATATTTTTCGTAAAATTCATCAGCACCAAGACGCATTATATTTTTATAAACCCCGTATAAAACAAGGCGTTCGCAAATATTAGGATCAAGTTTTTCATTTTTATATATACTCAGGCGTTTTTTCATTTCATTATAGAAATCTTTACGGGAATTAAAGTCGGCTTTGAAAAATAAATGTGCGTACTGCTGGTATTTATGCTGAAAAAATGCGTATTTGTATGCTTCATAGCAGTTTGCATCTTTCAGCAGCCCTTCAATCATATCCATAATTTTGAATATATCGAAAACTCTATCAGCCAGATTCCAAGTTACAGAATCTGCATTCAAACTTCTGTAATAATAAAGAGGGTCCGGGTTAATCATAATTGATTTTGCCTTCATCATCGAAAAGAGTGAAAAGTATTGATCTTCAAAAATCAACCCCGCCGGAAAAAGTTTTCTGTCAGCTTTTGTTTTAGCAAGGTCGTTTAAAAAACTCTTCTTAAAAATTTTATTGACAGCTGACATATTGCTATGGAAAGGATTTATATTATCGTCAAAAGAGTGTACACTTCTGTCATCCTTATGATTCTTCCATTCCTGTACCGAAAAAAAGTAACGCGGAGAAATATTTTTAGTTTTTTTATTGTATTCACAGGCATTGAACATATAGATGTCCGGTTTTTGCGGTAAATCTGTAAATTTTTTGTACAAACTTAAAGACACTCTGTCGTCAGAATCCACAAATGATATGTATTCGCCTTTTGCCGCAGAAAATCCTGTATTGCGGGCTTTGCCCGCACCGAGATTATTCTGGTTTATTATAACAAATCGTTTATCATTTTTTTCGTATTTATCCAGAATATCAACAGAATTATCAACAGAACCGTCATTGATACATAAAATTTCTAAATTCTGATAAGTTTGAAGACGGACAGATTCCAGGCATTCTTCCAGATAGTTCCCGCTGTTATATACCGGTATAATTACGGATATGAGAGGATTAACTTCCATGCTTTAACCTGCTTTCAAAGTCTCTGAATTCACTGTAACTCTTATTTAAAATTTCTTTATATGCGTAATAAATATTTTTCTTTTCAAGAATATTCATATCATATTCTGAAAAATCTGTATGACCGAATGTTTTTTGAAGAGCATTAAACATTTCTTTTTTTAGTGACCCTTTTGTTTCCAGTGTTCTTATAAGTACGCTTTCCATCTGGCTTACAAGTAAAACGGTTTTGTATTTTTTCATCTTTCCGGATTCTTCAAAAATTTTTGTAACAATTTTATTAATCTCAAATAAATCAAGAAAATTTTTGCCGGCGCATGAAATGAGAGATGCCGGAGTTTTTCTGTAAAAATATAAAGGTTCAAAATCGTAAGAAATTTTTTCTGCGTTTAAATAACACTGCGCAAAAAACGGCATGTCTTCAAAAATAAGACCTTCCGGAAAAGAAAAGTTTTTTATAAAATCTCTCCTGTACATCTTCGCCCATGCACTCCAGATGAATTTCAAATAAAATTCCGCCCCTAAATCAGATTCGTTAAATACAGGAGTTTTTATAAATTTATTAAATTCCTTTCTATTAGGCAGTTCCCAATATCCTCCCTTATCCGGATAAAACTGGTAAACGTAAGAATACATATAATCACTTTCATTTGCGGAAATATTATTATACATTCTCTCCAGTGCAACAGGAGAGAGCATATCATCAGAATCAACAAAAGTTATATATTCTCCCTCGGCGTACTTCAGTCCGGTGTTTCGGGCTGCAGAAAGTCCCTGATTTTTCTGCGAAAAAATCTTTATTCTCTTATCCAGCTTTGCGTACTGTTTCAAAATATTTATGCAATTATCCGGAGACCCGTCATTTACACAAATTACCTCAAAATCTTCAAAAGTCTGGTTAATCAGGTTGTCCAGACAAATATCCAGATATCTCTCAACTTTATAGACCGGAACTATTACAGAAACTTTTACCATAAATATATTTTACAATGAAAAAAATTTTTTTACTTCTGATATAAACGACGCTATTTACCTAAGCTTTACATTAGAAAAAAGTTTAATGAAACCATGGCGGTCAGGATTTAATATAATAAAGAATCCTCATCGCTCAAACTTTCCTCTCTTTTTTCTAAGAGAGGTTTCTTTATGTTATAACTGTTATATGAATTATTCAAACTTATTTGATTTTGCGAGGAATTTATATACTTCGCTTTCATACAACGATAAATACGGAAGAGCAAAAATCCCGTTCAGATACTTTTTAGAGTTGACATACAGATGCAATCTTGCCTGCCCTTATTGTTATGTCGGAAAAGAAAGAAACAAAAATGAACTTACGACAGAAGAGTGGAAAAAAGTTATTGATGAGCTTCCTTTTTATTCAATAGCAACTCTTGTGGGCGGAGAGCCTCTTGTGAGAAAAGATTTTATTGATATTTTTGCATATACTTCAAAAAGAATTATGAATAAAGTCCACGTGGTTTCAAACGGGATATTAATAAACGATGAGATTATTAAAGCTTTTATCAAATACCGTCTTCTGCTGCTCTCGGTCTCTCTGGACGGCTGGGGAGAAAACCATGATAAAAACAGAGGAAAAGAGGGTATTTTTGACAAAATTGTTTCCAATCTTGAGAATCTAAAATCCCAAAAACCGAAACAAATGGTTGATATAAAAACAATTGTACTTGAAAACAATCTTGATGATCTGGTTAAGCTTTATAAATTTTGCGACAAAATGGGGTTTGAATTCCTCTCGATATCGTTTTTGAGAAATAATAACTGGAAACAAAATTCAGTTTTGCAAGAAAGTTTTATACCGGAATTTACACAAAATTATCCGATAAATTGTTATTTTGATATGGAACATTTTAAGGAAGTCTTTAGAGAAATTGAAAGCTTGAAGGGAAAAACAAAGCTGCGCTTTTCACCAAAATTTGAATACTCAAAAAATCCTCTGGAAACAATAGAAAAGTTTTTTAACCTGCCTCCGGAGACTCCCGTAAATAAGATTTACAAACCCTGCACATATCCTTATAACAATATGATGATAAATCCGGAAGGTTTTGTTTACCCTTGTCTTTCGATGAAAATAGGCAATGTAAAAGAAAAAAGTCTGAAAGAACTTTTTAATGCCCCTCATTATTGCTGTTTCAGAAAGAATCTCAAAGCAAGCGGCGGAACTTTCGGTGCATGTCAGATGTGCTGTGAACCTGAAATACGGTAACAGGGGGTAAATGTATTTAAAAAATAAATATCAGTAGTGTGTAGCTTACTCCACAAGAAATGCAGGTTTGGTGAAACCCGACAAAAACTTAAACAATGATTGTGGAGCAAGCTACACACTACTGCTTGCAGCCTTACTAACCAACCCGATACATTTACCCGCTTTCCGGAGGACGCCAAGCCTGTAATCTTACTAATCGACTCGATACATTTATCCCCTTTCCGGAGGACGCCAAGCCTGTAATCTTACTAATCGACTCGATACATTTATCCCCTTTCCGGAGGACGCCAAGCCTGTAATCTTACTAACCAACCCGGTACATTTACCCCCCCCAAAAAAACTTACAGAGAAGCCTGTTTATTAACAAGGTCATTTCTGTAGCGTTTGTAATTATTATTTAATTCGGTAAGCGCAATGGCTTTATCTATTGCCTCAATGGCTTTTTCGTACTCTCCTGCAATCTCGTAAGAATGTGCGAGGTTAAAATAAGAATAAGGAGACTGTTCCATCTCTGCAATGAGTCTGCTTGCCATAATCCGTTTCTGGTCGTATTTTGCTTTTAATCTTTTTGATTCGTTCAAATCTTCTTCAGCGCCCTGAGTATCACCGAGCGCCCGTTTTATCTTGCTTCTCTTGCCGTAAAGAAAATATGCGTTTGTATCGCCTTCGACTTCATTAATGGCTTTATTTATGTAATCAAGAGCCATTTTATTATTTACATTATAGAACTTGTCGGCATTGGCAAGATAACCTTGCATATCGTAAGTCTTAACAATAGAGGTATCAAAAGAATATTTTATAGTAAGCGAGCCTCTGGATGTACTTGCGGGGAAATGTTCAAAAGGAGAGGCTTTTCTTATTGCTTCCAGAGCAGATTCATCAAAAACCGGATCTCCGGAACTTTCTGCAATTTCACTTGCGTAAACATCTCCGCTACGTGTAATACTGAATTTTACTGTTGCATGTCCGTCACGCTCCATACACTCGGGCGGATTCCAGCTTTTCTGGATTTTACCCTGCAAGACTGTCATATAGCCGGAAAAATCACTGTTATCGTCTGCAAAAACTCCGGCAGGACAAATAAGCATAAGACTTATGCAAAATAAAATAACATTTTTGATACCCACTCCCATATACTTATTTTATACAAAAGCCAGAAAAGTGTAAATATTATTAAGTACAGCTTCTGCAAATTTTTCTTTCATTGTGACTCTGTCAATGTTTGGCGAAAGTAAAATTTTGTAAACCTGATGTTTGTCTTTTGTATAAATAGCGGAATACATAAGACCTACGGGTTTTTCTTCACTTCCGCCTGTCGGTCCGGCAATGCCTGTTGTCGAGACACAAATATCCGAACCCGTTAATTTATAAAGACCTTCTGCCATCTCTAAAGCGCATTCTTCGCTTACAGCGCCTTTTGTGTTCAAAGTTTCAAGGCTCACGCCGAGGATTTTATGTTTTGCTTCGTTTGCGTAAGTCACGACATTAAGTGTAACAAAAGCGGAGCTTCCGCTGACGTCGGTAAGTTTAGAACTTAAAAGCCCGCCGGTACAGGATTCGGCTGTGGAGATTGTAAGCCCTCTTTCCGTCAATATTTTTGCAATCTTATTTTCCATGCCTCTTATTATACCATTCCCTCAAAGTTTCCTGCAAGAACCCTCAAAGCTTTGTCTTCCGCTTTTTGTGCTCTGTCCAAAACTCCCTGAATTCCGGAGTTATCAAAGGTTTTCTGGATATTTGCAGCCTTCTGGGACGGAATATATCTGCTCTTCTCCGGCTCCGGTTTTATTTTATTTTCCCAAGATGGTATGTAAGTGTAATTATCCGTTTTACCGTCTTTAACCGGAGACTGAATCTTCGAATCCTGAGACGGAATATAGGTATAATTATCTACACTGTTGTTTTCCGGAATATAAGGGATTTTGTTGTCTTGAGACGGGATATAAGTATAATTATCAACCGTATCATTTTCTATTTCCGGATAAGTTATATTCATCCCGTTCTCTGACCTGCCTCTTGAAGCTATCATTTGTCCTTGAGGCATTACCTGCCTTGCGGGAGTATTTCCGTACTGTTTTATACGCTGGAGTTCGTATAAACGTTCGTTTAAATCATCTTTCAGGAATTTTTGCTGGGCTTTTAAGTTATCTTTTCTTTCGTCCTGTTTCATTGAATCATAAGACTTTCCAAAAATTGCCGTTGTGCATTTTGTAAGCGCTGCGCCCAGAACTCCCATAGATAAAGCTGCCCAAGCTGCGACTCTTATCGGAATACCGGCGCAGTTTCTAAAGAAGGCAGGAAGTTTACGGGTTGTATTTGCAATAGCATTAGAATTTCTGTAACTGTTCAAACGGCATAAATCAGGAGTCAAAATTCCTGCAAGTTTTCTTACTCCTTTTGTGAAAATATTCTGACCTTCAACTTTTTTCAAAGCTTTGATTTGTTTTTCAACCTGAGCCCTTGCAATGTCATATTCTAATTTATTCTTGAAGGTGTTCGGATTAGGAATTTTTACACCGTCTTTTACTATAGTTGTTTCTACACGTTTGTTAAAATCTTCCGTAAGTTTTCTAACCTGTTCAACTTTATCTTTTCCCATGCCGGCATGTTTAATACCGCCTATAGCGTGCAGCATTCTAAGAGCCAGAGGGAAAGTGAATACCCACGAGATATTATCAACAAAACCGTTTGCAGCAGTTCCGACTTTCTGGTCTTTGTCTGCCTTTTTAACATTGACCCCGAGTTCAACAAGAAGAGGCGCAATAAATATTAAAGCTCCGAGTTTACCGCCGCCGAAGGTAAATCCGCGGTGTACCATCTGCATAAGCTTTGAAGTAAATCTTCCTGTTGCGGTTTTAGGACCTTCCATAATACTGTGAAGTTTATTATAAACCTCATCACATCCGATTGTTCTTTCAAAAGGCTTGGTGAAAGCTCCCAGCCACGGATAATGACCGGCTCCGATTCTGACTTTGCCTTTTACTTTCTCGGCAGCAGTCTTAACATCATTTATATAGTTTCCGTAAACATCATCTTTAATGAGTTTAAGCTTGTCTGTCGTTAAACCCATTTCTTTTAAGATTTCTTCTTTTACGGTCTTTGTTGATATTGCGCCGAGTTTCTGTATCTTTTGAATCTCATCAGGTGATTTTCCAAGACGGTTCAAAAGAATTTGATTAACCGCTTCCTGCTCCGGAATTTGTGAGATTTTTTGGACATTAAATACTTTCTTGAGCATTGATTTTTCATAATCATTAAGCCCGAGGTCTTTTAACTTCGGAATTTCAGCATTTTCGAGTTTTAATGTATCTGTAATTTTCAAAAATTCCTGTACGATTTCCTGTTTCTGGTTAAACATTTGAGACTTAACCATTTGCCATTCCGGCATTGTCGGAGTTTCTTTCATAGCACGCAGAATTGCACTGTTTTGAACCGCTTTATGTCCGGCTTTTCCTGCAGCATTAAACCCGCTTATTACTGTTTGAACAGGCTTGCTCTGTACAAATTTTGAGTTTTGAATGTTGTCTCCGAAATCTGCAGCTTTCTTTACCAGACTCTTATCGTACTCTCCCCCGCAAGCTCTTGAATACGCATCAAGCCCGATTCCCAGCCCCAGCCATGTGCCGAGAAGCGCAAGCGGATGTTCTATAAAAGGTTTTAAGAACATGTCGTACATCGGATTCTCTTTAATCATCTCTTTTACACTCGGTCTGTACGTATCAGGAACATAATAATAGTTAGGTAAACGAACCGGCTGCATTTGCTGAGGGCGCGGCTGCTGCATAAGCATTGCCTGTTCCTGATTATATTGATTATTTATATTCGGATTAATTTGTGACACAACAATAAACCTTTACAAAAATAAACCTAACTAAATATATAAAGTAATCGGCTTACAAAAAATTGCCTGAAAATCATGGTTTTAGTAAGAAATGTAAAGAACGATTAAGCTTCTGTCATATAGAGTCTAATGAACTGCCTGCCGCAATTGTTTTCTTTATTCTTGTGAGAGTAAGAGTAAATGACAGCTCCACACTACTGCTAACTTATTTATCCGATACATTTCCCCCCCCTTTCGGAGGACATTGAACTTGTAGTCTTACTTGCCAACCCGATACATTTTCCCCCCTAGCCGGGAACATTAATACTTCTGTCGCAGAATTGGTTTAAAATGGTAAATTTTCCGGATCTGACCTGTTCTTTTATAATTTTTGCAGAAGAATTTGTGAGTACAATTTGATTTTGAACACATTCAAACCGGTGTTCCATAAATAATTGTTCATATTTTTCTCCGGATTGCGTGTACTTTTTAGTCTTAACAAAAACTTTAAAAACTTTCTGTCTTTTCTGAATCTGTTTTATTCCGAAATTTATAATCTGATTTATATCAAGCTCAACCCAGGAGGATTGTATAATGTCAAGAATATAGTTTTCATTATCAGATGTTTTTATAGAAATATATCCTGTAATATTTTTTGATTTTTTATCTTCAATGACATATTTATATTCACTAAAATAAGATAGTCCTCTGAAAGCAGCTTCTTTAAAATCTTTTGTATCGCTGCTTAAGAGCGGTCTGAAGTGCGGGAGCAATGACTCATTATATAATGTAGAAACTGTTGAAGCATCACTATTTCTAAATTCTCTAAAGTTATTTTTGTTAAATTCGAGAGTTTGTGGTACAGTAATTTTCCATAACCTTTCATAAGAAAGTTGGCTGAATCCGCATTTCGAGACAAAAACACGCAGAAGATCCGGCAGCGAGTCATCAATTCTTACTATAAAAGATATTGTACCGAGTGCTTTGTATTTGGAGACTGCATATTGAATAAGTTCACAGGCGTCTTCATAGCAATTTTCTTCAAAAAACAAGCGTAGAATTTCCATTCTTTTTACAGGGCTTTTAGATGGCGCAACAGTAATCAGTCCTTTAATCTCTTTGTTGTCTTTAAGAACATATGATTCCGGTAGAAATTTTAATTTTAAAGGAAGCATATGATGCAGCGGTAAAAACGGATTAAACATTACATGGCTTATATATGCGTCTCTGTTGTTCAGAAACGATATCATTTCCTGCATATTTTTTTTATCAAAGTAATAAAGCTTTCTAATCCTGCTCATAAAAAAATTATAGCACACTCAAAATTTTCAGGTTTTGAATTACCAGTTTTTAAGTTGTTCGACAATGACCGGCAATTTTACAGCTTCTTCAAATCCGACGCCGGAAATTCGGAATATTTGTGATTTTTCAGGATTTATTATACAAAATTCTTTGCAGAGTCTTTCAAAATCCATTGCAATTTGTGCGCTTTTGCGGTCTTTAAATTTTTTATAGCTGATAACCTTTTCCCGGTTGAAGTAATATTTTGAAGTATATTCAAGACTGTTTGCCAGAGGCTGAATAGCTTTAGCAAAGGTATCTCCGTAAGGGCAGCCGGTTCCTGCAAAATATCTTACAATTTTTTTATTGGAGGGTACATTTTTATATTTATCTGTTTCGAGATAAACCATTACTTCCCCCGGAATATCAACGATTGAATAATTTATTCCTTCCAGACCGGACAGAGTAATTTTTTCGGTTTTATTGCCGGATATAATTTCAATCGGGGAACGCCCCTTGTTGAGAGTTGATAAGCCGTATAACAATCCAAGCAGCAGTATAAAAATTAAAATATTTTTCACCGCATCTCCTTTTAATCTTTAAATTTGGTCAATATTTCCGCAAGTTCATTAATATTTTCTTCTGTAATATTTTCAAGCTGTATGATTTGTTTTTTCACAGGATTTACAATACAAAACTGTTCGCAAAGCTTATTAAATTCAACATATGCAAGCGCCTCGTCCTGAGAAAGGAAAAATTTAGAATTTTTATCAGCTTCCGGATGGAAGTAGTAAGTTGATGCAAAATCTTCTTTTTCCTGAAGTTGTTCTATAGCACTTTTCATATTATCAGCCAGATTCCAGTCTTTGCCTGTATAATAAACAACAATGTTTTTAACTCCGGCATTTTTTGCTACATCTTCTTGTGTTAGCAGATATTTTATTGCTTCACCGGAAGCAACACTTTTTGAATATCTGAAAGTGTCTCCGGTTGCTTCAACTTTATCTTCTTTTTTTACAAATCCGTTTTGTACGACCTGAATAACAATGGCTGCAAGTGCACAAATTATAAGTATTGATGATATAATCAGAATTAATTTTTCTTTTTTCATATCTTTAAATATCCTTAATTTATGTTCTTATATCATTTTAATATTATACAAAACTTCCGATAACTTTCAAATCATATAAAAATAGTATCCGGCGAATAAATAAGGTTATCAACCATACTTAAGGATGAGTGCAATTTTTCTTCAAATTTGATAAAATATTTGAGGGTAGAGAAGAAGGAACAGGAGGTTTATATGTCTATAGATGACGCACTGGTTATGATTCTGGCAGGCGGTGAAGGAAGACGTCTTTTTCCGTTGACGCAGGATAGAGCAAAACCCGCAGTTCCGTTCGGCGGCAGATATAGAATAATAGATTTTGTCTTGAATAATTTTATAAACTCCGGTTTTTTCAAAATAAAAGTTTTGACCCAGTATAAGTCGGATTCATTAAATAAACATATTTCAAAAGGCTGGGCGCTTTCTCCTTTTCTGAATCAGTATGTGGATCTTGTGCCGGCACAAATGAGAACCGGAGGCATGTGGTATCAGGGAACCGCAGATGCCGTGTACCAGAATGCATTTCATATACACGATGAGGATCCTGATTATGTTTGTGTATTTGGTGGAGACCATGTCTATAAAATGGATGTATCACAGATGTTGAAATTCCATAAGAAAAATCATGCGGATTTAACTATATCTGCAATACCGATACCAATTGAAGAAGCGCATGAATTTGGGATTATAGAGGTTGATGATAACTGGAGGCTTACCGGTTTTGTAGAAAAACCTGCAGCTCCGCCTAAGCCGATGCCTGATAATCCGGATAAGTGTCTGGCGTCAATGGGTAATTATATTTTTAACAAAGATATTCTTTTGAAAGCACTTGAGGAAGATGCTTCAATTCAAACTTCAAACCATGATTTCGGCAAAAATGTAATACCTATGCTTTTAAAGCAGGGAAAGAGAATTTTTATATACAATTTTAATGAAAATCATTTTCCGGGGATGACTGAAAAAGAAAAAGGATACTGGCGTGATGTGGGAGGAATAGATGCTTACTGGCAGGCAAATATGGATTTGCTGGACTATGAGCCGGAGTTGAATTTATATTCAAAAGAGTGGCCGATAAGGACATTCAATTATAATTATCCGCCTGCTAAATTTATCTGGCAGCAGGGTGATAGAGTCGGCATGGCTACAAACTCCATGGTCTCGGAAGGATGTATTGTATCCGGCGGTATGCTTTCAAGATGCGTACTTTCTCCAAAGGTAAAGATTAACAGTTATTCGCAGGTTTCGGACAGTATTCTGATGGAAAACGTAAATGTCGGCAGATATTCTGAAATAAGAAAAGCAATTATTGACAAGAATGTTGATATTCCTCCTTATACAAAAATAGGAATTGACAGAGAAGAGGATATCAAGAGAGGTTTTTACGTCTCCGAAGGCGGGGTTACCGTTGTAAGGAAGAACGCTATACTCTCTTAAGCAGATACGGAAAAGCTGCAAAAATATTAAATTGAATAGTCGCAATGAAATTTGAGAGTGTATAATTATGTTATGGAAAGAAAATTTGAACTTGTGTCGAAATATAAGCCCGCCGGCGACCAGCCTAAGGCAATAAAGGAGCTTGTGGAAGGACTGAAAGCCGGAGATGATACGCAGACTCTTCTGGGTATAACGGGGTCCGGCAAAACCTTTACCATAGCAAATGTTATTGAACAAATCCAAAAGCCGACACTTATTATTGCTCACAATAAAACACTTGCGGCGCAGCTTTATAATGAGTTCAAAGAACTTTTTCCGAATAACGCGGTTGAATATTTTATCTCTTATTATGATTATTACCAGCCGGAAGCTTATATTCCGAGGACTGATACGTATATAGAAAAATCTGCAAGTATTAATGAAGAAATCGACCGGTTGAGACACAATACAACACGAAGTTTGTATGAGAGAAACGATGTTATAATTGTTGCATCCGTAAGCTGCATTTACGGTTTAGGTTTGCCGGAAAGTTATTTTAAAGGAACAATAAAAATAAGTGTCGGCGACACTCTGGACAGGGCAGATTTAATTAAGCATCTTGTTATGACTCAATATACAAGAAATGATTTGGTTCTTGAGCGTTCAACTTTCCGCGCAAGAGGTGATATTCTGGAAATCATGCCGGCTTACGAGAAAATTATTACAAGGATTTATTTTTTCGGGGATGAAATCGAAAAAATTGTAAGAATTGATAATTTAACGGGTGAAATTCTTGAAGCCCCGGAGAGTGTAATGATTTATCCTGCAGTTCATTATATTGCGTATGATGAAAATGAAGATGAAACGATTGCAATGATAAGGGCAGAACTTAAAAACAGAGTTGCGGAACTGGAAAGCCAGAATAAAATCCTTGAATCCCAGAGACTTCAGCAGAGAGTCAAATATGATATTGAAATGATTAAAGAAATGGGATACTGCTCCGGAATTGAAAATTATTCAAGAATAATTGAGCGCCGTCCTGTAGGTTCAGCGCCGGCAACGCTTCTGGATTACTTTAGAGGAGATTTTTTAACAGTTATTGATGAATCCCATGTTACGATTCCGCAGCTAAACGGAATGTACCATGGCGACGCTTCAAGAAAAAATACGCTTGTGGAGTTTGGCTTCAGACTTCCGTGTGCAAAAGATAACAGACCTTTAAAAAGCAAAGAATTTTTTGCAAAAGTAGGACAAAAGATTTATATTTCTGCAACACCGGGTGAATTTGAAAGAAAAACTTCCCAGCAGATGGTTGAACAAATTATCCGTCCTACAGGACTTGTTGATCCGAAAATCAGCGTAAGACCGATTGAGTCGCAAATACCTGATTTGAAGGCTGAGATTGAAAAGAGAGCTAAAAAAGAAGAGCGTGTTCTTATAACAACTTTAACAAAACGTATGGCGGAAGATTTGTGCGACTTCTTTTTGCAGGAAGGAATTCGTGTAAGATACTTGCATAGCGGAATTAAATCAATAGAGCGTGTAGAAATTTTGAGAGATTTAAGGCTGGGCGAGTTTGACGTTCTTATAGGTGTTAACCTCTTAAGGGAAGGGCTTGATATTCCGGAAGTTTCGCTCGTGGCAATTATGGATGCTGATAAAGAAGGGTTTTTAAGGTCTGATACAAGCTTAATCCAGACAATCGGACGAGCTGCGCGTAATGCTTGCGGCGAAGTTATTATGTACGCGGATAAAATCACTGATTCTATGCAGAGAGCAATTGATGAAACCAACAGAAGGCGTGAAATTCAGCTTGCGCATAACAAAAAATACGGAATTATTCCGCAGACAATTAAGAAGCCGATTGAAAACAACCTGCTCTCACTTGTTGCAAGTTACAGAGACCTTGAAGATATTGTTGCGGAAGAAATGGTTGATTTAGGTATAGAAAAGAAAGATCTGCCGAAACTTATTACAAAACTTGAGAAAGATATGCATAAAGCTGCAAAAATTCTTGATTTTGAACGCGCGGCTGAAATTAGAGACCGGCTAAAGAAATTAAGAGAGATGGTTTAGGTAAAAATTTTTGATAAAATTGTATTTACATTTTTATTATGCTAATCTTTTAGTATGAAGATTCGAGCTTTACTAATTTTATTATTAATATTAATTCTGCAAAATACATCGTTTGCAAAACCTGTAGTTTTCAATGAAGAAGGCAAATTCGGTTTGAAAGATGAAGCAGGAAAAATTATTGTTGATGCCGAGTATAAAAAACTTATCCGTCTCGGTGAAACCGGCTGGATTATTCAGGATGGAACAAAATTCGGGATAATGAATGATAACGGTCAAATACTTGTAGAACCAAAATATACAAGAGCAGAGCGGATTCTGGGTAAATATGCCAAACTGACGCGCGGAAGCAGGTGTGGACTTTTTGACGAAAAAGGTTTTGAGATTCTGCCTCCGGAATACTCTTCTATAGATTTATTGTTCGGCGGTATGTTTCTTACTTGTAAGAACTATAAATACGGCGTAACTGATATGAACGGTCAGCCGATTTTAGATAATATGTTCGATGATATTTATATGCCAAAACCCAATGTTATGGTCATAGTCTACAACGGACAAACTTATCAAATTGAAGGAATCAGAGCGGATGAAATGACTCTTCCTCAAAACTTGGCGGCTTTGGGTGATACTTCAAACTTTACAATAACAGAGCTTGTTACAAAACCTGTTACAACAACAGGTTACTACGGGGTTACGGCTACAAACTATTTATTAAAAGTATTTTCTTCAATCTCGCCTGCTTATGAAGATACGATTGACGAGTTAATGTTTTCTCAGGGGGCGGATGCAGCAGGTGTTATTATGAAATTCTCCTGGCTTCCTAAATTTCCGTTTGTTTATGTAAAACACTATTATCAAAATCTAATTGCCCCTAATAACGGACCATTGAGCGGAGTTAAGACCAATCTAAAAAAACAGCTAAGTGAATAATGTGCTTAATGTCCGGCTCTTGCCTGGTTCGTTCCTTTTCTGTTGAGTTCGTAGGTTTTGGTAATCTTTGATTACCGAAGCATTCTTGTTGCAGTAGTGTGGAGCTTGCTCCACAAAATTTAAACACAAAATTTAAATTATATATAAACGAAAAACGTATATGATGCTTGTGGAGCAAGCTCCACACTACTGAACTATTTGCGGAGATTAAAAAAGTGGTGGTGTTTTTTTACTTTATTTTTTAGGCAGTTTTTTGCAAACTCTATTGCTTCCATTTCTGTTTTGAAAAGATTTTCTTCCCCCAGCTGAGCAATAATTCCGTGGTTTTCAAACTGTTCTTTAACACTGTCATGTTCAAGCACAAGAACTATTTTAATCTTTTGAGCATGAAGCCTAATAATAATATCTTCCAGCGCAAAGATTGCCGAGATATCCAGAAGGTTTGGCGAAGAATAATCAAGTATAAGGAATTTTGTTCCGAGAATTTCTTCAAACTGAGATACAAGCTGGGTAGCTGAGCCGAAGAAAAATTGTCCGTCAATATGCACAACGCGGATTTTATGCTTGTAATCCTTTTCCAGAATCTTTTCAAGCCTTGCTATATCTTTGTCATAAACCGTTTTTTGAACAAGTTTAGCACTGTCAGCCGTTCTTTTTGCATAAAGAAGCGCAGCACAGGTAATTCCCGCACCGACAGCTACAATCAGATTATAGAATACCGTAAGTAAAAAGACGACAGCCAGAACGTACAAATCGTCTTTTGGCGCAAATTTGATAACTTTCAGTAATTTAACATCAATAATATCGTATCCGATTTTTATCAGAATGCCTGCAAGAACTGCAAGCGGAATCTGGGCGACAAAGCCGGAGAGTTTGAATAACAGAAATAAAAGTATAACAGGGCAAATCATTGCGGTAATTCTTGTTGAAGAACCTGAATTTATAGCAGCAACAGTTCTCATTGTGGCGGCAGAACCCGGAACCGAGCCGGAGAGGGCGCATACCATATTCCCTACACCCTGACCCAGCAGCATACTTTTAGATGAAGTTTTGGTCTTTAAAAGCGAATCGGCAACAAGAACGGTTAACAAACTCTCGGACGACAGAACAATTGCAAGGGTTACTGCATAATGAAAATATGTGATTACATCATGCAAATTAGCTTTCGGGAGCGTAAGCGCCGGAAAAGAAATTGAGATTTCAGAAATCCTTTCTACATTCAGTCCCGTTTTTATTGAAACAAATGTACAGACAAGAAGTGCAATTGCCTGTCCCGGAATAATTTTATTAAATTTTTTAGGTATTGCAAATACAATTAAAAGAGTTAAAGCACCTATAAAAAGAGCGTCAGTATTTATTGACGAAAGATTTTTAAAAAATGCACTAATGCTTGTTATTGTATTTGACATAACAGGGAAACCGATAAGCGGATTTAGCTGCATCAGAATTATGATAATCCCTACGCCGTTCATAAAGCCTGAAATTACCGGATACGGAACGTATTTTACAATAGCAGGAAGTGATGTTAGAGAAAGAATTACCTGCAAAATACCTGCCATAAACATGACAAGAATAACAGATGAGATGTTGGCGTTTAATGCTGCCATAATCGATGCCACGACAATGGTTACAGGTCCTGTAATTCCTGATACGAGAGGAATTTTACAGCCCAAAATTCCTGAAATGAATGTTAGGATTATAGCCCCCCATACGCCTGCACCGGCGCCAAAGCCTGTAGCAACCCCGAATGCCAGAGCCTGCGGAAGTGCAACAATCGAAGCGTTCAAGCTCCCGAGACAATCTCCTGCAAAAGTTTTTAAATAACTTTTTATCATAAAACAATATTAGCATAAAACTTCTTGACTCCAATAACAATCTTTGAAGATATCTCTCCTATATTCCTATATTTAATGGATTTCAACGATGAAAAAATATAGTTTAATATAAACAGAATAGTATACAATTCGGAGATAGTTATGGATATTTTTGCAGTCATCGGGCTGTTTTTCGGTATTACAATGATTTTGATAGGGCAAGCCATGGAAGGCGGTAATATTGCCCAGTTATTACAAATAACAGCTGCATTTATCGTTCTCGGCGGTACTACAGGTGCCGTTATATTAAGCTTCCCGCCAAAGACTCTGCTTTCGGCAATAAAAATGTTAAAAAATGTATTTATGCCGCCAAAAACTGATTTTAATGCTCTTATAACAGAAATCGGCGGTTTTGCAACAAAAGCAAGAAAAGAAGGTATTATTTCTCTTGAAAAAGAAGCTTATAATGCATCTGACGCATTGTTAACCCTTGGTCTCGGTGCTGTAGCGGACGGTACAGACCCGACATTAGTCAGAGAAATGATGGAAAACCAGATTGAACAATTTGAAAATTATATAAACAATGCTGCAAAAGTTTTTGAATCATTCGGAGGATACTCTCCGACACTCGGTATTATCGGTGCAGTTATGGGGTTGATTCAGGTTATGCAGAACCTCTCTGACCCGTCAAAGCTCGGCGCCGGTATTGCGGTTGCATTCGTTGCAACAATTTACGGTCTGTTTGCGGCAAACCTGGTTATGATTCCTATTAGTACACGTATTAAATTTATCTTTCAGGATGTAATGTTATACAAAAATATGATACTTGAAGGCGTTTTATCAATTCAAGCCGGAGAAAGCCCTGTTTTGATTGAAAGAAAACTGCGTTCCTTCATTCTGGAAGGTAATAAGGAAGAGAATCCGAATGGCTAGAAAAAAGAAGCATCCCGAACATGAAAATCTGGAAAGATGGCTGGTATCTTATGCAGACTTTATAACGCTATTATTCGCAACCTTCGTTGTGTTATACGCGCTTGCTCAGGTGGATGCTACGGATTTTGCAAAGCTCGAAGAATCTCTTAAAAATGCATTTGCTCAAAGCGGCAACCTTTTTGACGGTCAGCAGTCAGTTATGGACGGAAGCGACTCCCTGTTTGACCAGCAGCAGGCAAACTCCTTTATTCCGAGTCTGATGCTCGAATACATCAGTCCTAAATATGAAGAAGAGTCATTCAAAGAGATTGAAGAATCCATACAAAAGCTTACGGAAGCGGGAGAGCTTGACGGAATTTCCACCAAAATAACAGATAAAGGTTTATTAATAACTTTTGACGACAAATATCTCTTTGCTCCGGCTTCCGCTTATCTTGACAGCAGTGCAAAAAAACTTTTAGATAAAGTCGGCGTTTTGATTTGCAAAAAATTTGTACTCCACGCAATGAGGATAGAAGGTCATACGGACAGCGACCCGATAAGCAGTGTTCAATATCCGTCTAATTGGGAGCTTTCAGCAGCCAGAGCCTCATCGGTTGTAAGATATATGATTTCACGATTTAAATTTTCTCCGTCTCTATTCTCCGCAATCGGATATGCAGATACAAGACCTCTTGAGACTGCAATTTCTCCTAAAGATCCGGCAAACAGAAGGGTAGAAATTCTTGTTATGAAAAACAAGTACAGGAGAGAATTTGAAACCATACACGATACTACCATGAATCTTACAAAAGCCCAGCAGGAAGCAATACAAAGACAGCGGCAGCAAATTATTCAGGAAGTTGAGGGAGATTCAATTTCTCCTGCTGCAAGAAAATTACTGGAAGAAAACAGAGAAAGAATTAAAAAACAAAAAAGTGAAAAGCTTTCTAAGAGCAACATGGAATTATACGTAAACCTTGATAAAGAAGGGAACAGCTCTATGCCGCCGATTGAAAGGCGGGTAATAAGATTGGATTCAAACATACCCGAGGATGAGGATTTTGGATTATGATACAATTTTCGGTAGGAATGTCACTGGGTCCAACTTCATCAGTAGAAAGCGGAGTTGCGGTAAGAGAAATTTCAACGGGAAAACTGATTTACGTAGACAAATTGTTTTCTATGAACGATGTCCAATTTTTTCTGGATAATTATTCTTCTGTTAAGGATTCTGTATTTTGTATTTCTCTTCCGTGGGATAACACAATGCTTGAAGGGAAATGGCGGGTCTTATCAAAGCCTTACCAGCTTATTCATTCCGGAGAAACAGAGTTTCCGAACAGAGATAACTGGATGCAGCGTTTTTCAACAAGAGGAAGTGAATTGTTTTTGAAACTAAAATCCGGGGGCGTTGATATTTCAAGATTTGAAATTTATCTTACAAGACAAAGGTTTAACCTTTACTCCAATTTTAAAGAACGCTCAAGCGCTGATTGCAAATTCCTTCAGTCCGCGCTCAAATTAGAATACGGGTTTAATTCTCTTCCTTCAAATATGATGCCTGTTGCGCAATTGGAAGCAATTGTCGGCTGCCTGCTTGCAGAAGAAAAGCTTAAAAACAACACAAGAACAATATTTGAATTTAAAGGGCTTGACGTTATTAATCTTTAATGTTATTCATATTCTAATATTTCTTGTAAATATTTGTAAAAATCCTTCCGGATTTAAGCAATTTTTCATGTTTACAGGCTTTAACATATCAGATATGTATGTGTCGAAAGGAAGTAAAATATGGTTCAATCATTTGATTATAGTGTTAACAGACCGAATTATAACGCAGTAAAGATTAATATAAAAAAACCGGAGGTTAATGCCGGTGACAAAAAAACAAGTTATGTAGACGATAACGGAATCTACAATGCGGTCAATATTGAAATAGACAATCCGACAGTTAACACCGAACCTAAAAAAGTTTATGATTATCCGTATGCAGAAGAACTTATAACATGCGATATGATGAATTTTAATCCTTGTCCGGTAAAGTTTCCGGTAACATATCATACAACAAATGTTATTCTTCCTAAAATGGAAAACGAATTAGAAATGGGATTGGAATTTCCTGAGCCGGAAGAAGCCGAAGAGGCTGAAGAGGTTGTAAAAAACGAAACTCCTGAAATAGCTCCGGAGGAAATTCAGGAAGAAACAGAAACTATCGTTGCAGCCGAGAATGTTGAAGCAGGCGAAAACGAAACAATTGAAACTGATAATAAAGCAGCCGTTACGGAAGAAACCAAACCGGAAGTTCCGGTGCCTAATTATACAACTGTAGAAGCTGAAAAAGGTGAAAATGAAATAGCTTTTCACGGGGCTGATGATGAGGCAAAAGTAAAAGCAGATAACAATGTTCAGGTCAAAAGACCGGAAATTATTCCCGGAGAAGAAATAACTCCTGAAGTTGATATTCCGCTTGTTTTATCTAATCTAAAGAGTGAAAACTATGATGTACAGGCGCAGCAGATGGAAGAAATCGCAAGAATTTCTCTTGACAATCCTCAAAATGCGGTACCTTACCTTGTAAGAGATGTATTTTCAAGCTTGATAGATATTTCTAAAAAAGATACAACTAACCTTGCAGCACCGTCTGACGCTCAGATAGATGCAAGAAAAAAATTAATTACAAACTTTATTCTTATAGAGAATGCAAGACAGCAAAACCGTAAGGATATAAAACTTCCTTATCAGATAACAGAAGCTGATTTTGCGCTGGCAAACGAACTCTCGCCGCTTGAAATGGCAGAACGCAACAAAGAATACGCCCTGACTACAATGGCAATTCTTACAAAAGTTTATACTGATGAAGTAGAAAGACATACAGGGAATGTAGTTCCGTTTACGGATCTTCCGGGCTCAGCCGCAATTGTTGACGCTCTCAGATACAGTCCGAATGCAGGAGTAAAGATTGCTGCTATTGATTCACTCAGATATATTCAGAGAAAAGAATACAAGGACGAATTATCTACTCTCTACTCCTTAGCTCAGGCAGATCCGAACCCGCAGGTTGCAATGTCAGCAGCAAGAGCGCTGGAACAGATTAACAGACAGCAATAATATATAAATTACTACACTACAAAAAGAAACGGGCGGGAAATTTTTCCCGCCCATTTCCATAATGCTATTTTTGTTCAATATCTGTTTCAGGAGGGCAAGTTATTGTTGAGCAAGTATGCACAATCGAGCTTCTCGAATGTTATAAAATTTATTTATACAATTGAAAATTATAACAATCTTTGTTATTATATAGATATATATTGATATAAATGAGGCATTTTATGAACATATCTTTAACACCAACATTAGAAAAATTTGTACAGGATAAAGTTGCATCCGGGTTATATAATTCAGTCAGCGAAGTCATTAGGGAGGCTTTAAGAATGATGGCTTCCAAGGATAAAATATCTCAAGAAAGAATTGAGCAGTTAAATAAGGAGATTGAAGAAGGCTGGAACGATACCATAATTTTAGACGGACATTCTGCGATGGAAAAATTGATTAAAAAATATGAATGATTTAGAACTTGAAATTACAAGTAAAGCATATAATGACATTGAAATAATTTCGGATTATATTGCCAAAGACAATAAAACTGCTGCAACAAAATTTATAAAATTATTTTACAAAACATTTAAAACTTTGTGCAAGCATCCTCATCTTGGTAAATCAAGAGAAGATTTTACATATTTGGATGTAAAATTTTATATTGTTAAAAAGAATTATTTGATTATCTATAGAATTATTGATAACAAAACTTTAAGAATACTGAGAATTTTAACGACTTATCAAGATGTTTGTTCAATACTGTAATACTCAAACGCTATGTCAAAACAATCATATTTATAAAGAAACGGGCGGGAAATTTTTCCCGCCCGTTTCCATAATGCTATTTTTGTTCAATGTCTGCTTGAGGAGGGCAAGGCGGAGGGCATGGACGCTGACCTCTTTTAAAATTTTCCCTGCCTTCTTTTTTCATCTGCTTAAGAATCTTCTTTTGATCTCTTGTCAAAATTGATTCAAAATCTTTCATATTCTGTTTTCTGATTTGATTTGCCTGTTTTTCTAATTTTGCAAGCTCTTTATCAATTACAGCAAGCTTTTCTTCCTGCATTTCAACAGAAATTCTTGATAATTTTACTACTCTTGCTTCCTGTCTCTTTAATTTAATCTGCTCCATTACTGGTTTCATTTTTTTGCGACCTTCAATACGAAGCTCCTTAACTTTTGCTTTCTGAGCTTCCGTTAAACCTAATTTCTGTTCAAAGGCAGCTTCTCTTGCCTTTCTCAGTTTAATCATTTCTTCTTTTGAAGGCGGATTTTTTATCCCTTCGTTTGTTGTCTGCACATTTGTTGCAGCCTCGGCTCCGCCGATTTTTTCTCCGGCAGCATAAGCTGCTGATGATACGATGCATAATGCACACATCATAATTGCTAATTTTTTCATAACTTACCTCTCTTGTTTTATAATAAATCTTCTAACTTATCTGCAAGCTCTTTTTTTGCATTATATATTCTTGATTTTATTGTGCCGATAGGGCATTTTAATTTTTGTGCCGCTTCTTCATAAGTGTATCCGTATATCTCACACAACATTATGGTTTCTCTGAGTTTCGGTTTCAAACCATCTATAGCTTTAATTATTCTCTGCCGGCGCTCAAGAGCCAGAATATTGCCTTCCGGAGATTTTTTCTTGTCCTGTATACTTGTGAGCACAAACTCTTCGGAAGTTGAATCTTTTTCATACCTGAATACAGCTGATTTTAAATAATCCTTAGATGTATTTTTGGCAATAGTTCCGACCCAGCTTTTCAGAGCCCCCTGCTCTTTGTATTTTTCAGAATTTTTCCATAGCTTTATATATACCTCTTGTTCCAAATCTTCATTTTCACTTTTGGTAATCAGCCTGATTATATTTTTAATATTATTTTTATTAGTTTTAATTAATTCGTTAAAGTTCATTCATCCACCACTATGAGTCCGTAAGAATCGACAGGAAATCCCAGCTCCTCTGCGGATAAAGTATCACCATATTCTATAGTATCCATCATGGCATCATAATTTCCTATTACACCTATTGAGGCTGTTGAAAACAATAGCAGCATCAAAGCGCAGGCTATTTTTAAGACAGGTTTCTTTTCTCTTTTTTTATAATAATGTGACTTAACTTCTCCTATTAATTCTGAAACTCTGTCCATTTTTTCCTGCTCTTTGCGGCATTCCTCACATTCCGCAAGATGCTTCTTTAATGTTTCATCATCAGTAAAAACAAATAAACCTTCGTATTTTGAACACTTATTTTCCATTTTGTAACCTCTATATCAGTATAACGAAAAATATTTTTTTTTGTTCAAAAATAAAAAGAAATATTTGTTAAGTTTTGTAAAAAATTTGACATCTGACTAGCAAAATTTTTTATTCACGCTTTTTAAGAAAAGCATAAAGCTCTCTCTTCTTATTTAAACGGACAGGCCTTGGTTTTACAAGGTCTTTTTTTTAGGGGTAAATGTATTAGGTTGGCAGGTAAAACTACCGGCTGGGTGTCCAGGGGGTAAATGTATTAGGTTGGTAGGTAAAACTATCGGCTTGGTGTCCAGGGGGTAAATGTATTAGGTTGGTAGGTAAAACTACCGGCTGGGTGTCCAGGGGGTAAATGTATTAGGTTGGTAGGTAAAACTATCGGCTTGGTGTCATAGCGGGGGGAAATGATTTAAGTTACGGAGTAAGCCTACAAGTCGGTCGTCATTGCTGTACATGTCAAGTAATTAGGCAGTAGTGTGGAGCTTGCTCCACAAGCATTGTGTAAAATTTTAATTATTTATTATATAATTTAAATTCTGTGGAGCAAGCTCCACACTACTAGGGCTGCCCGCTTAGCGTCATTGCGAGAAAAACTTCAATTCTCGCGGTAATCTATATTGTTGTTGGGTTTTAGCCAAACTACATACTAATTAGACGACACAAGCGCATTCCTTCCCCAATCGGGGAAGCGGATTGTTGGCAGAGAGTGAAGAAGCTTTGCGGAAGCAAAGTCCGGAGACTCATTTATCGCCGGCAACCAAGCAGGTTAGGATGGGGATTAACTTTGACAGAACCCCACCCGCATTTGTAACTCGCTAACACTCGCACAAATGCGACCTCTCCGATTGGAGAGGTGAGAAATGTAGAATGCGGTAAATCACAAATTTACCACACCACTTTAACTAATTTGATACCCCTCTTGTGATTGCTTCAAGAATTTTCCGGACTTTCACAATCTCAATTCCTTCAATCTCTTCCTGCAATTCATTCGCCGCCGGAATTATTATCCGCTTAAATCCGAGTTTTTGGGCTTCCGTTATTCTCCTTTCAATATGATTAACTGCCCTTATTTCACCTGAAAGCCCGATTTCACCGACTATTGCCGTGTGGGAATCAAAAACAACATCTCTTACACAGGTGACGATTGCAAGCGCAATTCCTAAATCTGCAGCCGGCTCATTAACATCAATTCCGCCGATAACGTTTACATAAACATCCTGCTTTGATAAATTTAGCCCGATTCTTTTTTCAAGAACCGCAAGAATCTGCAAAACTCTTCCCGTATCAACTCCGTTTGCAATCCTTCTTGGCGCCGGATAAGGTGTTGTTCCGACAAGCGCCTGAATTTCTACTAAAAGAGGTCTGGTACCTTCGCTTGTTACAATAATCGTACTCCCCGGAGTCTGGGTCTGGTTGTATTCTTTTAAGAAAAGTTCATTCGGATTAATAACTTCTCTCAAGCCTTTAGTTTCCATCTCAAAAATCCCGACTTCCGAAGTATTTCCGAAACGGTTTTTAATCGAACGCAAAATCCTGTAGGATTTATATTTATCCCCTTCAAACTGAATAACAGTATCAACCATGTGTTCAAGAACCTTCGGTCCCGCAATATTTCCTTCTTTTGTAACATGCCCGATTACAATTATTGAAATATTTTTGGTTTTTGCAATCTGCATAAGCATATTGCAGCATTCCCTGATTTGTGAAACGCTTCCGGCTGAGCTCTGGATTTGTGAAGTGTAAATAGCCTGAATACTGTCCACAATAACTAAATCAGGCATCATCTCTTCAATATGCTTTTTTATTAGCTCTAGATTTGTCTGGGGATAAATGTAAAGATTATCGGATTTTACTTCTAATCTTTCAGCCCTTAATTTAATCTGACCTGCTGATTCTTCCGCTGAAATATAGAGAACTTTTTTCCCGCTTTTGCATAATTCGCCGGCGGTTTGCAATAAAAGTGTTGACTTACCGATTCCCGGATCGCCTGCAAGTAAGACGAGCGAGCCTTTAACAATCCCTTGTGATTTAGATTCAGCCCCTCTCCCTGACCCTCTCCCCGAAGGGGCGAGGGAAGACTCGTTGTTTGCAGCTCCACAAGCCGCCCCAATACATTTACCACCATTGGATAACGCCACATCTGTAGTCTCATCACCCGACCCGATACATTTACCCCCGTTTGATAACGCCAAATCTGTAGACTCGTCATCTGACCCAATACATTTACCCCCGCCTAAGACTCTGTCAAATTCTGAAATATTAGTACTCATCCTGATTTCAGAATTCATCTCAATCTCGTCAAGTCTCATCGGCGGTAAATCATCCGGAAGCTCTGTTTGTGCAGCCTTTTTAACCGGAGTATCTAACTCTTCAACAAAAGTTCCCCAGCTTCCACATTCCGGACATTTACCAAGATAACCCGCTGTTTCATATCCGCAGCTCTGACATACATATTTTGATTTGACTTTAGCCATAAACTATTGATTCATAGGGATGATTAACTTCTGACCGATTGATAAAGCGTTCGGATTAGCCATTTTATTAGCTTCTTGAATTAAATTAACTTTATTCATATCAAAAGCACCGTAAAATCTTATTACAATACTTTCTAAAGTGTCGCCTTCTTTAACTGTATATTCTTCGTTCAAAGATACAGGTGCGGCAATTTTTTTAGAAGAAGTATTGTCGGCAGGGATAAATGAAAATCTTCCCGAGGATTCCGCTACAGGCTTAGAAGCCGGTATAGCACCGTCATCTTTCGGGGTTGAAAAATTGATGAGTAAACTTACAAATGTGGTGATAAGTAATGTTATGATAACTCCCGCAATCAAACCTGTAACAAAATAAACCTGAGGAGCTTTTTCGCTCTTTTGCGGTTTTACGCCAAAAGACTGCCACAGAGCATCAAGTTCTCTGTTCTTGCTTTGCGTTCTGTAATAATCTTCATCCTGATGGGCTCTGTTATAACGGTTTAGAGCCTCCATCATAGCAACTTTTTCTCTGGTAATATTTGATCTTCTCAGCGTTGTACTCTTCATAAATCCTCACCACTTTAGTTCTATTGAAAATTTATCATAAAAACCGGATAAGCGCAAATTTGTAAAGGGAAATGTTAAATTATATTAAGCTATAAATGCCGGCTGAATCTCTTAGTCGCTGTTTACGGAAAAATATACATCCTTTAATCTTTTTTTGCTTATATGCGTATAAAGCTGGGTTGTAGCAACATCACTATGTCCGAGAAGTTCCTGAACAACTCTCAAATCCGCCCCGTTTTCAAGAAGATGGGTTGCAAAACTATGTCTTAATGTATGCGGAGAAATATTTTTGTGGATTAATTTTCCCTGCTCGTGAATAAATGTATAAACATCCTGCCTTGTAATCTGCCTGCCGTTTGGACAAATAAGCAGGGATTTTGTATTCAGGTTATATTTTTTTGTTAACAATTCTCTTTGAGGTAAATACTCTTTTATAACATTTTTTGCAGTTTCACCCATCGGGATAATGCGTTCTTTTGAGCCTTTTCCGAAGCAGCGTACGTATTTGGAATTAAGGTCGATGTCATTTAGTTTTAAATTAACAAGTTCCGAGACTCTTAATCCGCAGCTGTAAAGAAGCTCCATAATGACATGCTCTAAGGGGGTGAGATTATTATGAAGCATCTCTTCAATCTCTTTTATAGAAACAACTTTCGGAAGCCTCTGAGGAACTTTCGGCTGCTCAAGAGTTGAAGCGGGATTTCTTGTAATGATTCCGGCTGACGCCGCCCATTTGAAAAATCCGCGCAAAGAAGCTATTTTTCTTATTATACTTGTAGATGCAAGTTTCTCTTCCCTGAGTTTTCTTATAAAAGAATTTATTGTCATTCTGTCAATTTTTTGAATATCATCAATCCCGCGGGAAAATTCCGAAAGGTCGCGCCTGTACGCGTCTATCGTGTTTTGCGAAAGACCTTTTTCAAGTTCGAGATATTCTAAATATTGAGCAATTATCTGATACATAATTATAATCTCAAATAAGCTTCACGAATAAAATAATCTTCAAGAGATTTCATGTCGGAAATTGTTGCGGTTGTGTCGTTTATTATAATGCAGAAAGCGTATTTATTCCCTTTTTTTGTGGTTAAATATCCGGCAATAGAGCTTAAATCCCCGTGAGTTCCGGTTTTAGCTTTCAAATTATCCTTAAGCGGAAGCATTCTCTGTGTGAGCGTTCCTTCACCTGCTGCCGGAAGGTTTTGCATAAGCGGATTGTCTTTGGTCTTAACCAGAAATTCCGAGATAAAATCAGCGTTTATTAAATTGTTTTTAGAAACTCCGCTTGCGTCAACAATACGGATTCTTGAAGTATCAAGCCCTAATTTTTTGCAGTAGTTATTAAAAACTTTTATTCCGTCAATATCCGTTCCCCTGTCCTCATAAACTTTTCCGCCTGCAAGCTTTGATAGGGTTTCAGAAGCGAGGTTGTTGCTGTTTTTCAGAATATCCTCCGCTGCCTGAGATATTGGATGGGTAATTTTATCAAGCTCTGTATCATCTTCTGTAACTTTATCCGCAATAAGATTTTGTTTCAGATAAATATTTTTATCGTGAATGGTATTCGTAAATCTTATGTCAAAATATCTTTTTAAATTATTAGCCGGAACTCTTACAATATACGGTTTATTTACGGTTCCGCTTAAAGAAAGCGTATTTGCGGAAATCGAATTGTCACGTGATACAGTAACCTCGTTTTTGTCTCCGGTTATAACATTATTCAAAAATACAAACGGATACTTGCTCGGGTTTATAATCAAAGCCGGCTCGCCTTTCCCTGCAGGCATTAAAGTTAGTTTTATCAAATTCCCGTCAAGGTTGTATGAATTGAATCTCGGCATAAGAACATTCATATCATCATCCCACTGCCAGCCTTCACCCCAATTTTTCTTTTCTAGAATACTGTCATCTACATAAATCTTCTTAACAGTTTCGCGGTCAATATTGTTTACAAGGCTCTTTAAATCAGAAGAGGTTAAATACGGGTCAGCGCCGAGTTTGATAACATAACTGTCATCCCCTCGTTTATATATTGTTGTTGTAAATTCATAATCCTCACCCAGAGCCTCTACTGCCGGAAGAAGAGTCAAAACTTTTTGTACAGACGCCGGATGCATAAGAATTTTTTCGTTTAATTCATATACGGGTTTTCCTGTATTCACATCCTTGACAGAAATTGCAATAGAATTTTTTTCGACTCCGGAATCATTTATTACAGACGCAAAATCAGCCTTTTGCGGTTTAGCACCGCGGGCTTGGACGGATAACGCCATAAAAAATACCAGAATTGCCGCCAAAATTTTCTTCATTTTTTTATTACCTCGTAAGAGTCCTTTACATCATTCAAAATATTACAGTTGGCTCTGAATTTATACATATCCTCTAAATCTATTTCCGCATAAATTCCGCCTTCATTTTCCTCTATTTCATCTAAGATTTTCCCGTTATAATCAATAATCATTGAATGCCCGAGATTCTCCGCTCCGTCAGCCAGCAAACCTGTCTGGGTAAGCGCTATCATATATGTCTGATTTTCAATCGCTCTTGCAAGAGCAAGCGTATCCCAGTGAACTTTTCTTGACTTAGGCCATGCTGCCATATTAACAAGAATATCTGCGCCGGCTTTTCTGTACGCTCTGTATATTTCAGGGAAACGAATATCATAGCATATTGAAATTCCGAGTTTAACCCCTTCAATTTCAACCATTACAGGGTTGGAGCCTGCTGTTATATAGCTGTTTTCCGTATCTCCGTTATATGAATACAGATGGTTTTTGTTATATATACAAACAATCTCACCGTCCCTGTTGATTACGGGACAGGTATTGAAGAGTTTATCTCCCTCTTTTCTCACAAAACTTCCGCCTAAAATATTAACTCCGTACTCTTTTGCAATTTCCATAAG
The DNA here is from genome assembly GCA_944324185.1 of Candidatus Gastranaerophilales bacterium. Classification (GTDB taxonomy): domain Bacteria; phylum Cyanobacteriota; class Vampirovibrionia; order Gastranaerophilales; family Gastranaerophilaceae; genus CAG-196. Next base: position 4,083 of record CALUVI010000008.1, on the reverse strand, counting down.
CATTCTAACCGCGCGCGAATCTTCAAGAGTTTCCGCACTCTGGGGAAACGACGGGCAGTCCCAGCCTACAGTCCATAATTCCGGCAAGAATACAAAATCAACATTCCCGTATTTCTCAAGATTTGCCCTGAGTAAATTCCGGACTGTTTCAATATTCAAATCCAAATTACCGATTGCAGATTCCATTTGAATTGCAAGAAGTTTTATTTTTTTCTTCTCCATATTCCGAATTTGTATACCTCATCAAACGCTTTCGGAGCTTTTTGTTCAAGTTCTTCGAGACTTTTTTGTAACTTCAGGCGCGCTTCTTCTTCATCCCCGTCAGGAGAAATATAAATCGGCTCGCCGTAAATATTAATCAAGTTGGTTGCAAAAATAGGGCTTCGCATATTATCCCACGAATTAAATTTTGCCCAGGTAAAATTCTTAGAATACCAGAAAACAGGAACAACCGGAACTCCTGCAAGTTTTGCAATTTTAATGGCTCCGTCTTTAGCAACTCTTGCGGGACCTCGCGGACCGTCAACCATCATTGCACAATTCTCGCCGCGCTTAAGTGCTTCAATCATTTGCATGCTGGCTTCTACCGCGCCCTTTTTACCTTTAGAGCCGCGGATTGTCTTAAATCCCCATCTTTCCACAACATCTGCTATAACATCCCCGTCTTTTGAGCGGCTTATCAAAACATTTGTATTCGCCCTCTCCGGAAGCCCGTGTATACAAAATTGATGACAATGCCACATTGCATAAACACAAGGTTTTATGTTAGGATTACCTACCTCTATTATTCTTGTAAAAAGCTCCTGGGTTTTTAAAATTCTAAATACCAGCTTTGATATTATTTCTGTATTTTTTCCGTCTAATATTCTAACCATAAAACTCATTATACTATAAAATGGTTTTGCCGGAAACAGACTTTTTTATAACAGGCTAAATTAATTATATGTTATACTTAGATATGTTAGCTTAATAAAGGGGTGAGTATGAAAAAATTTTTGCTTTTTTTGTTTTTGTTAATGCCGGCGGCTGTATTTGCTAATTATAACGACATTTATATTGCAGATATACAATATGACTGGATTAATAAGTCAGAAGTTGAAAAAGAAGCTATTATAAGTGAAGTTAAAGATATAATTTTTGAAACCCCTATAGAAAAACAAAAAGATTTTAAAGAACAGTTTAAAGATAAATTGAAAGACAAAAACCATCTGGATAACTATTATGCAGCTTCCGCCGGCTATAAAGAACTCGGGGATTATAATCTTTCGGCTTTTTATTACAAAAAGATGAAAAACATTTATATGTACGCGCTTCAAGACAAAAAAGATGTTTCAAAGGCATACTATTATGACGCTTTAGGAAAGCTCAGATACGTAGATTTTATTTACGGAGAATATCCGGATTTCCCTTACTATTCAATTCAGTACAGAATCTCCGGCAAGCCGGTGAGCGCCATATATTTTGTATCAAAAGACTGCCAGTACCTGTTTAAACCTGACGGAGAATTTGAAGGTGTCTGGTATAAGCATAATCTTTATAACAAAGAATCTGAAATAATTCTTACAAGAACTACATATTAAAAAATAAATTCTATCTTAATATTTTGTAATAAAAAGTCAATTTTTTATTACAAAATATTTTTATATATTTAGGGAATAAGATTAAGTTAATTTATTGGGGAAATTATGACAGCAGTAACTCAGGTATTACCGTTAAATAAAGGAGCACAAAAGCTTGCACAGCTAAAAAAGGCTACAGGCGGCGCAGCACTGGGTGCTTTGTTTTGTCTTACGGATTTTTTAACTGTTCCCGGAGCATTCAGCTTAGACTACAATACAAAAGGCGAAAAAGTCGAAGGTACGAACTGGAAATCCGGTTTAAAGGAACTTGGAAAAAGTGCAATTAAATGTCTAAGCTATATTGCGGTTCCTGCAGTGATTCTCGGTATGGCATCCGGCGCAGGTGTAGTTGTAGCAGGACTTGCTGCAGCAGCGTCTTTTGGTTCGTCATTTGCTCTGTCATCAATTTTTGAAAAGTTGCTTCCGTCGGAACAAAAGCTTGTTGCAGAAGCATGCAAGGAAAAAGGAATTGATATCGGAGAACAAGAGGGCTTGAGTCTGCTTGGCTAATTATATTGATTGTTTCTGCGGGTTGGATTTTCTTCCTCAACCCATACAAGAGTTATGGTAAGAGGAATCGCCTCAAACGGATTTGAAGCGGCTTTATCATACTTATTTATTTTTCTGTTGACTAATTTAAAGAAACTTTTTATTTTCATAATTCTATATTGGCATTTATTTCTGCCGGATAAATTACCGTTAATGATAAAATCGTTTTTTAAAGTTGTGACAAAATTGTTTAGTCCGAAAGTATAATTTTTTAATGCAGAAAAGGACTTGAAAAAGGTTAAAATATGGAATATACTGTATTTACGCACATTGAGAAAGTAATAATTTACAGAGAAGTGAATACAAACAGCTTTCTCTCCGCAGAGCGTAAGCGGAAGGCGGAGAGGGTAGAATTTCTTGATGAGCAGAGCGCATTTAGAAATTCGGGTGAGGTTTGTTTGCTTCTCAGTTTAATATCAAGGGGATGCACCGGTTTTGACGTTGTGATTGGTAGATCCGGATTGCGGGTGCGGGCGCTGTTCCCGCTTATCAACGAGCAAACTAAATTAAATGCTACAGATAATGTTGTAGTTGCTGATTTCTCTAGAGCTGCTGCTCGTAGAGCTGCATAACAGACTTTGCAGTCAGCCTCTGGTATTGCCCAGCTTGCCGGCAGTATCAGACCACTATGCAAGCTGCAGTACGCAGATGATGGTATGCGTATTAAGTTAACCATTGGAGGTTAGGCTTCCGCAAAAAGTCTCTGATCTGATTCAGGTTTTGTAACTTTCCGTGTCAGGTCGAGATAATAAGTTACTACACTCGTAGAGGTTCGTATTTATCCACGATGGACGCGGGTTCGACTCCCGCCATCTCCAGATTTAATCATTAGAGGCTTAATATAACCTCTTTTTTAATGCAAATTTTCCCGCACAAAGCGAGCTTTAGCAGATTTCAGAAAATCTAATATATTGCAAATAACAAGATATTCTCTTTTATTTACCTCAAATTCTCTTTGGGTCAATAAAAAGAGTCCTTTTAGTTTTTAATTTTTGGAGCAAATGGCGGTTTATATCCTTTCATCCACATTTCTTGCATTTTCTTATTTGCAAAATGATAATGTTGCAAATATAATCTATTACTTTCAATAATATAAAAACCTTTATCATTAATTATCATTTCACTAATATAATGGAGTTTATTGTTAAATATTAGGTTTTTACCATTCAAAATGATAGTAATAAAGTATCCAGCCATATTGATTACATATGCTTTGCGATTATAGAATTTAGCTTTTGATAGAAAAATAAGTTTATTAAAATCTTTACCTTCTGGATATTTAAATATAAATATCTTAAACAAGTTATCATACGATTTCTTTCCCTGCAAAATTTCTAAAGCTTTTTGTTGATATTCACCCAGATTAATATCTTTAAAATCTGGTAGGAAAGATATTGATGCTCTCCATAATATTGAAATAAAAAAATTCCTTAAATATTCAAAATTGCAATCTTTAGATGTTAAGTAATATAATATAATATCATTACCAATCTTATTAAGCTTGTGTTTCTTGATTTCATCGAATAAAACTCTATACCCTTCTTTATCAAATTGACCTAAGATTTTACTGTCACAATCTAAGCATAAAACATTTTTATCATATGCTCCACTTTGTTGTATTTTAAATTTTCCAGACAAAGAATTTACACTAACATATTGTTCGTCTTTATAATCAAGATAGAAATGACGAGGAATTATATGAGCCTTAATTAATTTTTTATTTTGTCCACAAAATTTACAAATGTCTTTTGAATGCATAAAAATATTATACAAGTTTTAAATAAGAACTTTATAAGAATTAATCATATTTTAATTATTGACAACAAGTTTCCGCCATCTCAATTAACTTCTTTACATTCAACTCCGGATCTTGGGTTCCGTTCATTATGCTTTCAATTATTTCCGGCGGAAGGAA
>CALUVI010000007.1 GCA_944324185.1 Candidatus Gastranaerophilales bacterium | reverse complement strand
ATTCTGCAAGAAGTTACAGCAGTACCTTCCAAGCTTGAAAGTAATACACGTCTGAGTGCGTTACCGATAGTTGTTCCAAATCCTCTTTCCAACGGTTCAATCGTAAATTTACCATACTGTGAACCGTCTGAGCTGGTCATTGTATTAACAGTTTTAATTTTTAATTCCATATTTTTTCTCCTATCAGCCTATTTTGAATAGTACTCTATAACAAGTTGTTCTTTAAAGTCAGGATCCATTTCTTCTCTTTGAGGAATTCTTTCATAAGTAATCTTCAAATTGTCTTTGTCTACTGTAATCCAAGAAGGAGCCAATGATAAATCAATAGCGCTCATAACTGTTTTCAGGTATTCGTTGCTTCTTGCTTTAACAGTAATTACATCTCCTGCTTTGCAAATATAAGATGGAATATCTACTTTCTTACCGTTAACAAGTACGTGTCCGTGGTTAACGATTTGTCTTGTTTGTTTGCGTGTTACACCAAAACCTGCTCTGAATAAAATGTTATCCAGTCTTGATTCAAGAATTTGAAGAAGGATTGTACCTGTAACACCTTTCTTTCTTGCAGCTTCGTTGTAATATTTTGCAAACTGTTTTTCACTAACTAAATATGTTAATCTGATTTTCTGTTTTTCATTTAAGTGGATTGCATATTCAGAAAGTTTTTTTCTGACAGCACCGTGTTGTCCTGAAGCTGTCTGTCTCATAGAAGATGTCAACTTTCTGTTTGACAAATCCTTTACACCGTAGTTACGAAATAATTTATTCGTAGGTCCTGTATATCTTGCCATTGTTTTCTCCTTTTCTGCAGGGCATCTATGGTTTACTTTTTGGCTTAAAGCAAGCCCCTGCTTTTTGTAGTGACTAAGTGATCAAGTGACCAAGTGACTAAGTGACTAAGTGAAGTTTTTCCCTTGTTGTCATTCAGCCTTTCCACACTTTACTATACACGTCTCTTTTTAGGCGGACGGCATCCGTTGTGAGGGATTGGAGTTACATCTTTAATTAATGTGATTTCCAAACCTGCTGCCTGGATAGCTCTGATTGCTGTTTCACGACCAGAACCAGGTCCTTTGATATGAACTTCTACTTTTTTCATACCTTGGTCAATTGATTTTTTAGCAACCAATTCTGCTGCTGACTGTGCGGCAAACGGAGTACCTTTTCTTGCACCCTTAAAACCGGTTGCACCGGCTGTTGCCCAAGCAATAGCATTACCCTGTGTATCTGTAGAAGTTACTATTGTATTGTTGAAGGTTGATTGTATGTGAACAACACCCTGCAATACATTTTTCTTTTCTTTTTTCTTTGTAGTTTTTGGTCTTGCCATTTTTTTATTCCTTATATTTTAACTAGTTTTCTTTTTCGGTGATCAAGTGATCAGGTGACCAGGTGATCAAGATAATTTATAAAAGAAGTCTGACGCTTTGATTTCACTTGATCACTTGATCACTGAAATCTTGGTCACAGCCTATTTCTTCTTACCTGCAATAGGTCCGGTTTTCTTGCCGCGTCTTGTTCTTGCGTTAGTTTTTGTTCTCTGACCTCTGCAAGGCAAACCTCTTTTGTGTCTCATTCCTCTATAAGAGTTGATTTCCTGAAGACGCTTGATGTTCATTGTAACTTCACGTCTCAAGTCACCTTCAATGTTGTATTCAGATAATGCGTTACGGAGTTGTTTAATATCATCATCTGTTAAATCGTCTGTTCTTAAATCCGGTGAAATTCCGGTTACTTCAAGAATTTTCTTTGCTCTAGCAGGTCCTATTCCGTAAATATAGGTAAGAGCAACTTCTAATCTTTTGTTACGAGGTAAGTCTACCCCAACTAATCTTGCCATGTTTTCTTTCCTTTATAACTTTGTACTTAACTTTGTTTCAGTGATCAAGTGACCAGGTGATCAGGTGACCAAGAGTTTTGTTTGATTTAATAAGCCAGCAACGATTGATTTCACTTGATCACTTGATCACTGAAATCTTGATCACTGCATTAACCCTGTCTTTGTTTATGTTTAGGGTTTTCGCAAATAACTGCAACTCTGCCTTTTCTTTTAATAACCTTGCATTTATCACACATAGGTTTTACTGATGATCTTGTTTTCATTGTTGTTTCCTTTATATAAAATTCTACTAAACTACTTTAATCTGAAGGTAATTCTTCCTTTGGTTAAATCATAAGGTGTCATTTCAACTTTTACCCTGTCACCCGGTAATATTCTTATGAAATTTTTTCTGATTTTACCTGATATATGAGCCAGAATCTCATGCCCGTTTTCGAGCTTTACTCTAAACATTGCATTAGGCATGGACTCAAGAATCGTACCTTCTATTTCTATTACGTCTTTTGCCATATTTTCCTCTATTTTTCGGCTTTCAAACGACACCACTTTGCGGCATCTTAATATAATGATATTTGCTAAAATTCTGAATGCAAGCAGATTTATTATATTTTACCCTCTTTTGTAAAGATTTATTACTGTTTGTTTTTATTATATACGGTAATAAAGCCTCTAATGTTATTTCTTGTAAAAAGTGTAGAATTGAAGGTTTATATGAAAAATTAAAGATTTAATGAATTACATTTTTATAAAAACAAACACTAGTACGATTGAATTAAGATTTTACTTTTGAATCTCGTTTTTCTATAGCCTTTTTACTTTTTTCTGGAATTGTGTTCTTATAAAAAGCCTCAATTTCCTTCGGTCTTGTAATCATCTGATCAACAATAATATTAATTAATTCAAATAATTTTATACAAATATCCGGATTATCTTTAATATTAATTTCTCCCGGATGTACTGCATTATTTCCGACAACCCTTACAATATCAAAAGCTTGCTGCAATTGAGGTGATAGTCCGTTTTCTACAAGTTTTGCTATTTTATCGTTTAGTTTTTTGTTTCCCGGTACGAGATAATCACAAAGATATTGTAATGCCAATCTTAACAAAGCTGCAGCACCCCTTGAAGACTTTGCGACAATTTCTCTTGCTTCATTATACAATTCTAAAATTTCTTCTGGCATATCATCATTAGGCATGGGAGCAGTTGAACTTGACGGAATAATCATTGTTTCTCCTTCCCAAACCGTTGACTTACCACAACAAGAACATTGTGCAGCTGAGAGCCCTAAATGACCTATAGAATCAAATCCTTTTTGAAAATCTGCCTTGTACCAAATCATATTTGCATATGTTGTGCAATACGGACAATTAAAAGCCTCTAAATCAAATTTTGGCGTGGTGTAATTTTGTTTCATTATCATTTACTCCCTGTCAATTCTTGATACATTTTCATGAGTTCGGCGACGGTTTCGGATTCGGTTAACCAGCGGAGTTTTCCGTTTTCGTCACGTTTTTTAAAACCATAAGCTTCCATTACAGCTTTGTCGTTTTCCTGATGTGCTTTTCTAAGCTCCGGCGGCATTGTCAAATCGTCATACAAATCGGCAAGTGAGCAGTCCGGATACAAAGCTCTTGCGTCTAAAATTCCCTGAGCAGTCTTTTCGATTTTTACCTTCTGCTCCGCTGTCGGATTACACCATGGAAAATTGTTGTAGACAATATCTTTTGAATAACGATAGTCACTTTTTAATCTTCCACAAACTACTCTTGTCCAAGCCATGTGAACATTAGATTCTAAAATGCCAAAATGGTATATTGTTGCATCCGGAATAATCAAATTTGCATTTGTTGAAATTGTATCCGCATGTCTAAATCCCATTGGAATATATTTTCTTTGTTCTGATGAAGTTGAAGGTATTATTATAAAGTTTTCCGGATTATAAGTTTCCCTAAAAAGATGTGGCGGAATAAGCCGTGTCTTGGGATCTGTACTAACAGCTCTCATTTCTTGTACTTTTTTTATCCTATCCATCACTAATGGCATACTGCGTATTTCATGAGGAGTTGCATTAACAAGCCATAAACAATACCTCTTTTTATTATTAATAAATTCTGAAGCGCCTACTAAAAATTTTATATATTTCTTTGCCTCAGGCTCTCTTCTTATAAAATCTTCATATTCATCTGCCTCTATTATAAGGTTTCCACCATCAGTTGGCTGAGCACCTTTTGTAATATTAGGCACGTGACAAATCGGTTTACTTTTACTTTCTATAAAAACATTATCAAAACCAATCAAGTAGGCATTGATATTATCTACTAGCTGCATACGTTCATTTGAATATAACTTTCTCTTTTCATTGTTCGGCATACAACTAAAGCCTACTATTACGCAATGTACATGCGCCTTTGAATTTGATTCACTATCCCATCTAAAAGTTTTATGTGCAAAATCAATATGAATATTAAATCTGTCAAACAACGGCTTCCATACTCCTGCAACCTGCTCGCCCTGAGTAATTGAATTTGTTGAAACCAGTGCACACTTTATGTCATGCTGAACTCGTTTCAGCATCTCATGTTTATCAGCTCCTGAAACAAGTTCAGGATAACAGGCTTCATACATATATTCTGAAGCTTTAAAATACCATCCAGATACATAATCTAAACGTCCTGCCATTTTATATGTTTTTTTATTCTCATCAAGCAAAATATTTAAAATATCCTGACGCTGATTTACTGTTTGCAAGGAACTACCAACAAATGGCGGGTTGCCCATGATATAATTGCATTTGTTTTTGGGGATAACGGTTTCCCAATCTATCCTGAGTGCATTACCTTCAACAATATTGGCGTATGTTTTGAGCGGAAGAAAATCTAAATCCATGTGCACGATATCTTCGGTCTTTTTCATCATCTGGGATTCTGCAATCCAGAGTGCTGTTTTTGCTACTGTTACGGCAAAATCATTTATCTCAATCCCGTAAAACTGACCGATCGAAACTTTTATCGGATTTAATTCGCCTTCAAAACCGAGTTTGCCCTGCAACGCTCCGTGTTTACTATATAAGTTTTCAAGAACTTCATTCTCCAGTTTTCTCAAAGAAATATAAGTTTCTGTCAAAAAATTCCCGCTTCCGCATGCAGGATCAAGGAAATTTAAACCAGCCAGTTTTGCTTGAAAAGACTTTAATTTCTTTGTTTTAGATGACGGATTTTGCTCGTTTTTTATTGCTTCAAACTCATCCCGCAGTTCATCCAAAAACAGAGGGTCAATAACTTTATGAATATTTTCTATAGAAGTATAATGCATACCGCCTTTTCTTCTTGTTTCAGGATTGAGTGTGCTCTCAAATACAGCACCGAAAATTGTAGGGCTGATTTCTGACCAGTCAAAATCCGCACTCGCTTTGTTCAGGAGTAAATCTCTTATCTCATCGGTAAAGTTTGGAATTTCAATATGTTCGTTTGCAAACAAGCCGCCGTTTACATACGGAAATGCCGCAAGCTCTTTTTCCATATAAGTGTCTCTGTCCTGCGGCTTTGTATAAAAAAAAAAAAAAAGTTCTATCAAAGCTTTGCGCATTCTGCCGGTTTCAAATTGAGAAAGATATTCCAAAAATTGGTTATGTTTCGCAAAAATTCCGGCATCTTCGGCATAAAGACAAAATACAAGTCTTACACAAAGAATATTTAAGCTTTTTAAAGTTTCTTCACTTGTCTTATCTATATACTGATTCAAAAAAGCATCATACAAAAGCCCGACAATATCTCCGGCTTTTATCGAAACTTCCATTTCCTTTTTCAAATGTTCGCTCCCCTGATTCACCAGAAAATCAAGTCTGTAGTATTCTTTTTCTAAATCTTTTAACAAAATCTCCTGCGGTTCACCGTTCGGGCGTTCCATATCATAAACGCAAAACTTCTGAAAATTGCAGGTAACAACCCAGCGGGGATGTTGTGAGAGCGGTAGTTCTGTAATATATCTTTTTGCCTGTTGGAAAGGGGTAATATAACTTCCGTCGGATTGTTTTATAGATTTATATAAATCTTTATCAGAACTTTTTTGCTCAATCAAAACTTTTGTTGCAGGAATATATGCATCAATAAAACTGGTATGATCCAGATGCACTTTATCCTCAAAAGAGATAAACGGTTCCGGATTATCCACACACAAAACATCTCTCAACAACTGTAGCCAGAACTTCTGACTCTCACCTTTTTCATATCCTTTATCTTTCCAGTATTCAACAAAATCTTTTACAGCATTGCGTTGTTTTACTTCCGTCATATAAATACTCCTATGGGTTAGAATATACCATAATCCTATGCAAAACTCAATTTGTTGTTTTAGTTATTACATTACAGACTTAAATTGTAAGTTTTTACCTTATTTTTCTGCACTTTCAAACGTGCTGTCATTGAGAGGGTGTGACATTGAAGAATCTCTTTAAAGTTTTAGAGATTCTTCACCCCTAAAATATTGTTGGGTTCAGAATGACGGTTTATTTATTGCTGCACTTCCAAACGTGCTGTCATTCAGAGGACGTGAGTCCGATGAATCTCTATAACTCATAAAAAACTTTTGCTTACTCCTCACTACTCACTAAAATAATATTTTTCATGTTATAATCAAAAGCATAAAACAGAAAGGGATTTATTTTATGTTAAGAGCCGGAATTGTAGGACTTCCGAATGTCGGAAAATCAACGTTATTTAATGCGCTTACAGCAACAAAAAATGCACAGAGCGCCAATTATCCGTTTTGTACAATTGAGCCGAACGTTGGCGTTGTAGTTGTGCCGGATGAAAGGTTGCAGATTCTTTCGGATTTGTGTAAGTCAAAAGAAATTATTCCGACTGTTATAGAATTTGTTGATATTGCGGGACTTGTTAAAGGTGCAAGTCAGGGTGAAGGGCTTGGAAACCAGTTTTTGCACAACATAAGAGAAGTCGATGCAATAATTCAGGTTGTCAGGTGTTTTGATGATGAAAACACTATTCACGTTTCCGGCAAAGTTGATCCGATTTCTGATATAGAAATTATTAATACGGAACTTGCGCTTGCAGATTTAGCTTCTGTTGAAAGAAGAATGCAGAGAATTTCCAAGCAGGCAAAAGGCGGGGATAAGGAAGCAGTTCTTGAAGAAGGAGCTTTGAAAAAACTCAACGAACTTTTGCAGGCCGGAACTTTTATAAATTTAAAAGAGCATTTTAATGAAGATGAAATAAATGTTATTAAACCTCTGAATTTAATGTCAGTAAAGCCGGTAATTTATTGCGCAAATGTTTCTGAATTTGATTTAAAAGACGGAAATAATTATACAAAACTTGTGGAAGAATACGCTTCAAAGCACGGAGCGCAGACCGTAATTATTTGTGCAAGAATTGAAGAGGAACTTGTTGAACTCGGTGAAGAGGGCGCAAAAGAATACTTAGATGAGCTTGGAGTTAAGGACAGCGGTATTAACAAGATGATTAAATCCGTATACGAGCTTTTGAATCTTATTACATTTATTACCGCAGGAGAAAAAGAGGTTCACGCCTGGACAATCACTAGAGGGACAAAAGCTCCTCAGGCAGCCGGTGTAATTCATACGGATTTTGAAAAAGGATTTATCAGAGCCGAAGTTACAGGATATGAAGATTTTGTCTCAAACGGATCTTATGCTGCCTGCAAAGATAAAGGTGTAACAAGGCTTGAAGGAAAGGACTATGTAATGCAGGACGGGGATATTGTTCATTTCCGCTTTGCTGTATAGTAATTTGATATGCAAATCGGAAATGTTGATAATTCAATAAATTTTAAATGGAATAAAACGACCCATCTTGAGATGACAATGCTTGCCTTGAAAGATAGTAAGATTGACAACGTTACAAAAAGGCAGATTGCAAGATATTCTCAAATGCCGGATTTTGTAAAAACGGAGCTTGGTTATCACAACAATACACATTTTTATTTCCCTAATTCAGAAAAGAAAAGTTTTGGTAAAAATAGCGGCGAGTTTAATGCTTATAACCAGTTTAAAGAACATTTAACCACTGCTTTATTCAGTAATAATGATGAGCATTTCTTAAAACATGCAGGTTTTGCACTTCACTATCTGCAGGATATGTCTGTTCCTTTACATACGGAAAAAGGCGGTATTTTGCAAAAGATTTTGAAATATAACCTGCATAAAGAGTATGAATGCGAATCTAAATACGGAGTTCAAACTAATTTAAAAAAAATAATTGAAAACTATAAATACCAAAAATTGAATTTTACAACGCTTTTGGATTTATTCAAGGATACGGCTGAGTTCTCCAGCCGGTTTAAAATAACTTCTTCAAACAAAAAAAAGTGGTATTCAATACAGCAAGAATGCTTTGATATGGGAGTGAATACCACCAGGGAGTTTTTCGAGAAATTATTATCATTAAGAGAAGGTTTTAATTCTTAAATTTTGCGGAATTAATCACCCATCCGTCAGAGCGGAAGTGGGCATAATTGTTTCTGCCGCGGTATTTTTCACCCTCAGGGCTTGATTTAAGCCAGAGTTCAAGTATTCTTAGAGCTTTGTGAAAAAGTTCGTATCCAAATTTTTCAATCAGGGAATCGTACTGCTTTGGAGTCAGAATTACAAATTCTATATCCGGCAATGATATTTTTGTCTGACTGTTGTATATCGGGCGTCCGCCGAGTTTTCCGTTTTCTATACTTGAATATCCGCTCATTTTTTGTCCTTTCTTTTTTGGAGTGAGTGGTGAATAGTGACTAGTGAATAGGATTCTCCTGTCTGGTAGTTTAGTAGTGTGTAGCTTAGAATTACGGTAAACTTGTAGGATTACTTTTAAATGTACCGTCATTCAGAGGACGTAAGTCCGAAGAATCTCTCAAACCTGCAATCTTTCTAAATCCTCATCCTTAGGAGCGCCGAGTTTTCTCACAAGCTCTATTACTGTTTCTTTCATTTTGCATTTATTTACAGAGTCGGAAAAATATATTTTGTACAAATTACACTTAGAACATCTGCAGCCGAGATTATAGCAATCTATTGCCGAAGGCGTCCAATTTTTTGACAATGTTTCACTACATGATACATTATATTTGTAACCCATTCTTACAAAAACCTCTTCCTCATACTTAAACGTTGACATATGTAAAATTATATGCTTAAATATCAATTGATAGTTGACATTATGTAATTGATTGTAAGACAATATGATACAAATGTCAAGTATTATTTTAGCGCATTGGTGAAACGATGAAATTAGATGAATTAATAACAATAATATCCAAGCTTACCGGAGAAACGGTTAACCAGTCGGCTCTTGCAGAGAGTCTCGGAATAACGAGGCAGACTATCAGCAACCGGATTAAAAACGAGAGTGAAGTTACAGTAAGCGAACTCAGGCGGGTAGAAGAGTTTTTCAAAATCAATATATTTAACTGTATGCCCGATATTGCGTATATAGATTATTACAACGATGTATTTGCAAGCTGCGGTGCGGGAAGTATTGTTTTTTCAACGGAAAAGACAAAGCTTCCGATTCCTGTATCAATGATTAGCGGGTATTCAAAGAATAAATTGTATTCAATGATAAATGCTTCGGGGAACAGTATGTCTCCGACAATTGACAGCGGCGATAAATTGATAGTCGAACACTGGAATGGCAACCAGATTCAGGATAATAAGATTTATGTTTTTTGTTATAACAGCGAATTTTTTGTAAAAAGATTATGTAAAAATCTGGATGAAATTATTATTAAATCAGATAATCCCGAATACAGAATAAGAACAATAAGCGGGAAATCTATGTCAGATTTGATTTTGATAGGAAAAATTGTTGCGACTGTTAAACAATTAGATTAAAATCTTACACGTTATGTTTTTGATTGCTGACGTTCTCGTGCAATTTTCTGTAAATTTTGAAAGAATTTATCCTTGTCAAGCGCATCTCTGATTCGTTTTTCATTCCTTACATAACATCCCTGATTTATTTTGTTATACTCTTTGTATGTAAAGGTTTCTGCAAGAATTGCATCTTTTTCAACTTTATTTATTGCCCAGTCAATCATATCTCCGTCTTGCTTGTATTTTTTCAAATCTTCAAAGAGAACTCTGTTGTTTCTTGCCTCTGCCGTGTTTTGTTTAATCATTCCCCAGTGTTTTGTTGACACTTCTTTCATTTGCTGCCACATTTGTTTAATACTTTTTTCCATCGGTTTAAATCTTTTGTCGAAAGCACTAACATCCTGATTTTGTAAAGCATCGCAGAGACTGTTTAGCCAGACTGCATCCGGAAATTCTTCAGGGTCAAGCATTTTATAATTAGAACTTTTTATTAAATTTGTTATAAATTCTTTTCTGTCTTTTATGGAAGCAGAGGTAAGATAGGCTTGGACTTCATCTGTTAAACCTTCTGTTCTCAGCATATTGCAGATTTGCATAAAGTGCTGGAATTCATGTCTCATACTGCTGAAAATTTCATTTTTTTGAGTCTGCAGTTTGCTATTTGCTTGAATCACGTTATCGAGATATGCGTAAGAATAGTCGGCTCTGTCATCTCCTGTTACCTGTACAAGCGGCGGAAGAATTTCTTTTGGGATGTTGAGTTTTTTTGCAATATACTGATAAGCTTCTTTTTCAAGTCGTTTGCGGGTTCTTATTTGATGAAAATAATTTAATTCTTCGCCGGTCATTTTTAGTCTGTAGCTTAGGCCTGTAATATAATTTTTTATTATATTTCTGTCTCTCTCCGAAAGATTTCTTACAGCTTTTGAAGCCGGATGCGCCTGAAAATTGGTGTTAATTGTTTTATTATAATTATTATAAAAATTTATGTTATTTATTTGCATTTTTACTTTTTCCTTTTTTATAATAAAAACCTGTAAAATATTTTTTTGCCGGTAAAAAGCCGGTTTGTGAAATTTTTACAAAGTTTGACATTGCGTGGATTTTGAAGTTAAATACAGCTATGAAGATAATTATTTTCGGCGCTAATGAATTAGGCGCAATGATAGCGGCAGAGCTTTATACGTCAAATGATATCACTGTAATTGATGATGAGCATAACAAGTCGGATGCTTTTAATAAACTTGACGTAGGCTTTATTGCAGGAAACGGTTCAAGTATAGAAGTTTTGAAACAGGCTTCAATTAAAAATGCTGATGTTTTTATTGCTTGTACTCCGTCTGATGAGTTGAATATTGTAGCCTGTCTTACCGCAAAAAGAATTAGTACTGTTAAAACAATATGTTTTGTACGGAAAGAAGAGTATAAGTATTCTCTGGGGTTAGCCAAGGATGCGGAATACAATTGCGATTTTTATATAGATAACGTTATCTGGCCGGAAGAACTTCTGACTCAGGAAATTTTCAGGATTATAACTGTTGCAAAAGCTCTGGATGTAGAACATTTCGCCTCCGGTAGAGCGCGTTTGCTGGAATATAAGATTGCAAAGAAATCAATTCTTGTAAATCAAATGGTTAAAAATTGCAACTTCCCTAAAGACACTTTGATAGTAGGGATTACAAGGGACGGGGAGTTGTTTATTCCAAACGGCGAAACTGTTTTGCATGAAGACGACAAAGTTATATTTATGGGGCTTTCAAATTCGCTGGATATTTTAGCCGGAAGATTTTTCCACGAAAAAGAATTTGTAAAAGATGTTGTAATAATAGGCGGCGGTAATGTCGGTTTGAAGCTTGCTAAAAATCTTGAGGATTTAAAATTAAATCTGAAAATTATTGAAAAAGACCCTGAGCGCTGCGAATATTTATCACAGGTTCTTGATAATGCTTTGATAATCAATGGCGACGGGACTGATCTCGGGCTTTTGAATGAAGAGGATATAGGGCTTGCAGATGTTGTTGTGAGTGTTACGAATAATGACGAAAAAAATCTTTTGTGTTCTCTGCTTGTAAAACACATGGGTGCCGGAAGGGTTATCTCAAGAGTTTCCAAGAATACGAATGTAGAATTGTTTGAAAAAGTCGGGATTGATATTGCAATTTCATCAAGGACAGCGGCTTTGAATGAAATCAAAAACAGTATAAAAGAAACAAATATAGATATTCTGGCAACTGTAGAACAGGGTAAAGGTGAAGTTCTTGTTATAGAAATCCCTGAGAATTATCAAACCAAGAAAATTATGGATTTGAAACTCCCTGCAAAGGCTATTGTCGGGGTTATTCAGCGAAGAAAGAGGATAATTATTCCAAACGGTGCAACGCAGGTTATGGGCGGGGATAATTTGATAATCTTTACAACGAGCGAAAACGCAAAAGTTATAAGGGAATTTTTTGAGGAAATTGAATGAGATTAACTTATCTTGCATATTCATTCAGTCTTACGATAATGTATTTCAGCTTTGTATTGCTGCTTCCGGTTCTTGTTGCGCTGTATTTTCATGAAACAAACGCTATATTGCCGTTTTTGCTGACAGGCGCTTTTGCATTGATGATATCTGTAACAATAAGGAAGCTTGTGAGCGGAGCAGCGAAGATTAAATCAATAAACGACATCAAAAAGTCGGAAGGTTTGTGTGTTGTAACTTTTTCCTGGCTTTTTGCAGCAATACTTGCTGCTATTCCTTATACATTTTTCGGAATAAAACCTGTTGACGCGTTTTTTGAAGCAATGTCAGGAATTACGGCAACAGGCGCTACTGTTTTTACTCATTTTAATTACCCGAATGCGTTGTTTTTCTGGCGCTCTTTTACGCAATGGCTTGGCGGTATGGGGATTATCGTGTTGTTTATTGCGATTCTGCCTCAATTTGCAATAGCCGGTCGTCAGATGTTTTTCGCGGAAGCTCCGGGTCCTACGGAGGATAAGTTTACGCCGAGGATAAAAAATACGGCGGCAGCTTTGTGGAAAGTTTATGCAGGACTTACTGTTCTGGATTTTTTGCTTTTAAAATTTAACGGTATGAAATGGATTGACGCTGTTTGTTATGCATTTTCATCTGTATCCGGAGGCGGTCTGGCTCCGTCCGGTGACAGTATGATAGGGTATTCATTTCCGCTTCTCTGGATAACTATAATTTTTATGTTTTTTGCCGGCTCAAGTTTCAACCTCCAGTATAAAGCGTGGATAAGGCTTAATCCGCTGGTATTATTCAGAAATGCGGAATTCAGGGCGTATTTTAATGTGATTCTGGTGATTGGAATTTTATTAACTGCCTCTTTATTTTTCAATATGAATTATGATTTGCCGGAAAGTATAACGCACGCCTTTTTCAATATCTCTGCGCTTGTATCTTCAACCGGATATTGCAGTGCTGATTATACAAAATGGGATTGCACGAGCAAACTTTTGATTTTTGCAATAATGCTTTTCGGAAGCTGCGCAAGTTCTGCCGGCGGCGGCATAAAGGTTATAAGGTGGCTTTTGATTTTTAAGATTATGAAAACCGAGATGGTAAAAATTCTGCATCCGAAGGCAGTATGCAATATAAAAATCGGTAATTATTCCGTGTCAAAAGATGTTCTTGACCAGACCTTGATGTTTGTTGCATTTTATTTTGTAATTCTTACTGTTTCGGCATTTTTAGTTGCGATTATTGAACAAAATACAACTGTAGGGCTAACGGGTGCAGTAAGTGCTATAGGGAATATCGGTCCGGGATTCGGTAAAATAGGTCCTTTAGGAAGTTTTGAGCCGCTGCATTGGCTTACAAAGCTTATACTTATATTTGATATGCTTATCGGAAGACTGGAGTTAATTCCTGTTCTTGTTTTGTTCAGGAAGGATTTCTGGGTTTTAAAGCGATAAGCGCCTGCGGCTGTAGATAGGACCTTTGTACGTTTTACCGTCTATTACAAAGTTAACCGGCGCTATAGTACGTTTTTTGCTGGTATATTTACGTAAATTTCCGGAGATGTCATAAAAGTATACTTCTTTTGCCGGAACACTGTTCCCTAAAACATCTTGAAGTATAGGCTTCCCGTCTAAATCATAAGCTTCAAAAACTTCTCCGTTTTTTGTGCAGGTACCGATACGGAATCCGTTTTCATCATAGATTTTTGATGACGCGGCAAATACGCCGGAGCAGGTGAAAATAAATAAAAATACCGCTATTAAACTTCTTTTCATAATACTATTATAACGTCATTATTCGAAAAATGTTCATATTTATGATATGATTTAGTAAAGAGGTATGAAGATATGTCAATAAGAAAAGTTGTTAAATACGGGGAAGAGTCTTTAAGACAGCCTTCTAAAGAAGTTCATAAAGTCTCCCAGAAGATAAAAAATCTTGTCGCGGACTTATTAGATACAATGTACGCTCAGAACGGCGTCGGGCTTGCCGCTCCGCAAATAGGCGAACATTACAGGGTATTTGTAATTGATACATCAACCGGAAACGAACCGTTAAATCCGATAGTATTTATTAACCCGAAAATAATAAAAAAATCAGGTGCTGTAATAAGCCACGAAGGCTGCTTGAGTTTTCCGGAAGCTTTTACTGATGTTAGAAGATATTCTGACGTTATGGTAAAGGCTATGGACAGAAACGGGCGTTCTTTTGTTCTGGAAGCTCATGACGGAAGTCTTTTAGCCAGAGCAATCCAGCATGAGTTTGACCATCTTGACGGAATACTGTTTATCGATCATGTTATAAACAGATTTGAAGCGGAAGAAGTTTTGAAGAAATGCAACCTTCCGGATATTCAGCTCGATAAAATTCTTGCAGAGCCTGAACTTGAAGAAAAAATTGAAGTTTTGATGAAAGAAAAAATCGAAAAAGAAGCAAAAGCTCAGAAAGAAAAAGCTGACAAACAGGAAGGCGCTGAGGGTTAATGCCTGTCTGGTAAAGCAGACCGCTTCACTTTATCTGGTGAATAGTGAGGAGTGAATGGTGAATAGAAATTTTTATAAGTTATAGAGATTCTTTGGACTGACGTCCTCAGAATGACGGCACTCCTGGAATTAAACCTACAAGTATGGCGTCATTGCGAGGGAATAACCAAGACAGCCCGAAGCAATCCATAAAGAACTGTGCATCAGACTTTGCCTGACAGAAGTTTAAAATACACCATAAAGAGAATGTGTTGCAAATTTCAACTTTTCAACGATACAACTACAAAAAGGGAAATTATGATAAGTATAGTATTTTTTGGAACACCTGATATAGGATTAAAATCACTGGAATATTTTTACAACTCAAATGATTTTGAGGTTCTTGCTGTTGTAACCCAGCCGGATAAACCGTCCGGCAGAGGACAGAAGCTTACAGCCTGTCCGATAAAACAATTTGCGCAAGAACATAATATAAAAGTGTTCCAGCCAAAATCTATAAGAAAAGAGCCTGAAATTATCGGGGCATTAAGAGAATTAAAACCGGATTTTTTTGTAACTTTTGCCTTCGGTCAGATTTTATCTCAGGAAGTTCTTGATATTCCAAAATATGAAACAATTAATCTGCACGTATCACTGCTTCCAAAATACAGAGGAGCAAATCCGATTCAGAGGGCAATAATGAACGGGGATAAGGAAACCGGAATTTGCACAATGATTACTGAACTGGGGCTTGATTGCGGTGATATTTGTATGAAATACCCGATAGAAATTACAAAAAATATGAATTGTGAAGAACTTTTCAACCTTTGTGCAAATAATTCTCCCGAGCTTCTTGCTGAAACCTTGAAAGGTCTTAAAGCCGGTACGCTTAAACCAATACCGCAATGTGAGGATGGAGTCTGCTTTGCGGATAAATTAAAAAAAGAAGAGTGTAAAATTGACTGGACAAAATCAGCAGAAGAGATTCATAACCTTGTCCGCGGGGTATACAAGTGTCCGGGGGCGTTTTTTGAACATAACGGCAAAATTATTAAAGTCCTCGAAACAGAACCTCTGGAGGAAGAAAAAGACGGCAAAGCAGGTGACTTTGTAAATATTTCTAAATTCGGTATTGATGTAAAAACCGGAAAAGGAGTTTTGCGCCTCATTAAAGTCAAACCGGAAGGCAAAGGCGAAATGTTTGCAAGAGACTGGGCAAACGGTCTGAAGAGCTAAGAGGGACGGGAAATCAGATTCCATGGCTTTAAAAAAGAACTGGAGAATAGCCTGAAGTATTTTAAAACAAAATTTACAGTTGAATAAGAATGGATTGCCGCGAAAATCAGAGATTTTCTCGCAATGACAGCACTCCTGGTAAGTAAGCCAAAAAGTTTGCCGTCATTCAGAGCCCGATAGCAATTTAGGGGCGAAGAATCCCTTAAATTAGTGAATAGTGAGGAGTGAATAGAAATTTTTTATAAGTTATAGAGATTCTTCGGACTTACGTCCTCTGAATGACGGCACACCGGGTAGTCCGTACTACCAGTCCAAACATTTACCCCCGCAGAATCCCGTCCAGCTTTTTAAAGATTTCATCTAAGCTGTCGATTAAAACCAGTTCTCCTCTTAATTTTGAGGCGCCGGTAAAATTGTTTACATAATAGGGATAGAATTTCCGGCAGAATTTTACTCCGACATTTTCACCTCTGAACTCCACTTCTTTCAAAAGGTGTTTTTTCAGTGTGTCAATTTTTTCTTCCAAATTAGGCGGAGGTAAATATTTCCCGTTATTTATGTATTCTTCCACTCTGTGCAGCAATGACGGGTCTCCGAGCGCTCCGCGTCCAATTGCAACCCCGTCGGCTTGAGATTGTTCAAGGCATTCAGCCGCAGTTTCCGGGGAAACAATATCTCCGTTTGCAAAAACCGGAATATCTACGTTTCTTTTTAACTCCGCAATCTTTTTCCAATCAGCTTTCCCGCCGTACATTTGAGAGCGGGTTCTGGCATGGATTGTGATAAAATCCGCTCCGGCTTCCTGCATTTTCTGACCGTATTCCACATAATTCAATTCGTCAAACGTATATCCGAGACGGAATTTCACGCTGAGCGGTACAGTTATGTTGGATTTTACGGTTCTTACAATCTCCTGAGCAAGATCAGGGTTTCGCATAAGCGCGCAGCCGTCTGTACCTTTTACGACCTTATTAACAGGACAGCCCATATTAATATCAATCATATCAGCGTATTTTTCCAGATATTTTGCACAATCTGCTATCATTTTCGGCTTATGCCCGCTCAACTGGTAAGATACAGGCGAATGGTTTTCACCCCTTGCAACAATATCAGTGTCTTTAACCTGAGTCAAAGCTTCCGAACTTATCATCTCGGTTGTTAAAAGACAGGTTTTTGAATATTCTCTGACAAGCGAGCGCAGAACAAAATCCGTAATTCCAGCCATTGGCGCAAGAGAAACCCTGCTTGAAATAAGAGATTTTACCTTTCCGGACAATTGTATTTACCCCTCCCCGACAAAAGGCTTTAATTCAGCCATTCTGGATTTTGCGTATTTTAAATACTCATCATCGGTTGTGTAAGCTGCAATAAACTTCTGGTAATATTTATACGCCTCTTTGTAATTGCTCATTGTGTCATAATCTACCGCGAGCATATAATTTGCAATAGGAAAATCATTTGAATACTTAAGTACGTTTAAATAGTCATTAATTGCAAGTTTTGTCTGCTTCTGCTCATCATATATTAAGCCTCTGTAATAATAAGCATAGGCATTAGTGGCTTCTTTTCTTAAAACTTCATTAAATTTGAGGAGTGCATTCTGGAAATTATTTTGTTCATAAAGCGCAATACCTTCATTTAAGACCGATAGTGAGCCGTTCTGGGTAACGTAAGCCAGTAATTCTTTTGCTTCTGACTCCGGATTTTTTTCAACGGCTTTTTTAAGATAAGTTTCTGCAAGCGCCCAGTTTTGTTGTTCTGAATACAGATACCCGATATAATAAGGAGTTTCAGCATTATTAGGATTTATCTGTTCTGCTTTTTTGTAATATTCTATAGCACTGTTATAATCCCCGAGAGCCTGATACGAGGCCGCTGCACCGAGTATTGAATCTTCTGTTGCCGGATTAATTGCAAGATATTGCTGCAGTGCCTGTTTATAGTCCTTATTCTCATAACTTTCGGAGGCTGCTGCAAGTTTAGTATTCGCTGAATCATTCTGAACACTCTGAAGCGTTTTCAAAACAAGATTATTTGCCGGAAATTTTGACTTCGCGGTGTTTAAAATGCTCACGGCATTGTTGTAATCATTTTTTGCCGCATAACAAATTGCCAGATTTACATAAGCGTCAACTTTTGAAGCGTCTTTTTTTAATGCTGCGCTATAACCTTCAATTGCCTCATCAAGCTTGTTTTCCTGATGAAGTTTGTAGGCATAATTGTAAATTTCATCATAAGTTCCGTTCTTTTCAAGAAAAGCAATGTATTCCGAAGGCGGAAGCGCGTTTTTCATAACATCGCCGATTTCAGCCTTAGCGCCGGCATTAGCCGGATCTATTGATAATATCTTTTTGTACAAATTAAGCGCAGTCTTGTTGTCGCCCATTTCTTTATAAACCTGTGCCTTATATAAAAGTGCCTGAGTATTGTTAGGATACAACGTTAAAATCGAGTCATAAGACTGGATTGCTTTCTGATACTCTTTTCTCTGTTGGAATAACGTTCCGACATTCAGTCTGGTCGTAACATTAGACGGATTAATTTTTTCAGCTTTGCCATAATAACTCAATGCCGTTTCAAAATCACCCTGAGCTTGCTTAATAGCGCCTAAGTTTGCGTTTAATTCCGCGTCAGACGGAGTTACTGCAAGTTTTTTAAGATAAATTCTTTCAAGCGCGTATAAAACTTCCATATCACCTTTGGAATTGGCAAGCGCTTCATTATATTGAACCACCGCCTCGTCATACCGACCGAGTTTATCGAGCGTTCTTGCGTATTTCATTCGTAGAAGCCCGTCAGTCGGTTTCAATTCAAGCGCCGTTTTGTAAAAATCGGCAGAACGCGGTTCATTGCCCAGCAGCTTTAATAAATCTGCAACCTGACCGTTAGCGTCTGCTGCAAGTTTTGCATTATCAGCGGCTTTAAAGAATTCAAAAGCGGCAGCTGATAAGTTACCTGCAGCACGGAGTTCTTCTGCCTGTTTGTATCTGGAGCCGGCGGTTGTATCAAAACTCATTATTTTCAGGCACTGGTTTAAATTTTCATTAGCAGAAGTTATCATTGCCGCAGAATTCTGGATTGTTTGCTCTTTATCAGGATAAATTCTCAGATAAAAAAGTGCGCTTCTGAAATCGTTTGCAGCCTTTTCATAATTTTTTTCCTGATTGGCATAATAAGTTGCTCTTGCAAGATAAGAATTTATAAGTCCTATTCTTGCCGAGTTATCAAGATAATTGATTCTTAAAGCTTTTCTGAATTCAACAATAGCAGATGAGTACTGGTTTTGCATCAAATAGTTCTGGGCTGCATCATAGTGCTGTGCAAAAGCCCCTGTTGATGCTGCAAAAACTTCTGATGCACACATAATAGTACACATAGCTAAACAACAAACTGTCCCTAAAAATTTTTTCTTCATAATAATATATTACTATAATATTTTTTTATTGTATATAAGCGAATACGGCAATGATAGATTTGTCAAATTGTAAATTTTTGTAAAACTTTTTCTTCATGACATATCATGATTTTGAAATTTATAGTAGCATGCCATGTATCAACTATCCCCAAATCTCCTCCCAAAATTATTAGAGAAAACTTACACTGACTCAGGATAACTATGAGTCAGTTTTTATTATGTTTTCATCAAATATACGGAAGGATAGCCATCAAATATTTTAGCTGAGAAGTTCTGACAAAATAGTTGCATTTTCTTCTGCTTTAAGGTTATTAGAAATTTTGTTACGTTTTATATAAACTCTCAGAGCCTCTCTGATTAATTCGCTTCTCGTTCTTTGTTCGGATGTGGCAACACTGTCAACTTTGTTTAAAAAATCATTAGACATTGATATTAAAACTCTTGCCATATTTCCTCCTTTTTCTCTTGCGGAGCAGTTTTGTACGAATAATATTCGTAACTACACTTACCCCTCGTGATACTTTATTATATCATACAAATGATTTATTACAAGAGTATATCAGATTTATATTAAGGTAAGTTAAGAAAGTTGTTACATTTCTTTACATAAAAGGCAATTTTTAAAGACATATCTACTTTATATATATAAGAGTATAAATTTAGAGGATAATTAAATGTTTCCATTCCATTATTCATCATTAAATTATGAATTAACACAGAGCACCCCGAGCGGCTCTTTGAATATCTTATGGAATCAATTGAATCAAAAGTCAATTGCTAATTCAATGATGTATATGACTCCGACATTTGATTTTTCTATAGGTTATGAATATCCGGAATTTGGTCTTTACGGAAATACATTATTAAATCCGATGCTTGCTGTTCAGCAGACAATGCAGGCATTCCAGAATGGAAGCTGGATGAATGGCATGAATAATTTCTTCAATAATTGGCAGATGCCGTGGAGCAATCCGTGGGGTACTCCGGGCGGAGGTTCAACAAGTGGCAGCAATAGCGAGTATGATGCTTTAAAAGCATTAATTACAAAGTATAAAGAAATCGGAACAAAAAATAATTCTTTAAGTCCGACGCTTTTAGATAAAATTAACAATGCTTTAAATAAATCAGGCAAACCGGAAGAAAAATTGGAAGCATTAAGAGATTTGTATAAACAGCTCGATAAAAATAAACTTGAAAAAGCTTTGTTAGAACTTCCTGAATACAAGAAAATGCTTGATGCTGCAGGTTACAAGTTCAATGGAACAAATAAAGAAGAAGATACAAAACTTAAAAAAGAATTAAACAGCTTAGAGCAGGATATCAAGAATAAGAAAGGCGATAATCTTGTAACAGTATCAGTAAGTGAAAATAATCCAAGCATATTGAGAATAATAAGCTACTGGAATGATACACATAAAGATGATAGCAGCAGAGGAATTATACGTCTTGTTGCAAATAATTTACCATCAGAAGAGTCTGAAATGGAATTGCACAAAAAAGGTATTAATAACCTTGCAATGTCTTTGATTAATAAGGTAGAAGACTTCAAGTCAGAAGTAGATGGAGACTTCTCAAAACTTGATGAAGCTAAAGATAATGTATCAAAAGCTTTAACTACAGCTAATGAAAAGTTTACTAAAGATAATTTGCTTGCACTTGCAAAAGAATTTGACACACTTTACGCAATGCTCAGAATGATGGAAGCAGAAAGAGTTAGAAATACAATCAATACAAAATACGGCTTCCTGAATGATATTTCTTCAACTGATAAAGATATTGCTGATGATAACTTAATTGTTGAAGATACAAAAGCAGATCTTAAGAATGAAGGAATTAAGGTAGATGATATTGAAATCGATACCGTTCCGGAAGAAGATGTCGAAGAAGTTTCCGATATTGACGAAAGAGTAGATACAGCAGACGAAAAAGTTGAAGAACTTGTAAAAGAAGAAGAGCTTAAGAAAACCGCAAGAGACGGAGTTTATACAACAACTCAATCTTCAACTAACGAGCCTGCAAAATTCTATACAGTAAAAGAAGATAAACTGGTAGAACTTAAAGGTGTTAAATCTATTGACAAAGACGGTAACTGCACAATGGCAGACGGCAGCAAAAAAGTTCAGAAAGATGTTGAAACTGTTGAAGTTTCAGTTCAGGATGTTATTGATTACAACAATACACTTAAAAGGGTTGAAAATCTTTATGGAGTCAAAATTTATAAGTGCAGTACCAAACTGAATGGTTCAACCTTATACAAGAGCAAAGGCATCCAGGAAAATGGTTATTCACAGTATTTCATCATAAAAGACAATAAGCTTATGAGAGTTGTCTGCGATTATGTTGATAAAAACGGAAATGTTGTAATTAACGGTGTGACAAAAGCTGCTAAAGATTTAACTGATGATAATTTTGAGACAATAAGCGATTCTGATATTGTAACAACAAATAAGAAAATAGAAGCAGAAGAACGTAAAGCTCAGGAAGAAAATGAAGAATTAGAAGCTATCTGTAAAAAAGAATTTAAGAAAATCGAAAGTGAAGACGGCGAAACTATAGGTAATGACATTGTAGATGATTTAGAATGGTATACAACTGATGATGAGTGGGTGAATGCTTGTGATAATATCAAAAAAATAAAAAAAGAGAATATCTACAGTGTTATAAAAGGCTATGAAGACGACTTAAACTGTGGCGCTGATCATATTATAAGACAAATCCGTACAGAAAACGGAAGAGAAGATACAAAAAAGATGGAATTAATTACTCATATCATTAACGTAGTATGGGAATATTGTAAAGAAAATGGCACTAACAGTGAAGAGGCTTTCAGGGAGTTTTATAAGTTAAAAGCAGAAATATCCAAAAATCCGCAGCAGCTTATAACTAAAGAGACTGCAGAAAAATTAGATAGGTGTATTTTAAGAATATTCGGTTTAAATTAATATATCAGTTGATGCACTGAAAATAATCAGATGTAGGGTTTGGTAAATCAAAAATTACCGGAGATTATCTCCGGCTTTTTGGTGTGACAAGTATAGAACATCATCCCCTCTCCCTAACCCTCTCCGGGGTAAATGTATTGGTTTTGTATGTAATTCTACAAGCAGGATGTATTTGCAGGGAGAGGGGATAGGCGCTGTCGTTCTTTTGTCTTGGCTAAGTGAACGACAGCGCGCGTCCCTTCCCTTTTGAGGGAAGGTTAGGAAGGGTGACTACAATCAAGCTATAGAACGACCTTGCGTATTCCCTCTCCCCTTTGGGGAGAGGGTTAGGGAGAGGGGCTGATAATGAATAGAACTCCGCCCGCATTTGTAGCTCGCTGACGCTCACACAACTGCGACCTCCCCGATTGGAGAGGTGGACGAGATTATCGGACGAGACAATTCTTGAGCGACAGCGCGCGTTCCCTCTCCAGCGGGGAGGGCTAGGGAGGGGGTTAGCAGGTAAACTGTAGAACGACAACGCGCATACCTTCTCCCTCATCTTACCGGCTGGGAGCGTAAAATCCCAGTCCAATACATTTACCCCCGGGGAAGGTTAGGATGGGGGACTGCGTTAGAGGCGCAACAGCGCTCACTTAGCGCGACTTGAGTCAACCATCAGTTTCTCTAATTTCTTAACCGCATTCTCTACAGTATCATTAACAACAATATGGTCAAATTTCTTTGAGTTTTCAATCTCCAACTTGATTGACGCAAGCCGCTTCTGTATAGCTTCTTCGGTTTCCGTATGCCGTCCTCTCAACCGTGCTTCAAGCTCTTCAAGAGAAGGCGGAGCAATAAATATTAATACAGCTTCAGGCATAAGCCTCTTTACGTTCAAAGCGCCCTTTGTATCGATTTCCAAAATCAAATTGTCACCTTTATTAAGGCATTCATCAACAAAACTTTTCTTTGTTCCGTAGTGGTTGCCGGAGAATTCTGCCCATTCCAAAAACTCATCATTCTCAATACATTTTTCAAACTCGGCTTTAGTTAAGAAAAAATAATTTTCTCCGTGAACTTCTCCCGCTCGCATTCCTCTTGTAGTACAGGAAACAGAAAGTTTAAAATCAGGATGCTTTTTTAAAAACTCCTTGATTACTGTTCCTTTGCCAACGCCGGATGAGCCGGATATCACGAATAATTTTGTCATTCTACCTCCGAAAGCCCTTTATGAACAACTGTTTCAAATTTATCAAGACTGCAGCTTGGCGAAAAACTTTCTTCCTCTGCCGGTTTTATCTGAACTGCCGGCGCCTTGTTCTCGGCAGCTTTTTTCTTAAAGCAGGAAATCAAGTCCTCTGTCAATTTTGGCATATCCATAGCTTCTGTACAAATTTCTATATAGCACATTTTGTTCATAATCTGTGTGACTTTTAACGCTTTGTCAAAATCTTCGGCAGTTGTAACCTTTGTAGACCAGATATCACCGTCAAAAACTCTTGCAAACTTGGAATAATTCATCTGCATAATATCATTAAAGCAGTCGTCCGGAGAGTCTGAAAGTACACGCTCAATCGTATAACCTTTGTTATTAAGTACAATAACAACCGGCTTAATTCCGCGTCTCAGCATATTGCCAATCTCCATTGCCGTAAGCTGATGCGAGCCTTCCCCCGTAATCAGAATAACTCTGGAATTCGATTTTGCCAAACATACGCCGAGAGTTGCAGGTGTTGCCCAGCCGATTGAACCCCATAACGTCTGAGTTTGAAGCTCTACATTTGCAGGAAGTTTCATCGGCGCAACCCCGTGAGGAATTATGCCGGTTTCTGCAACCAGAATATCATTTTCTTTTATAAATTCCTGCAAGCGGGGGTAAATATATGCCGAAGTAAGAGGCTCGTTTTTTGCCTCTTTATGTTCATAACCTATTTGCGGCTTTGAAATCTTCATATCTTTAGTATCAACAAGCTTTGTGACTGCTTCCAGAACATCTGCCATTTTAACGTTGTTGTACCTTGCGCCGTCAACATACGTGTACGTTCCGTAAATTGCTATATGGTCATTAAGCTTGTACGGCAGATTAAACCCGAAAGCGTTAAGATCTGTATAAACAGGACCAACGGAGATTAAGCAGTCTGTTTCGTTAATATATTTTTCAGCTTCCGGATTCCCGAATTGCGCATAATACCCGCCCAGATACAGGTCATAGTCCATATCAATCAAATTTGTTCCCATAAGGAAGTTTGTTACGGGAATTCTTGTTTTTTCAACAAATTCCTTGTATTCAATTCTGGCATCAAAACGCTTTACCAGAAGATCTCCGAGGATTACCGGATTTTTGGAATTGTTAATCTTTGCGACGATTTTGCCTGTAACAAGCCTCAAAACTTCTTCATCGCTCGACCAGCCATAAGAAACTTCTTTCTCAGAGATTTCCATTGTTGCAATGTCCATCGGAATTGCAACATAAACAGGCTTCTTCTCTTTAACAAAAACTTTTAGAATCCTGTCGATTTCAAGCTTTGCATTGTCTCTTGTAAGATAAGCGCAAGCGGCGGTAATCGGCTTATGCGCTTCATAGCAGGCGTAGTAGTTTACATCCTGAAAATTATGGTGAACCATTGTTTTGTTTTCAATCGTTTTGGTTGCCGGAACACCCACAATGCTTATAACAGGAACATTCTCCGCTGCACTCCCTGCAATAGCATTTATTGCGCTGAGTTCTCCGACACCGTACGTTGTAACAATAGCGCCGTAACCTCTAATTCTGGCATACCCGTCCGCCGCATAACCGGCATTAAGTTCGTTTGTGCAGCCTATCCATTTTGTGTTGGGGTTGTTTTCTATTGCGTATAAAATATTAAAGTTATAATCGCCCGGAAGTCCGAAAAAATCGTTAACTCCGAGTTCCTCAAGCTTTTTTACCAAATATTCGGCTGTATTCATTCTCTTCCCTCTCAATTGTGACTATAATATCACAGGGGATTTTGCTTTTCCAGTAAAAATTTTATTAAGATTTTGTTTGGAATTTGAGCGGGTTATTTTTGCCCCCTCGGGGGAATGTATCACTCCGGTATGTATCACTACAAGCCGGACGAGCTTGGAACGACTGCGCACATCCCCTCTCCCCTTTGGGGCACAATTGTCCATGATAATTTTAGGCATTAAAATTACAGACGTAATGTCTGTATAAAACCCCTCCCCGAAATCAAAGATTTCGACCCTCCCACAAGGGGAGGGTAGGCTGAACGCTAAGTGTAATGTTCCCCTCTCCCTAACCCTCGCCCCAAAGGGGAGAGGGAATGCGCGGGGTCGTTCAATTCTTGTCACGCCAAATTAACGCCGATGCGTCTCTCTCCCTATATGAGGGAGAGAAGGTGAGGGTGATAGCTCTTACAACAGAAACAGAAGCACCCTTCCTAACCTGCTTTGTTGACAGCGTTAAACTAGTCTCCGGACTGGGAGGTCGGTGCAGTGTTTATATTCTTAAAACCTAGACTTTATTACAAATTTTCAAGATGTATGTTTTTAATATATAATTAATTCTATGGACAAAATTTTATCTGACAAAATAAATATATTAAAGGCGCTTGCTATAACTCTTGTTGTATCAGGGCATCTGGAATTCAGATTGTTTGATATGTTTCCGCCGTATTCGTTTCAACTGGCTTTATTCTTCTTTATATCCGGAATGCTTTTTAAAGATAAGTATCTGGACAATGTTGCCGAGTTTATAAAGCGCAGGGTAAAGAGTCTGCTTGTTTTGTATTTTATATATTCGGCGTTTTATGCGGTTGTAACAATTGTTATTGATAAACTTACAGGCAAATTCTGGGGAATGGAATTAAGCTGGAAAAACTTTTTTATAACACCATTTTTGAACGGGCATCAGTTTGACTTATCCTGCCCGATGTGGTTCGTAACCCAACTGTTTATGACAATGGTGACATTTTTGTTTCTTGAAAGACAATTCAGGAATCTTGATATCAAAATAAAAACTGCAATTTATACAATAATGGGGTTTGCGGCGATTCCGCTTTCAAAAATATTTCCGCTTACTCCGGTATTTTTAATAATTATAAGAATAATGTTTTCTCTGTTTTTTGTGTATTTAGGACATTTTTATATACGGAAAATTCACGGAAATTACAATATTTTTACTCCAAAAATTCTGGGAATTGTTCTTTGTATTCAGGCGGTTTTATGGCATTTTAACCGTGATTTTGACCCGACCCACGGAATAGGTTTAAGCTATGTGCTTGTGTGGGCAAGGTTTGACAGCCAGATTGTTGTTCCGGTTCTTACGAGCATTACCGGAATCTGGTTTTCTTTATGGTTTATTCACGTAACATACAATTACTTAAAAGATATTAAATTTATAAAATTGGTAGGTGAAAATACTTATCACATAATGGCAAATCACCTTTTTGTAATGTATTTGATTACAGCTGCTATCTTTTGGGTAAACGGAATTCCGATAAGCGAACGCAATAATCATAATATATACTGGATTTTCAACCCTGTTCAGAATACGTATTTGTATTTTGTGTTAACTATGGTGATAACAACGTATACCGGACAACTGCTTAAATGGATTAAAACCAAGATACCCGTAGTGAAGGAGTGGTAAATGGGGGTAAATGGGGGTAAATGTATCGTTCTAGTAAGTATCACTACAAGCCGGATGAGCATGGGACGGGAATGAACGCGCGAGGTCGTTCAGCTCTTATCACGCCCAATTAACGCCGAAGCGTCTCTCTCCCTATATGAGGGAGAGAAGGTGAGGGTGATAAGCTTTTCAATACAAACATAAGCACCCTTCCTAACCTTCCCTCAAAAGGGAAGGAATGCGCGAAGTCGTTCAAGTGTCGCCTCATCCAATAAGCGCGCTTACCTCTCCAATCGGGGAAGTCGCAGTTGTGCAAGTGGCAGCGAGCTACAAATGCGGGTGAGGGACGCTTCAGCTTCCCCCGCTGCCGGCTCCGGAACACGCGTTGATGTTCCGGAGCTTGAATGCACGCTACCGTTCTATAAAAACAAGACGGGTTTACAAAGAATAGTATATATGTTATTATATAAAATATAATAGGGTATACTGGTACCCTGCTGGAGCACGTACGTTAATAAGCAAGAGATAGGCTATTAGAATGAAAAAAAGAATGCATAGACATGGTTTTACCTTGGCGGAGATTCTTATCACGCTTGTTATTATAGGATTTATAGGTGCGCTTGGTGTTCCTATGCTCGGGCAGAAAAAATTGCAAAAACCTGCTGAAGCTCTTGAAAGACACGGAACCATGGAATGTTTTTATAACGGCAGTCAGTTAATACAATTTACTTCTGATAATGTTGATGACCGGAGCGGTACAGAAACAGTCGTATCCGGTGCTTGTTATTTTAAAGCACCGCCGGCAAACCGTTTTGTTTTGCAGGCAGTCGGTGCCGGCGGAGACGGTGCGCACGGATTGTACATGGCTCCCAGTTATGTTTCCGCCACAACAAATATTAGCGGTTCTGTTAGTATGGGAACAGATTTTCTGACAAGTATCCAGAGTGAAGATGTTCCGGATTGGGTAAGAGAAGAATGGAATAAGCAGTGGAATTCTATTCCTAAAGAAAATTGGCCGCAATATACTTTACTATCACCTGTAGGAGCTTCCGGGGATGGGAAGTGTGTGCCTATACGTGATGATTACAAGTACGGAACATTTAATGAAGAATGTCAATATACTTGTGCTGATGATATATCGAGATGCCCGGCAGACTGTAGATCTGATCTTAAGGCTGATGGCGGCGATTCAGGAAAAGGTGCTCAATATATAGTGCGCGCAAAACTTGAATATGACCCTAATGGTGTGAAAGATAATGTGAGATTTACCCAAAAAACTACAGAAACAACATTAAGTTTTAATTCCGGCAAATACATATCTTTAAAACCTTCCGGAGACGGAAAAGACGGTGAAGTTGTCAAGGCTACCGGTGAATCAAGAAGAGGTGAAAACGGTGAAGACTTTAACATCAACAATAATGACAGAACAGAAATTGCCGGTGAAATAGAAGTTGTCAATGCGGTACAGCTGAATAATGCTCAAGCAGGAGGTATCGGCTGCGGAAGAGCAGCTGTATGGGCTAAAGCCGGCTCTGTTTCCGGCGGTGGGGGTTCGATTCCTTATGAAACACAGTCTCTTGCCATAAGAGCAACCTTTGGGGTGGCAGGTGCACCCGGTACAAATGAAATAAAAATGCTTGAAAATATTCCGTCAGGTACTGAAATGAGACTTATACCGGCTGCGAGCACTTCTCAGCGTTCCGTTATCCAGATAAAAGACTCTGACGGAAGCTGGCGTGACTTTTTGATTGCACAGTCCGGAAGTGACGGAGCTACTTATAATAATTATTTAATCCCTGTATCTAAAGACGACTTACCGTTCCCTAAGGAATATTATCCGACAGCGTTTGAGGGAAGTGCACCGAGTATTTCAGTCGCATCGGCAAACGGTTATACAAGCAGACTTGCAGAGTTAATAAAAAACGGTTTAGCGCCGGGAAAATCAGGTGCGGGTGCATTTCCTATAGTTACTCATATTGAAGGTTCTGCTGTACACAAGATTAACGGTGTACAAACCGGGACGGAGTCACTTGAGCCAATATCCGGTGCCGGAGGCGGCAGTGCTTCTATAGCGTGCCCAAGCGGAGGTACGAGTGAGGGTACAGGCTATTGTACAGCAACAGGCGGTAATCCGGGAGCAATAGTAATATCATGGTAAAAAAAGGTTTTTCTTTAGCTGAAGCTCTTGTAGTAATGGCAATTATAGCCATTCTGTTTTCCTGCGCATCAAAGGTTATAACTACTAAACCGCAACCAAAGAGACAACTTACTTCTCATGGATATTTTGAATGCTATCTTGACGGAGCAACTCTTATGCAGCGGTATGTAAGAGAAAATGTTGAATCCAGTCTTAGCAGTGCCGGAGGTTCCTGCAGATTTGAACCTCCTTCAGGTGTAGCATTTTTTAATATAAATACTTACGGCACTGTTTTATATTCTGACTTTCAACCGAATATAAATAATGATTTGAGTATTATAATAGATGGCTCAAATATTCGTATTGAATCCACTACAGGTTCTTTAACCCTATCCAGTAATGAAGATGCAGAGAATATGCGCAATTACTTTAAACTTACGTATCCTGATTCTAAAATATATAATAGCGGTGCAATGCGTACGGGATTGATGATTAGCTGGTAATATTTTTAATGAGGACAAATATGAAATATAATAATTTAAAATCCGGTTTTACTTTAATTGAATTAATGGTATTTTTTGTTTTTATATCAATGATACTGGCAGCGTCAACTCCTATCATTACAAAGAGAATAAAGAATATCCCGCAAAGAGTTTATCACGGCAAGTATATTTGTTTTAACAGCGGCGGCGGTTTGGAGCAGCGTTATTATAATTCTACCAGAGAGATTTCACGGGATTACGGTGCTTGCAGTTTCAAACCTCCGAGAAAAGCTGCAATTTTCAAAGTTGAATTAATAGGCGGCGGAGCCGGCGGATATGAATATTTACGTGATCCCTGGGATGAAACGTCAGACAGAACTGCGAGTTATAATATAAAATCAGGTACGCAAAGCGGCTCTGCCTACGCTTTTCCTGACGGTGGCCAACTGCAGCAGATTCTAAAAGGTGCAAGCTACAGAATAACTGCTTACACAGGAAGAGGTGGAAATGGCGGTGATGTTTCAAGGGGATATACACCATTGTCAAGTCCGTATATATCATACTTCGGACCAATAATTGAAGCAGCTCCGGAAGGCGGTGAGGGCGGTGAAGGTTCCGGCGGCGGAACTGAAGGCAGCGGAGAACAGACTGAACCTGCAGGACTCACGCAAGAGGAGGTAAATGATATTATAAGTGAAGCTTATAAGACTATTACAGATGATAAATATTGTGCCGCAGGTGCTGATTCCTGGTGCTACGGTGTTCCGGGTCCGTCTCGCACAAGTTCATACAACAGCATGCTTGCTGCTGCTTTTGGAGAAGGTAACTTTTCTTTAAGTTTCGGTACCAACAGTGTTGCGTATGGGCGAGGAAGTGGTGGCGGTGCCGGAAAGTATGTATATATTGATGGTACTATAAACTTTTTGGATAGTTCTCTCAATAGAGTAGAAATAGATGGAACGAAGGCATATTTAATGCAATTATTTGATTCAGGAGTAGTATCCGGTTCGACTTCTTCTGCCGGATCATGTGCAGGATGGTCGTCATCAGCACCTTCGTCAGGAGCAAGTGGTCCTGATATTGATTCCTCAGGCTTAACAGGTACTATATATGCGGAAGACGGTGCTGATGTGGAAAGATACGGCGCGTTAAAGGTATGGAATACATACTGTGTATCAAATACGGAACGTGCTACAGGAGGTAAAGGCGGCTGGCTATCTGCAAGTGCGGAACAGATAAGCGGGTCATATTCTTGGTATTATGAAGACGGGCAGGATGCAGACGGGCTTTCCGGCGGAGGATGGCCTGCAGAGTTTCAGATGTCAGCAGGCATTACAGGTACCGCTTCAGATAGTATCCCGTCTGTCGGAATTATAACAAATTTGAATACAAGATTTCATGAAACCGGTAATGGCGGAGGCTCTGCTGCCGGTGTAAGCACATATTATGTTCCGACTCTGGGAGATGATTGCGTGTTCGGTGTTGCCTCCGGCGGACCGCCTATTGATGATACAATTTCTGCACAGGAAATAAAAAATCTGGAAGCCGGTTTGTATACAACACTTTCTTGTAATAACGGCTCTTTACGGTTTACAGCAGAAGGCGGAAAATATAATACAGGAACTACAATACACGATTATCCGGGATTTAGTTATGTAGATGGTTCCGGCAGTTTCTCAAGTCTTCCTTCCTCTTTCAACTCTTCTGTTTCGGGAGGCGAATCAGTGTATGTATCTTCTGATGTATTTACAAAATTCTTAATGGCTGAACTTCCGGGATTTGGCGCCGGCGGTTCAGGAAATAAAATGACGGATAAATGTACTAAACCATACGGGTACTATAAAATTCAGTTGAAATACGGCAGCGAAGTCTCAAGAGAACTCTCTTACGATATAGAAAGAGATAGTTGTAATCCTGTAGAAACTCTTGTAAGATCAGGGGCTTCTTCCGGTGCCGGCGGTGCAATTATAATTACTTGGTAATAATATATGAAAGGTAAAGTTATGAAAAAAAATCTAAAATACGGGTTTTCGCTCGGTGAAATGTGTATAACGGTAGGCATTGTAGCTTTCCTCGCTATGGTATTGCTTCCTGTTCTTAAAAGTATTCTCCCTAATCAGGAAATGATGATGTTTAAAAAAGCTTATTATATTACCGAACGTGCAGTATCAGAAATGATAAATGATGAAGAATTGTACCCGGAATCAAATAATCCCTCAGCCAGTCCTTATTTCGGTAATACTGAATCAGTAACTGTAAAAGGTGAGACTTATCAAGGTGATACAAAATTCTGTGAGATTTTTGCCTCAAGAGTCAACAGAGCTTCCGGTATAGATTGCTCCGAACATGATTTTACCGATGGTTCAAATCCGTCTGATTTTTCATTTATCACAACTGACGGCGTAGTTTGGATTCTGCCGATTACAAATTTTGCCGATAATACTACTCCTTATGATATTTATATGGATGTAAACGGTGACAAGAAACCTAATTGTTTCTATGACAAAGATTCCTGTGAAAAACCGGACAGATTTAATGTTAAGGTTTATCAGGACGGACGTATTTCCGTTGAAGGTACTATGGAAAAAGAATATTTATACAGATCTAATATTACAAAAGATGCAAAAAGTGAAACAGAAGATGCTAAAGAAGATGAAGAAGACTAATAAATCAGGATTTACTCTGGCAGAGATGCTGTGTGCGCTCGCAATTGTCGGGATTCTAACGGCTCTTGCTCTCACGGTAATGAAGCCGGCTGAAAAATCCGCTATGAAATATTTATATATGAATGCTTATACTGCTCTTGAAAAAGCCTTCTATAATGCGACAATAGACGGATGTGAACCTTTCTCCGACTTGCCCGATGAAGATGGAAATTCTCCTGTACATTCAGAAACGCAAGATACCGGTACAAAAAATTTGTGTGAAGGTTTAACTACATATATTAACACTACGTCAAATGTTAAAACTGATGAGGATGACTTTGCTGATTCTTGCTCTGATACAAAACTGGCAGATATTAAAGGCGATGATTTCTCATCAGATGCGGTCAGAAATAACATTCAGTTTACAGCAACGAACGGGATGGAATTTTATATTTCTAAAAGACTGCATAGTGTTGAACACGGATTCTATTTCTATCTTGTGTTTGTCGATATTAACGGTAAAAAGGCTCCAAACTCTCTTGAGTATACTTATAAGGGCGGAAAAGAAGCTGATGATTATGATGAGTCCGATCCTGATGAAAGAGAACAAAAATATAAAGACCGGATTGAACCGGATATATTTGCCTTTGCTCTTCTGGATACAGGGAAAATTTGCCCTATCGGTATTGCAGAATATGACTCGAATATTTTGACCGCAAGATTTGCATATTTTAAGAGTAATGGTGAAATCCTTTATACAAAAAAATCTATGGCATACTATCAGGCTAAAGGTGCAGCCTGGGGGTACTATAATGCAGGCGGTCCGGATCTTGACACGTACAACGAGGATGAACCTTTTACAATGAATGATGTTATAAGAAATGCTATTAAACAGGAAAGCTCGGAAAGTGTACTCGTAAAAGATTTTCCGGATCTTGAATCCCTTGAACCTGTCACAACGGCAACTGAGTCACCGTACTTCTGTTCCAATGATGATATGGAATCCTGCTATATATTCCTCGACCGTTATAGTCAAGGCTGATTCTTCTGATTTATTCAAGACAATTTGCTGGTAAACTAAATTTATGCAAATAAAAAAGGCTCATTACAAAGAGCCTTTTTTATTCTGGGTGTGGTGGGACTCGAACCCACGACCAATTGATTAAGAGTCAACTGCGCTACCAACTGCGCCACGCACCCGTATGTTTAATTTTCAAATCTGTCGTCCGGCAGTTGTTAGCGGGAACACTCCCGTGTTCGCTACCTCTCAAAAAATCCTCAACGGTTCGGATTTTTTTCGGCAGAGTCAACTGCGCCACGCACCCGTATGTCTAATTTTCAAATCTGTCGTTTCACCGTTGCTTTCAACAAACTTATTCTAACATAAACATTTTTTATAGCAAAATTTTTTTTCTCATGTTTTTTTATTACTATGAAAGTTAACTTTTATTCATATTCAAATAAAACTTCATATTACAATAATCAGCAGTCTTTCAAAGGTATAAAGTTTAAAAAACAAACGCTTTATGATTTATTTGTACGTACTCCGGTCGGATATACAAAACCTAATAAATCTTTGACAAAAATAAAGCACATTGAACCTCAGTACATGGCTGGTACAAAGTGTCAGGGCTCAATCCCGTTGAAAAATTTCTGGGATTTTTTTGAAAAAAATGAATACGTAAAAAATTGCGGCTACTCAACTAATACAGAAGGGTACGGAAATTCTTTTCTTAAAGCTAACATACTGACACCGATTTCTACTTCTTATGTTCATGATTGTTCTGTTATGTATATTTATAACAAAAAAACAGGAACGCACGCTCTTTACCATGCTCTGCCAAATTGTTCGTATTCAACATTGAAATATATGTTAAAGGCTCTTATGCCGGAAGGATATACAGGCGGGGCAATTGTTCCGGGGGATTCTATGTTCTACTGCGAGCAAGAACAGAATATGAAAAATATGCTTAAACTTCTGACCCGTTCTAACCCTGATGCTATTGTTAATGTTTATCATTCAACATACAGATATCCGGAAATTGTCGGCTGCAGGGGCGAGATATATCAGATTCCGAATAAAGGTGTTCAAAAACAGATTAAAGCGGGTGAATGGAACATAAAAGATTCGGGACAGGCAAGTTTTAAAATTCTGGATTTGCAAGCTTACAATACGTTTGAAAATATTCTCAGAGGCTGCAGAACTTTAGAAAGCCTTGAGAAATTGTGGCAAAGTTTTCTTAACGCCCGTTTTCCGGAGGAGATTTTGAAAATCTTAAAAATACAAATTGAAAATAAAAAGAGTAGAATTTAGATAACGCAAAAAAAATATTTTCAGGTTTTAATATAATTGTTATGAATATTTCAAGAATACAGACTCAACCCGGTTTTTATAATACACAGTCAAAAAAGCCAAAGCGTGAATTTATAGATGTAATTGCAGACAATGTTAAAAATCCGCGCGATGTGCAGGATTGTGTCGCTGTTCCAAGGGGAATTTTTAAGGCGTATATTTATCTTATGGCAGGCAGCGGATTGCTTTCGATATCAAATTTCTTGCCTCAAAATTGGAAAGGAACAAGAACTTCCCTGAATGTTCTCGGAGCGCTTCTCGGAATCGTAAGCGCCGTTTATTTCGCAAAACCTTTTGCTATAAAAGGACTGTCTCCTACGGTCAAGAAGGATTTACAAAAATAAAAAACCTCTCTAAATTTTAGAGAGGTTTTTCAAACTTTTTTTCAGTTACTATCTTAATTTTACAGTTACTGATTTAGCTTTTTGAGTGTATTCAAGTTTGTCTTCTCTTGATAACCAGCCTAAGCCCATTTCAGCAAAGTTTTCGTTTAAAGAAAGGTCTTTTTTCATTTTGCTGATAGAAACTTCACCCTTGTTAGAAAGGTAGTTGTAGATTTGACCAGCTGATTCAATGATTTGTTCCTGAATACCTTTTTTTTCATCTTTAACTCTTGCCATGTTTTAATCTCCTTCTTAAATAGTGTTACTGTAAAAAACTTACCCATTTATTGTATTAAAAATTTTCATATTTTGCAAGAGGTTTGAACCGTATTTGTGGTAAAATAGTCCATAAGGAGTATGTTATTAAATTTTATTAAAGTCGATTTTCGAACTAAAGTATTAGTTGATAAATATCTGGAGCTGATATCTGATGGCGTGAAACCGTCAGAAATACTGGTTCTTGTCCAAAATTCAACATTAAAAAAACAATTCATTGATAAAATTTTAAAAAACATAAAAGTTGATGCAACAGAAAAATTAAATGTCCATTCATTTTTTTCAATTGTATATAATACACTTGTTGAAAACTGGTGTTTTGTAGAAAACTCCATTCCGTCTAAAAAAGCCTTCATTCTCCCTAATCTTGTGGGTTTAGAGGTGTCTCAGTTTTTGCTGAAAGATATTTTAAAACAGGTTGATGTTAAAGGATATAATTCCAAACATTCTCTTTTACATCAAATTTTCAGGAGATATTCTCTTATTGTTCAGAATCATTTAACAAATGAAGAAGTTAAAAAAAGATCAGAAATTTTAAATGAATCGTTTGCAGAAGATGCGGAATTGATTATTAAAAAGCTTTTATCGTCTACTCTCAAGACCAGAAGTTTAGACTATTTGAGGCAGACTCTGATTTTTAATCATGTCTATAAAAATACGGATTATTTTAAAAACATAAAATATCTTCTTGTGGATGACGCCGATGAAATGACTCCGGTTTGTTTTGATTTTATAAGGTATTTGAAGCCGCAATTAAAGGATTGGGTAATATGTTTTGACGCTCTTGGCTCAAGCAGATGCGGGTATTTGAGCGCAGATACGTCGATTGAGTGTAAGTTAGTACACTTATTTAATGAAGAAGTGATAAATGAATTACCCCAACCCCATGTCGTTATACAAAAAAGTATAGCGCATAACTCTCCCCTTGTGGGAGAGTCGGAATCTTTGATTCCGGTGAGGGGTCAAGAACAAGAAAGTTTAAAAGCCAGACATTTTTATACAAAAGAGGCGCTTGAACATTCAAAAGAATTAAGAAAAAATTCTACTCCTGCTGAACAGATTCTCTGGTATTATCTTAGAAATAAACAATTGAACGGATTAAAATTCAGACGTCAGGAAGCTTTTGGCAATTATATACTGGATTTTGTTTGTTATGAAAAAAAATTAGTAATTGAACTCGATGGAGGCGGACATCTTGAAGACGAGCAAAAACAGCATGATGAAATTAGGGATAAATTTATTATTGATAATGGATACCAAGTTTTAAGAATTTTTAATAACGAAATATTTAATAATATAGAGGGTGTAATTGAAGAAATTTTGAATAAAGTAGATATTCAACCCCTCCCCCTAACCCCCTCCCACAAGGGGCGGGGGGATGTACTCGCCTGCTGTAAAAATATAAATATTGATTGTGATGTTAAACAAAAAAGTATAGCGCATAACTCTCCCCTTGTGGGAGAGTCGGAATCTCCGATTCCGGTGAGGTGTGATGAGGATATAACTAAGGCTAAAAATTCTACTCACTATTCACCATTTACTACTCACTCTCAAAATACATTTCCTCAAGGCGAGATTATCTTTTCAAACATTCTCGAAAACAAGAGAGAAAGATTGGAAAATTTTACATTAACCTCACTCTCCAAACGTGCTGAGATTCTGGATTTCACTATCGAAAAGATAAAAAACTTATTCAAAAAAAATGTAAAACCTAAAGATATTACAATAATTACTCCGCTTCAGGATAACATGCTCAAATTTACTCTGGAAGAGAATTTAAAACACATGTGCAATCCGCTCTTTTTATCCGGAAGCGAAAAACTTATTGATAATCCGCTGGTAAAAGCAAGTTTGAATATTCTAAAACTCATGCTCGATATTGATATTGATGAAATAGAACTCCGTGTAATTTTATCTGATTATCTTGAAATTCCGCTCAAGTATTGTGATAAGATTCTTGAAGGGTATAAGTCAACCGGAAAACTTCCTTCTGTTCAAATAGATTTTTATGATGAAAAATACCGGAAATTTTTAAAAGTTTTTGAAGAGATTAAAGCAAAGGAGGAAAAATTATCACTCAAAGTTTATGAATTGTTTTACAAACTTGTTGAGCATGCTGACGAAAGTAAGGTAAACAAATTTAATTTCTTTATAAAACAGTTGAGGGATTTTGAAAGTGTTCTCGGCGCAAGGACTGTAATAGAGCGCGCGGAAGAAATTATTGTTCAGATAGAAAACTCTATTATTGCTGAAAATCCAAGCACGATTCTGGAGTTTTCGGATAATGATTTAGTTGTTGCAACTCCTCAGAAAATTATTGATAATAAGATTGCTTCCAAATATCAGTTCTGGCTGGATATTTCGCATTCTGACTGGGTTAAGACCGATACAGGACCTTTATATAATGCGTGGGTTTTTCAGGCAGACTGGACAAAGGACGAGTACACGGTTGAAGATGATATATTTTTAGCAAAACAAAAGACTGCAAGAATTTTGCGTAAACTTTTGCTTCTGGCGTCCGACCATATCTGGGCATGTTCAAGCTTGTTTGATCCATCAGGTGTCGAAAATTTAGGCGGGATCGAAGAATATCTGGCAGGTTCAACCCCCTCCCCAGCCCTCCCCGAAGGAGAGGGAGCAATAGCGTTTAAGATTACACCACGGGCGGATCAGAAGCCTGTACTGGATTACAGAGGCGGAAGTATGGCAATTTCCGCAGTTCCGGGAGCGGGTAAAACTACGATTCTGCTGGCTTTAATTATAAAACTTATAAATCAGGGCGTTACACCTTCAAACATTTTTGTTCTGACTTATATGGATTCTGCAGCGAGAAATTTCAGGGAAAGAATCAAAAACATGTGCCCTAATTCTACCCAGCTTCCAAATATAAGCACAATTCACGGACTTGCGCTAAAAATTATCAAAGAAAATTCAAATTTTGAAAGATTGAATCTTGAATCAGATTTTGATATTTGCGATGACACTCAAAGAATGCGAATTATAAAATCTATCGGGGGAAAATTCACAAAAACAGAAAGTGACGAGTTTGACAGGGCAATTTCTGTTATAAAATTGCAGGAGGGCAATATTGATACGCCTTCAAGTGATAAAAAGATTGAGAAATTTAAAACTTTTTACAAAGAATATCAGGCAAAACTAAGGGAAGAAAATTTAATAGACTATGATGACATTTTAATTATGTCGGTTAAACTTTTGGAAAACAATCCGGATATTCTGGAATATTATCAGAATATTTGCGAATACATAATTGAAGATGAAGCGCAGGATTCGTCGGGAGTCCAGCAGCGGTTGATTGCTCTTTTGAGCGGAAAACATAAAAATCTTGTAAGATGCGGAGATATTAATCAGGCAATTACAACAACTTTTTCCAACGCTGATGTGGAAGGTTTCAGGAACTTTATAAAAACTGCTGATAAGACTGTTGAGATGAATCATTCACAAAGATGCACGCAGGATGTTATGACGCTTGCTAACAGGCTTGTGGATTTCGGAAATAAAATATTGCCGAAAGCGTTTTTTACAAGCTATATGAATGGAGTTGAGGGGAAAAATCCTGTAAGCGAAAATGCAATATTTTCAAGGGTTTTTGAAAACACTTTTGCGGAGCGGAATTTTATTCTGAAAGAAATAAAAAATATTCTTACCCGAAACAAAGATGCGACAATTGGAATACTTTTGAGAAACAATTATCAGGTGGCATCATGGGCGGAATTTATTAATAATGCCGGATTAAAAAGTATTACAAGAAGTGAATCTTTAGGACAAAAGGGCGTATTTAATACGATATTTTCTATTCTGAAATTTATCCGGAATCCGTTTGATAACGAAGTTGTTGTCTCAACTTACGAAACACTTTCGGATTTAGGCTTTTATAAGCAGCGTTTGCAGCTGGAAATCAGGGCTTCTGAAACACCTTTTATTAAAAAGGACGGAGACGAGATTGAATCAAATGACCTTGCGCAATTCTTGTGGGATATGCAGTACTGGCTGAATTCTTCTACACTTCCGCTTGAAGAGCTTGTAATCAGAATCGGACTTTTTTATTACACAAGCGATATTGAAAAATCCAATGTGTATTTGATTGCAACTCTTGTCAAACGAATAAGTTCGAAAGCAAAATTTGACCTGACTCTCCAGAGACTGGAAGAAATCTCTAAAAAGCCTACTCTGAGCGGATTTAAGTTCTTCTCTGAAGAAGAGGATAAAGACGCTATGAAAGGTAAAGTCCAGATAATGACTCTTCATAAATCCAAAGGCGATGAGTTTGAGTATGTATTTTTGCCGGAGATGGCAGAAAAGAATTTGTCTATTGATGTAGAAAAAGCAAAAACAAAATCTTCTACGGTATTTATGGAAGAAGTAAGAGGATTTAATCCGGCTTATAAAAAGAAAACAGAGCTTGAACTAAGAGAGTTTAATTCGGAAGAGAGTTTAAGGCTCTTATATGTTGCAATCACACGGGCGCAGAAGAAACTTTATATAACGACTTCTTCTAAGACAAAAGGCTGGGGCAACAAAGAAACCGAGCAGGAGCCGAGTGTGATTTTTGAAAATGTTTTATAGAAGAGAGGTATTGTTATGCACTGGATGTTTTTATTTATAGCGGGATTATTTGAGATTAGCTGGGCTGTCGGGCTAAAGTTTACGCACGGGTTTACGCAGCTAATACCATCAGTATTAACTGTAGCCGGCATGGTCGCAAGTTTTTATTTTTTATCACTTGCTCTTAAAAATCTTCCTCTCGGGACTGCTTATGCTATCTGGACAGGAATCGGAACCCTCGGAACTGTGATTCTGGGGATAATTCTTTTTAAAGAACCGGTTACTGCAATGCGTTTATTTTGTATTGCACTTATTTTATCAGGAATTACAGGGCTTAAATTACTTGCGCATTAAATTATTTACAAAGTGTTATTTTTTTATTACAATCAATGGAATACGGAATTAAGAAACGGAGTTTATAAATGCGAAAAATAATAAATTTTTGTAAATCTCATCTGAATTTTAAGTTTTATAATATTAACTGGCTGAATGTTTTTGTTCTTTTGCTAATTTTCCCGGCATGCAGGTTTTTGCCGTTGGAAGCTGCTTATGAAAATTCGTGGTTTGAGAATATCCAGCTTGTTGTGCTGTTCTGGGGAATGTACTTAGCTCTTACTACAAAATTTAATAAAACTTTTTTCAAATTTGCAGCACTTGTAATCGGTATTTTGCTCATTCGTGAAACAAATTGCCTGAGAACAATATTTTTCTGTGTTCCCGGGGAACCGAATACATTTTATACCTGGAAGGAAATCAAATACGGCTGGCTTTTCCATCCGCTCTACGGATGCTATATAGCGTGGACAGGCGTTTATTTTATCTGGAAAAAGCTTTATCTTGATTTATGGAAATACGTTAAAAATGTTAAATTTCCCGTATGGAATGGTTTAATATTAATTTTTGCAATAGTTTGCTCCTGGGCAGGGGAAGAAATTTTCCATAACATGATGTTTGAAGAATGTTCGGAACTCCTTGCCTATACAGCTTTAGGGAGTGTAATTTATCTGTATTCCAGAAAACAAGAATTTAATGCAGTAGTAACGAAAAATTTATAAATTCATTGCATGTGCGAATAACTCTCCGACTTTTGCATTGTAAGCTCTGCCGTCGTCTTTTGTAAATAAATTTTCCCAGTGGCTTTCTGGGGTTCCGTCTGTAGAATAA
This sequence comes from Candidatus Gastranaerophilales bacterium, assembly GCA_944324185.1. GTDB lineage: Bacteria > Cyanobacteriota > Vampirovibrionia > Gastranaerophilales > Gastranaerophilaceae > CAG-196. The sequence continues at coordinate 17,697 of CALUVI010000007.1, read as the reverse complement.
GACGGGTTAGTCATCATAAGATGATGGGTGTTGGTATCGTACCTTAGAGGAAACAAATCTTCCATCTGCATAAAGCTCGGAAGTTTGTCGCTAGGATATTCATACCCGAAGAGTGATGAATTTATGCGGTTAAGCCTGTCCTCGTAACTTCTTCCGCCTTCGTCATTATCATTTGAAACTTCTACTCCCGGGGCGTAGTTTTTATTATACTTAAGTTTTTCCGACCAGCATTTAACTTTGTCATAATTATCTGGAGGGATAAATGCCGTGCCGGTAGTAAGACCGAGATTTTCATATCTTGCAAAGTCTCCAGTGCTTTTTTCGCCTGCAAAGCTTATTGAAGTTACGCCGGAGCGGGCGCGTATTTCATAAAGAATATACTGCATCTGCTCATACCCCGGGAGCGCTCCGACTCCTGTATAATTTCCCATATCATATCCGCCGATATGCTTGGCAGAATCAATAAATATTGCTTCAAACCCTGTCTTAATGAGATTTACGTGTTCATTTATAAACAACTCCTGATGTTCAGGGTTATTCCAATCAAAAGTTACGTCATCTTTATCAGGGTATGCAATTTTTATCTGGTCAGCAGAAATTACTGTTCTGAAACCCGTTTTAAGTCCGTGAATATGCGCTAAATTATTAAAAGCGCAGAATTGTTCTTCGCCTGAAAGGTTTATGTCATAATCAATAATATTACCACTGTATCCGGCATTGAGCTTGATTCCGTATATCGAATTTTCTTCGCTGACGCCTTTATTGTAACCGTCTCCGTAGATATTAGGAAAAATCTGGGACAGAATAATACAGTTTGCCCAGCTTTTTGCAGAAGGCGGGATAGCCGGAAGGATTTTTATGGAACTCAGGATTCCGTTTCTTGTCCTGTCTCCAAACATTTCTGCAATTGCACGGTTGTTAATTTCTATATAATTAGCACTTCTGCCCCACCTGTCGCCATAGTTGGGAGTTTCTATATTATCGGGAAAATTTTTGTAAAACTCTCCGCTTTCATTGATTGTAACAAGTGATTCTACAGCCTGTTTAACCGTGCGTTTAAGAAGTTCTGCGGGCAGAATATTTGATATCCATTTTTTGTTTCCGGCTTGAATTATATGCTCTTCGCTCCACCTGTCAGGAGCAAGATTTATATTTTCGTCTAAAGCTTCTAGTAATTTATTTACACAATTTGTCATACCCGAGTTTAACCCGCGGGGTATAAAATTTAATCCGATAGTTGTGTAATAAATTTAGAATTATTTAACATAAATATTATTTATAATCTGGATAATTCTGGCTGCAACTTCGTCATCAGGATTTTTGTCCGGATGGAATTTTATTGATAATTTACGATATAAAGACTTATTAGAACTTAATGTCATTAACTCTTCCGGACTGATATCAAGCAGTTCTGCAAGAGCTGCTTTTTCTGACCCGGTTAAAATGCTTAAATCAAGTGTGCCTTTTACAATATCATCAAAATATTCCAGCTCTGCAAGTCTCTTGTCTGAATATGTGTTATTGCCGCATTTCCATTCTTTGGACGGTTTATCCGGAATTACACCGTTCTTTTCTTCTGCATTATTTTTAGGGTTTGCATTTTCAGAAGAGTAATCACCGGAGCGCCCTTTCCCGGACTGGTCGTACTGATCATACTGGTCATACTGATAACGTGCGTATTCAAACTCTTTGACGGTTATTCTGCCGGTATTGTCTATGGTAAATTCATATCTGATACCGTATTTTCTGCAAACAAAGTCTTTACCGTTAGATAATTGAGTTATAATCATGTTCTGTGTTGTATCGCTAAAAAGATTTAACTTATCACTTATCGCCCACCAGATATCATTGATATCATTTATGTCATAGGTTTTTTCGGTGAGATATTCATTAACTTTTGTTTCTTTGATGTTATATTTCTTCTGGATATCAAATTCTTCAACTCTTACAGCATTACCGCGTCTGACGAACAGGTATTCCGTACCGTTTTTCTGGCATCTGAAATGTCCTCCGGAATAAAGATTATTCAAAATATTATTCTGAGTGTTTTCACTGAATTTTTCAAGAATATCCTGCATTTGAGTTCTTAATTCATTGATATTATTGAATATATACGCTTTTTCAGATATTCTTCCGCGAGAACCGGCATTATTTGTACTACCGGATGAGCCGGTTCTGTTTGTGTTATGAGAAGCTGGTCCGGAGTAACATTTTGTTTTGCCATATTTGGAAACGTCTTTCATTATGAAATATCCGTTATGACGTGTGATTAAGATATGGTGTCTGGAAACACCTGTATTATTAGGAGCATTAATTTTTATGTCACCGTCTCTGCCGATAGTTATGAATTCACCCTCTTGAAGAGAAGCTATTTTGTTCTTTATTTCAGCGGAACTTAAATCCACACTAGAGCCGTCTATTAATCTCAATTTAGGTAAATTGTTTAAATCCAGCATATATTGTCTGTTTTGATTCAACACGCTTTGCCCTTGCTGTAAAACGTAAAGATGTGCATTCTTGTCAAATTTTGCATAAGCTTCCGCTTTTTCAGGAGTAATGTTTTGTGAAGAATTGTATGAACCTTTACTCTGATTTGAAGGATACGGTCTGGCATTCGGATCGGAAGGATCAAAATCTCTCCAGATATCGTCTTCAAGAGTCATATCGTTAGCAAGATGCCTGCCTTCACCGCGGTTTAAATCATATCTCTGATCATATTTGGCAAAATCATTCGGATCGGATAAATCAAGAATGTCATCCTGATATTTTTTAGAATTAAATTCATACCTGTAGAATAAACGTCCTGTACTTCCCATTTGTGCGTCACCGATTATGTGAGAACCGGAAGTTTCCAGTTTATTGTTCCTGATAATATAGTCCAAATCTTTGGCAATTTGAGCCATATTTTCATTGCTTTTAGGGTAAATTGTAAATGCTTTTCCCTGTTGTCTGCCGCCGTTCAAACAATGTGCATCATAATTTGGATTGAATGTTTTCCATTCAATATCATGCTCTTTCAAGTACGGAATTATGACATCGCACATTTTTCGCCAATCCTCTTCGCTAACTGAATACAAGTGCATTTTCCAGGCGCCATGATGTTGATCTTTAGCATTAAATTGTCTCCAGCAGTCTCCGTCTATACTGTAGCCGCCGAATAAATCTTTACGTGAACACATCCAATCAAAATGAGATTTGCGCATGTCAATGCCTTTACCGCTTGGCTTATACTTATCAAGAGGTACGCCGTCAGTTTTAATGCCGGTTCTTTTGTAAACACTTTCTATAGATTCTGCTACAGATAACCCGATTGCTTTTGCTCTGGCGTAGAGTTTATCAATCAAGACTTTCATATCATCATAGAAGCCTGCAAATTGTGTTGTAATCTTCTTAAGAATTTTATTAAATTGCTTTATGTTTGTCATTTTAGCAATGGCATTTCCCATCTTTGTATAGAATTTTGCCAGACTCTTACCCATACGTGCAGTTCTGTCTATAGTATTTTCAACAATATTTAAGCCTATTTTTTTAGCTTTATTATTCAACCGCATAATAAGTTCACGGAATTCATCAGGCGAATTCTTAAACTGATTAGCTATAATTGTTTTAATCTTGTTGTATCCGGTAATATCTTTAAGAGACTCAATACCTTTTTCTACCCATTGATAAGTTGTAAAAAGTCTGTCTCCGAGTTTTTTACGTAAACTGGCGGCTTTTTCCGGATTTTCAAAAGACGATCTATTATTTGTAAAATCCGGAGCTTCAGAGTCAGAAGGGTTGCTCTTAGGAGCTTCTTGGTTAACTTTTACGAGTTTATCTCCTTCAATTTTGTAGCCTTTCTGTTCAATAAGAGCGGAAATTTTCTTCATTTCATTTATATTTGCAGCTTTCGCAGAGTTGCTGAGAGGTGAGTATGCTACTTCCATTTTTAATCTGTAATACTCTGCAAACAATTCTTCATGATTCATATGCTCGTAGGCTTTTGCCTGATTATTGCTGTTTGCAGACTCTCTGCCATGAATATTTCCGGTCTCATGCGGCTTTTTAGTTCCGAGAGCTTCTGTTGTTCTTTCAATGCCGCTGCGGATTTTTGTTATTTCAGATGGTTCATCTACATAATATACAAAATGATATGGACTGTTTTCACCGCCAAGTAACTTGGCGCTGTCTTTGATTTCACTAATTCCGTTAATTTTTTCTGCCAGTTCAGCTTTAAATTCATCACTCATATTTTTGTATGGTGAATTTTCTCCGTAAAGAACTTTTAAAAGTTCTTCCTTATATGGTGTTAAATCTTTATAATATCTTATTTGATAATCGAAATCAGGTATGCGCTGCTCTAATTCAAAAATCATTGTATTAAATTTAGGATAACCTAATATTAATCCGGTGATATCATTAAGCCCGCCATTATGAAAACCTGCTTGCTGTATAAATTTACCGTCTTTTGAGATTAAATTTTTATAAATATCATCAATGCTTGTTGACTTGTCTAAACCTAGGCGCAAAGTGAATAATTCTTTATTTTCCGCAATAATATTTTTAACTGCGGTTTTATTAATAACAAAAGCTTGATGGAAAGAATTGTCGGCGACATCAGCAGTTCTTGTGATAACATCAAATTTATCACCTGCCAATTTTTTAAGTAAGTTGATGTATTCTTCGGTTCCTGCAAAATATCCCGTAGGTTTGCTATCATGGAGCATTAATAATAAGCTTTCTCCCATGTTATCACTTGCAAGGTTCTCTGCAAGAATTTTTCGTTCTTCAGGGGTTAACTTAGACAATGCTTCAATGTCGGCATAATTATTGTCCAGAACTTCTTTATATTTTTTATTAAACTCGTTGGCAATTTCTTCTGCGTGCATATTTGCTTCAGGATTATCTACGTTTGCAGTTTCGTCGGCAGTGCCGGAACGCGGAGTCTCATCAGACACAACTTCTTCATCTGTTCTCGGGGTATCTTCAGTATTAACTTTTGAATTTATTCTTTCTATTCCGCTATCGGTAATTTTATATTCAATGCCGTCATCTGTTATAAATTTACCGTCTTTAATATCGTATACTTTATCTCCGACATGTGCCTTTACAGGAATTCCATCAGCAGTGTCAATGTGAATAACGGCACCGTTTTCATCACGTACGGAATATGAGCTGTCCGGAGTTGGATTTTCATCATGTACATTTTCATTTCCATGAGTTTCTTCATTAGCTTTCGGCGTTTCATCAGCATTTCTTAAAGCGTTTGTTCTTTCGTCAATTGCTGATTTTAACTGTTTTTTATAAGCCCCGATCATCTTCTTTTTGCCGACAAGTGCAGAAATTTCTGAGAGTTCCTCAGCGGAATTTACGCCCTTGATGTAATCAAGAAGCTGTTCTACCTCTTCTTTTACCATGCCTTTATCGGAATTAAGCATTGAGTAAATATAGCTTTTTACTTCCTCATTGGACATTTCAGGTTTCGGAGTTAAAACTCGGATTCTTTCATCTATAGTATTATAAAGAGTTTTGTAGTCTGCAGTAACTCCGCCATAAGTTAATTCTTTCTGTCTTAACTTATCTTTGAGTTCATTCAACACATTTATATCATCAGTACTGTTAATGTATTCTCTTAATACACGAACATCTGTTGCATTCAGTTCGCTATGTTTTTCAAAAATGTGGTTAACATTATTCTGTAAATCTTCTGTACGTGCATCATTAAAAGCAGCCTGTTTCGGAGCTTCAAGAGTTTTTGCTTTTTCATCAATCTTCACAAGAAGTTCACGTCTTAAATCTCTGTCAGAAAGGGCTTCAACTTCACTTCTGATTCTTGCAAGTTCTTCTCCTGAAATATCAGGATTATTAAGTGCAGCTTCGACCTCTGCTCTTATTGCATCTGCTTTTTTCTTGCCGACGTTAACTACTGAAGGATGAGCTGTTCCATGTGATGAAGCAATATCTAAAGTTTCTGTACCGGTTTCTTTATTTTTAGGAACAGGAGGAGGAGTTTGTTCTATATGTCTTGCTGCAACGCCATGACCTACAACGTTTGCGCCTAAAGACATACAAAGCGCCATAAGGAAGGATTCCTGATCAAAGTCACCTGTCATACAGTAAGTCTGGACAAGAGATTGAGCCATGTCACTTGAAACTTCCAATCCGCAGGCTTCTGCTCTTGCAAAAAGGACAGTTGCTTTCTCTACGCTGTTAAGATTTGCTCCCGGATTTTTGGCAAGAATTTGTGCTTTTTTTGCTTCCAGTACATTTTTACCGATTTTACCGGAATGAGCTTGTATTCTGTTTGCTATTTCTTTTGCTTTTCCGGCGACTTTACCGAGCTGGTTACGCGGAATGCTTGCGAGTCTGCTTGTTAAGCCCCCTTTCGGTTGTTTTGAAAGCCAGCTAATCCATTTGTTCTGGTTAGAAACAATCTGGCTTCCGCGTGCAAAAGATTCTGCAAACTGCCCGACTTTAAAGCCGACGGCTGATAAAGCGCCATCCCATAATGCCTGTTGTAAATCACCTGTCCACTCGGAATTTGTATATCCGTCCGCGTCAGTGGAGTTTTCTAAAGCATTCATACCGAATGATGCCGCTGCTGTGATTGTAAATACCGCAAGAGAGCCGCCTCCGGTAAACGGAGCTGCTATGATTGCGCCAATCATAATACCTATGTTTGCAACCATCATACCATTATTGATTGTGCTGACATAATTCTCAATCATTTCATCAGGAACTTCCTGCCCGAAAGCGTCTCTGAATTCCTGTTTAAAGCTTTCCATTCTATTGTCATACCCTTTAGATAAAATATCATTAACCCTGCTGATATTTGATTCTTTTGGTATTTCAACATTGAATAATGCTTTTGATACATCGGATAAACCTTGTTTTAATTTATTTACAACAATATATAACTGCGGAACCGGAACAGCATTGCCGGAATTATCAACAATGACTCCGCTTTTAAGCTTGTAGCCAAGCCCTTCCAATGAAAGCTCTTTTCCTGACATTATTGATAATTTTTCTAATGTATCTGTAATTGCAGCAGCCAGTTCTTCTGCGGTTTTTGCATTGCTCAATTCATCCCAGCATATTGCAATATTATCTTTTGCAAAATCCATAGCAGCTATTGTCTGCGCTTTTTTGGCAACCTTTTCAACTTTTGCAGCTTCAAAGTTTACTTCCTGAGCTTTTCCTATACCCATATTGCCTGTAATGACGACAGACTGTCTTTCTTTCCAGACTTCTTCAAATGATACCGGAACTTCTTTGCCGTTAACAAATTTTGTAAGTTTACCGTCTGCAGCAAGTTTTAACAAACGTAAAGTTTCTGTATCATGTTCAATTCTTGCTTCAATTTCATCTCTTGTTGTTCCGATGTTGTATCTCGAGCAGAAAGCATTAATTGCGCCGGATACAACACCCTGACTGTCACGCGCCTGCTGATAATCAGCTTTCATCTTGTTTAGAGTTGCTTCAAATGTGTCTACAGCCATCTTGTATGCAGCTTTTTGCTCTTCGCTGAGCTGCTGACGGTTAGATGTTTCTATGTACATATTGTCTGAAACATCAGTGTTTTCTCTGTATTCATCAGATATATGTTCAGCCCAATTCCCTAAAACAAAAGCAAGTCCATCCCATATTGCTGCTTTAGATTTATATTCAGCTTTTTCTTTGTTAAATTGTTCTACCACTTTAGCAAGAGAACTACCCTTTGTTTTAAGATATCCGTCAACAAGTTTTGCAACCTCTGCGTTTCTGATTGCTCTTAAACCCATCGCGCGTTTATCAAAGTCAGAATTTAAGATTAAGCTGTACGCAGTGTTAGCAGCTTCTTTACCATCAATAACACAGTTTGCTGCAAGTTCCGCTTTTACTAAATCTGCATTAGTCTTACTGAGTTCAGTTTCAAGGTATTTAAACAATGATTTTTTACATTTGCTGATTAATATTTGATTAACTTTTTCAAGTACATCAGGATCTTTTATCTGCTGTACAGCGTCTTTTGCATTAGCAAAACCTCCGTCGAGAATTTGTAACGCTGCCTGTTCGGCTCTTATATTAATAATTTCCTGCTCGTTATAAGCGCCCTGCTCAATCAGCATTTCATTAAATTTACGGATTTCTTTATGGTCGCGTGAAAATCCCATAAATGTATCACATTCATCATATAAAATTGCCTGCAGAGGTGATTGATCTGTATATTGATATTTTACGTTATGCTTCTTGCAATACTCCCTGAGTTTAGCTTCAACAGCGATTCTGTCTTCTCTTGAGTTGATTGCTTTAACAGCCTGTTTTAAGTAATCAATATCTGTTCCGGCACCGGCTACGGCCTCTTCTGTCAGATCATGAATAGCCTGAGCTTTTTGTTCGCCTTGAATAGCGTTATTTTCAGCTAAGATTCCGTCGAGATATCTGCATTCACTTTCCCACATCTCTCCTTCGCAGTAATCGCGCAAATTTTTGCAAGGAGAGCCAAGACCATAGAAAGTTCTATGTTTTACAAGAATAGCATTTACTTTTTCATAAACAGCTTTTGCCTGTTTATTATCTATTGCTTTATCACCTGTAGGTTTCGGACATCTGATAAATTGTATACCTTTTTTGATTCTATTGCAGTCTGTACCGAAGCCGTCACCTCCGTCAAAGATTACTCTTGCAGCCATTCTTGCCTGAGCGTCAATTGCTGCCTGTCCTTTCAGAGTGCCATTATTTATCCACTTTTGAACGGTTTGCTCAAGATAATCAGAAGAATGGTCGGTACGCATAACTCCATGATTTTCTTCTTTACGAATAAATACTTCTATAGATGAATGTAATTCTGTTGCTGTATAGCCTTTTGCCTGCAAAAGTCTGTTTACTTCTTCCAACTCTTCCGGGGTATCAATTTTAGCAATTGTGCGTTTGATTTTATCAACATCATTCCAGCCGGAAGCAGCATCTATCAAATCATTAACTATTTGCTGTGCAGAATTTTTCAAAACCTGTTTTTCAGAAGCGGTTTTTTCAATTTCTTTTCCGAATTTTTTACAGACCTCTTTGTATATAGTAGGACAATGTTCTTTAAACTGTACTCCGGAAATTTCTTTGCCTTTCGGATCAAAGAAATGTAAGTCTCCGTTACCGTCTACGGTTACATAGTAATTATTATTACCTTTTGCGACTTGCTGCTGGCTTTGCCTGTTTACTTCTTTAACCAGGTTTGCGTGTATTGTAGGGCAGTTCTTTTTAAATTTTTCTTCTGAAATTTCTTTGCCGTCAGAAGCATGAAAATGGAAATTTCCGTAACCATCTTTTGCAACATAATATCCATTATTACCTTTAACAATCACTCTTCTTTCAGCTAATTTAGCCTGGTGTTCCCTTTGTCTAGCTTCTTCCGCGCGTCTTTCCATCATAGCTGAATAGTCAGAAACTGCTTCTTCACGGCTTTTTCTTCCTTGAAGCGCACTTTCGTCAGCTTCCATCTTACGCGGAATTTTTATTTCCTCGCCGACTTGAAAATATGCATTCGGGTATTTGCCGTGAACTTTTGAAGCGTTAGCTTTGATTAAGTCTTTAACAGAAACTCCGAACTTGTTTGCAATAGCCTGAATTGATTCTCCGTTTTGAACAATTACGCCGACAGTGTTACCGTTTTCATCATATTTTACGTTGTATGTATGTTCTCCGACTACTCTGGTTTGTCCAAGGTGTGTATTTGCAGCATCATAACTATCGGTTACACCAGCATTCCCATCCATATATTTGTCGGTGTAATTTCCTTCACTGTCACGTTCTACAATATGATCCGGTTCGCCTTCTGTTTTAATAATCTCTACAATAGTACCGTTAGATTCATAGAATCTTTCTGTACGTTTTCCGGAAGTTGTTATTATTTCCGCACTTTTACTTCCGTTTTTATTGTATTCATATGCGGTTGTTTGTTCTTCACCGTTAACATTTTCTGTCTGATTTTGTAGCTGCCATTCCTCTTTGCCGTTGATTTCAACGAGGGTATAATTCATTGTTTTGCCGTCTGTTTCAACTATACGTTTAGCAGGAGTATTGTTTTCATATAAAACAGTGGTTCTGTCATTGTCTTCACTATTGGTAAATACTTCTTTTGTTTTTGTTTCACCGTCTTCTGCGTAAGAAGTTGTAACAGTTCCGTCTCCTTCCGTTACGCTTTCTTCTCTTCTTTTTTCATCCTTGTCATAACTCGTAGAAACAGTCTTTTTACCGTTAACAACAGTGATAATTCTTGAACCGTCAGGAAAGATTCTTTCAGTTCTGTTGTCATTGTATTTAATTACTTCAACTTCCTGTCCGTTAACTGTTTCACGTGAAATTTCTTTTACATCTTTTGATAAATCAGTAAGTTTGTTCAGAAGGGCAAATAAGGCATCTTTACCTTTTCTGCCTATATTTTCACCGTTAAGCTGGTATTTACGTCCTTCTCTGCTTGATAAATTGCCATCTCCATCAGATAATTTTTCAAGCTCTTCATAAAATGACTGCAGCTCTTCACGGCTGAGCATATTATCATCAGGATTTGTATCTATCTTTTTAATTATTTGTTCAAAGACAGATTTAAGTTTCGGATCAACGCCTTCAAGAAGCTCTTTCTTTTTTATTCCGCTTCTGATTTTACTAAAGTCGATTTCTCCGGATTTTCCTTTTTTCCCTAATGATAAATTTTCTGTCATCTTACGCCCTTTCTGCGTAACAATTTGTACAAAATGTTACGTTTCCTTTATTTGTGCGGATTTTGCCGATATTTTGTGCTCTTTTATTCTTTATAATCTTACGTCAGCTTTTCCTTATAAGCCGGTATAACATTTTGTACAAAATGTTACATCTAGTATTACGGCAACTTTAAATAAAAACTTTAGTAAAATAAGAGAAATTGTTACAAAAATTTACAAAAAAAGAAGAAGTTTTAAACTTCTTCTTTTCATGTTTTATATAAATTTATTTACAAACATTTTTTATATCTTCCAGAATCAGCTCAGGTGTGAGATGGTAGCGTTTATATAGTTCTTCAATCGGCGTTCTGTCAGTAAACTCTTTTTTTGCCCCAAAATTCAATACTTTCATATCAGAGCTGCCAAAATATGAAGCTATTTTTTCACCGAAACCGCCTTCAAGCACACCGTCCTCAAGCGTTACAACCAGTTTGTGGTTACTTTTTAAAGCTTCCATAAGTTCTTTATCAATCCCTGTAATAAATCTTGGATTAATCAGCGTTGCTGAAATACCGAGTTGTTCTTTAAGAATTGTCTTAACTTTTTCCCCGAGCCGGAAAAAACTGCCAAGAGCCAGTATTGCAACATCAGAACCGCTTTCAACTACCTGATATTTGTTCAAATTAGAATAATCTGTATTGTCGCTTATACCGCTGCTTACCACCTGTGCTGCCGGAACGCGGATAACAACAGAGTATTCTTTCTGTTCAACCGACCAGTCGAGCATTCTCAAATACTCTTCCTTATTAACAGGTGCAAGATATACAAGGTTTGGAATATTTGAAATCAGAGGAATATCGTATTTTGTAAGGTGAGTTGCATCAGCTCCGGTTATTCCCCCCCAGTATACAAGAATTGTTGCTGGCGTATTGTTCAATGCCAAATCCTGCGATAACTGGTCATACGCTCTCTGAATAAAAGAACTCATAACCGCTAAAATAGGTTTAGCCCCGTTCTTTGCAAGTCCGGAAGCATAAGCAACAGCATGTTGTTCGGCGATTCCTGTATCTGTATAAGATTTGCCGAGTTTTGCTCTGAATTCCGGAGTAAAGCCGCTAACTCCGGGTGTAGCAGGAGAAATTGCTATTACGGAGCTGTCCTGAGCGTGTTTTTTTAAGATATAATCGGTAGTTATACTCTCATAAGTTTCATGATTAGGTATTTGCGGAGCATAATCGCTGTCCAGTTCCCCGGGGATTATCCAATGGTAATGTTCTTTATCAGTCTCAGCTGCTTTGCAGCCCTTGCCTTTCAGAGTACGGATGTGTACAAGAACCGGATGGTCAGAATCTTTTACGCGGCTGAATGTTTCAACAAGACTTTCAATATCATTTCCGTTATCAACATAATAGTAGTCAAAGCCGAGTGACTTGAAGAAATTGCATTCTGTCTGTCCGTTTGTCTCTCTTAACAGCTTCAAATTAGCGTACAATCCGCCCTGATTTTCGGCAATAGACATGTCATTGTCATTTACTACTACAATAATGTTACTTTCGAGAGCGGCTGCGTTATCCAATCCTTCAAAAGCTTCTCCGCCGCTAAGAGACCCGTCTCCGATCAGTGCAATAACATTTTCTTTCCCGCCTCTTAAATCTCTTGCTTTAGCCAGCCCCGAAGCAAGACTCACGGAAGTTGAGGTATGACCGACTTTGAATAAATCAAATTCACTTTCTTCCGGAGCTGTATAACCGCTGTATTTAAGATATTTGTCAGGCTCTGTAAAACCTTCTTTCCTGCCGGTAAGAATCTTATGCGGATAGCACTGATGCGAAACATCAAAAACTATCTTATCCTCCGGAGTATTAAAAACTCTGTGTAACGCTATTGTGGCTTCTACAATCCCGAGATTTGGTCCCAGATGACCGCCCGTAGCATTAACTTTCTTCATTATAAGTTCACGGATTTCTCCTGATAAAATATTCATTTCCTCCAAGCTTAGATTTTTTAAATCCTCCGGAGTGTTAACCTTATCTAAAACTCTCAGTGTTGTTTCCATATTCTCTCCTTTCTTACTTATTATAATATCTCTTGATAGCTGCTATCAGTCAAGTGGTCAGTAACGAGGGGAATGTATTTTATTATTCAGCCGCTTCTAATTAATAAATAGAAAGGAGATTTATATGTTCTACAATGTATTAAAAGCCAAAGATCTTGTTGACCTTGATGACAAGAAGTTTGACAGGCAGGTATTAATGGAAAATTCAAATAGTTCGCTTAGCGCTATTGCTCTTAAAAAAGAGGAAATTATTGATACTCATACTTCGGAAGAAAATGCTGCGGTTTATGTTATAGACGGTGAAGTCGAAATTCACTTTGATGCGGAAAAATTCAAACTGGATAAGGGAGAAATCCTTATGTTTAAAAAAGATAAGGAGCATAAAGTTCTTGCTCTAAAAGACAGTAAATTCTTACTCATTAAGATATAAATCCATTAGAGGGTGTTCAATAATCAGAACATCCTCTTATATTTAGAAATGCTTGCAATCTTTTAAATTTCTATCTATAATCCCCGGTTAGGGAATTGATATGTTAATTATAATATTGTAAATAAATTGAATAGAAAAGAAAGGAGCTATATATGACAGAAGAACACAAAGAACACTGGCTGAAAATTATCGGAATAATACTCGCCACACTAATAGGCGCATTTCTTGCATTCTATTTTGTCGCAGATGTAACTTTTAACCGTATGATGAGTCCGGCTTATCAAATGAAAAAGATGGAAAAATTAATGAAAAAAGAACAGAAACGTTTTGAGCGTATGGAAAAACACATGGGAGCAAATCCTTTTGAGCCAAAGCTTGCTCCAATGCTTGTAAGTCTTGCAAAAGAACCGGAAGAGTACAAAATTATTGTTGATTTGCGACCGCTGGATAATAATGAAAACAACGTTAATGTTAAACTGGAAGGCAATGTTGTTACGGTATCCGGAGAAGTTGAGAAAAAAGAAGAGCACAGAGAAGACATTATGAGTTTTTCACAATCTTATTATCTTGATGAGAAAATTGAAGCAGACAAAATGACAAAAGAAAGAAAAGGCGATAATTATATTATTACAATACCTTTTGAGGACTAGTTTAAGATGTAAAAATCGGCGGATTGATTTATCAATCCGCCGATTTTTTTGTTCTTTTGATTATTTAATATTTGAGTAAGTCCAAGCATCGAATGTAGGAGTTTCAGAAATATTTAATTCTTTCTTCTTTCCTTCAGCAGAGCAGTCATCGTGTGCAATCGGCTTATACAATCTGTTGTAGTATTCAATAACCATTCTGTCAGAGTTGAAGTAAGCTTCTGCTGTTCTGATAGCCTGTCTCATCATTCTGGCCCATTCTTGCTTATTGTTGTAATAAGTAGGAATAATCTGGTTTTCGATGATGTTCATCATGCATTCATGATCTTTCCAGTGTCTTTCTTCCCAAGGCATATCGTCATCAAGCTCAGGGTACTCAACAGTGTAACCGTTAATACCAGGGAATGTTCCTTCAACTGTCCATCCGTCATAAGTTGACAGGTGGATAGCGCCGTTTGCGTTAGCTGACATACCGGAAGTACCTGATGCTTCAAACGGTCTTAACGGAGTATTTAACCATACATCTGTACCGCGTTTCAGCAAGCCTGATAATTGAAGTTCGTAGCCAGGCAATACAACAACATTCTTAAGAGTGTGTGAACGGTTAAGAAGCTTGTTGAACATTTCTTTACCCATAACATCATCAGGGTGGAATTTACCTGCAAATATAATTTGAACTTTGTTTTCATTAAGCAGTTTTTCAATTCTGTCTTTATCCATCAATATTAACCATGCACGTTTGTAATCAGCAAATCTTCTTGCCCAGGTTATAGTTAATACATCAGGATCAAATCTCTTACCTGCAACATTAGCAACGTATTTGAACAATTCTTCTTTCATTTCACGTTTTGCTGCAAGAAGTTCGTCAAAAGACTTGTCTCCATTCATTCTCTTATCCTGCCAGTAATGGAGGTTAACAGCGTTGGTTATAGCTCTAATCGGGCATCTTCCGTCAACCCATTCCCACATTTTGTTAGCAACAAGACCGTGAAGCTGTGATACTGCGTTTGCAATCCTTGACATTCTTAAAGCTGCAACTGTAAGAGAGAAATTCTCTCCGCCCAATTGAATAGCTCTTTCTCTCGTTGCTCCGGCAAAGAAACCGCCTTCAAGTAATGTATCAACCCAGTGAACTTCGTTACCTGCAGCAACCGGAGTGTGAGTTGTAAATACGGTTTTCTTTTTAACTTCTTCAAGATTACCGTTGTATTGTCTCAAAAGTTCAAATGCAGCAGGAAGGGCGTGACCTTCGTTCATATGCACAACATCAAAGTTGTATCCTGCAGCCTGAAGAACCCTGATACCGGCAATACCGAGAATTGTTTCCTGAGCGATTCTGATTTTTTCATTTCCGTCATAAAGTTTGTGGGAAATGCTCTTAGCCCAGTCACTGTTTCCGTCAATATCCGTTGTTAAAAGATATACAGGGCAGGTACCGAATAATTCAGGATCTACTCTGAATGCTTTAACTTTAACTTTTTCTCCGAAAGTATCAACATCAACTGTAATACCTGTATCAACAAGGTAATCATAATACTTTCTGATATATGCTACTTCAACGTTGCCGGCATGGTCGATTCTTTGATCATAATAGCCGTATGACCACAACATAGTTACACCTACCATTGGCATCTGTAAATAACCGGCAGAGAGCATATGAGAACCTGCCAAAAATCCTAAACCACCTGAATATGTACTAAGTGATTGATCCATTGCTATTTCCATAGAGAAATAGGCTACGTTTGGTAATGTCATAATTTTTAACCTTTTCTTTAATGTGTACTACTAAAGGACTAGACGTCCATGCAAATTTATACCAACAACATAACACATAATCAATCTTTTTATAAAATTTTAACCTTCTAAAAAAAGTGAATAATGGCAGAAGATGTGATTTTACTGTATTGTACAATTATTAAGAAATGTAACAAAATAATACTTTAGAATTAGTTCTATGTAATTAGCCGTGCTGCCTTTGTTTGTCCATTCTTTTTTTATCTTCTGACTTACACCCCCACAATGACGGCACTTTTGGAGTTTCGGCAATAAGAATAGCACCACGGGTTTTGTCTGACGATAACAATAATAGATAAAAAAGTAGTAAAATATACAAAAGGCTGCCTCATTTTTCTGATATAATTTATCTATGTCACAGAGAAAATTTGATTTTTACATAGTTCCTACCCCTATCGGGAATATTCAGGATATAACTTTGCGGGCTGTAGAAACCCTTAAAGAAGTTGATATTATTGCCTGCGAAGACACAAGGGTGACTCAAAAGCTGCTTAATCATTATGATATAAAGACAAAAAGTATTTCTTATCATAAATATAATGAGAAAGAGCGAATTAATTTTTTCCTGAACGAACTAAAATCAGGAAAAAGAATTGCGCTGGTATCAGATGCAGGAACTCCAATGATTTGCGACCCCGGCGCCATTATAGTTGAAGAACTGACAAAAGCCGGATTTTCTGTTACAGCACTCCCGGGAGCCTGTGCCGTAACAACATTTCTATCACAAATCCCGAGAGATGGCGAAGAATTCATATTTACAGGTTTTATTCCGCGCAGTGAAAAGCAAATAACAGATACAGTTCAGAAGCATGCCGGAATTAATATGGTATTTTATGACTCTCCTGAGAGGATTTTAAAGACTCTTAACGTGATAAAAACTGTAAGACCGGACGCAAAAATTGCTTTAGCAAGAGAACTTTCAAAGCTTTTTGAAGAGGTGGTTTGTGACGATATTTCCGCTGTCATCAAGCATTTTCAGGACGGAATTAAGGGAGAGATTGTATGTATGATTTATGCTGATGAAAAAATACAGGACACGGAATTAGAGTTCAAAATCAGGGCTTTAAAAGCAAAAGGATTCAAGGGTAAAGAAGTCGCAGCAATACTTTCAGCCTTATTTGGTTTAAATAAGAACGATATTTATAAGAAATCTATAGATATGTAAATAATTGTAAAAATTTAGCAAAAAATCCTAAAGTTTTTCAAAAAAATGCCGATAAGGATAATACAGGTAAGATACATTTATCGGAAAGGACATTTGGATATGCTAAAAAAGATTACAACCCCAACCAATAATACATTTAGTGGAGTTGAATTTATATTAAGAGGGGCTAAAAAACGTAGGACGATGGCAGTATCAAATGCGGTGACTGTTAATTCCGAAGCCGGAATTCAAGTTAAACTGCAAGCTGTGAAGTAGGTGGGGTAAATATTCGAAGGTAAATACCGGAATGTTTACGTTATCCACGCAAGAAAAGGACTGTCTGTTATTAAGATAGTTGAGAGTATAAAAAGAATCCTGATTTTATTAAAAATCAGGATTTTAATTTTGAAAAAAAATATCTTTATGATATTATAATTGTATTGAATTGGAGACGTGGCCGAGTAGGCTGAAGGCGGCACCCTGCTAAGGTGTTATATGGGGCAACCTGTATCGTGGGTTCGAATCCCACCGTCTCCGGATTAAATCGGCTATGAGTGATATCACTCATAGCCGATTTAACTATTTTGTGTATTTTAATACATTTTTAATCATTCAACTCCGAATATAACCTTGAGGTACATAGGTATTGAGCAGGATCAAATAGACGAAAGCTATAACAACTTTATTTTATAGTCTAAATCCCTTTATTCACGTTAAAAACAACGATATCTATCATCTTAACAATATAGCCAAAATGTTAAGAGGGGTAAAACTTTTGATTTTAAAGGGTTTTAACATTGCCTCGCCGGATATGAATCAAAAATGATAATAATTCTTAATATATATATCAATCTTAATTCGTTTATGATAATATAATTTGCATAAGAAAAATATTCTCTTAACATTTTGGCTAAAAAGTTAAGAGAACGGTTGCGAAAATGATGTTAAAGAGAAACTTTTTACGGAAAGTAATT
>CALUVI010000006.1 GCA_944324185.1 Candidatus Gastranaerophilales bacterium | reverse complement strand
CTTCTTTTCAAACACGACTCTGTAATGGGTAAGTTTGACGGAACTGTTGAAGCTTATGAAGAAGGTATTATTGTAAACGGTAAGAAGATTAAATTCTTTGCAGAAAAAGACCCTGCACAATTACCTTGGAAAGATTTAGGTGTAGAAGTTGTTGTTGAATCAACTGGTTTCTTCACAGATGCTGAAAAAGCTAAAGCTCACATAACAGCAGGCGCTAAGAAAGTTATTATCTCTGCTCCTGCTACAAACGAAGATATTACAATTGTTTTAGGCGTAAACGACAAAGAATACGATCCTGCAAAACACAATGTAATTTCTATGGCATCTTGCACAACTAACTGCTTAGCTCCTGTAGCTAAAGTTATCGATGAAAAATTCGGTATTGTTAAAGGTTTGATGACAACTGTTCACTCATATACTGGTGACCAGAGAATCTTAGACGCAGGTCACAAAGATCCTCGTAGAGCCAGAGCAGGCGCTTTAAACATCGTTCCTACCAAGACCGGTGCTGCAAAAGCTGTTGCTCTTGTATTACCTCAATTAAAAGGTAAATTGGACGGTTTCGCTATGAGAGTTCCTACTCCTGACGTTTCTTTAGTAGATGTTGTATTTGAACTTAAAAAAGACGTAACTGTTGAAGAAGTTAACGCTGCATTAAAAGAAGGCGCTGACGGTCACGTTCTTTGCTACACTGAAGAACCGTTAGTATCTTCTGACTACATCGGAACTTCTCAATCTTCAACTGTTGACGCTTTATTAACTCGTGTAATGGGCGGCAATCAGGTTAAGATTATTTCTTGGTATGATAATGAAATGGGTTACTCAACTCGTTTAGCAGAAACTACTAAGATGGTTGCTTCTAAATTATAATTTTCAATTATAATTGAAGATTTTCAATCGGGCGGTACAAATGTACCGCCCGATTTTATGTTTTTATAATCACATCTATTATTATTTACTACAAATTGTACTTTTCTTTCTCTTTTGTTGCGAAAATAAAGAGAAAGAAAAGGTACCAAAAGAAAGAGAAATCACGCAAATGTTTTCCACGCTCTCACGAGCGTGAGTTTAAATGGATGTTGCAGGCAGAGCCTGCATATTGCCCCTCGCTAATAATGCTCGGGAGGGCTTCACTGCTCTTAAAATTGACAAATTTTATGCCGCGAACGTGCTATGCGTCAGCATAGCAATAGTGAGCGTAATCCTGCGGGTTTACCCGCAACAGCCAATTAAACAAATGCCCGTTAGGGCATAGTAAACAGCCATTTATTTTCTCTTTCTTTTGGTACCTTTTCTTTCTCTTTTACTGAGAAAAAAGAGAAAGAAAAGTACAATTTCACAAATAAAGATAAACAAAAAAGATTTTATCAAGACAATACTTTTTGTATATTGCTTTGATTTTTTGTTCTCATTATAATCAAGATTAGTATGAGTATTGTCCAAAAATCACAAAAAGCACTTGAATACGACAAAATTCTAGCCGAATTAGCAAAGTTTGCAAAGACAGAACAGTCAAAAACGCTTTGCTTAGAGTTGACTCCGTACGTTAAGCCGGAGGATATTCAGGCGCAGTTAATTCTCACCAGAGAGGCAAAAGATGTATTAGATTTGGCGCAGGATATTCCTGTTGAAAAAATTCCTGATTTTTCCAAACTCAGAGAAAGAAACGAATATTTTGTAGAAGAAGAACTTATTGATATTGCAAAAGCAATGCGTACATCAAGAGTTGTGCGGAACTCCTTGAAAGAAAATCTGCCTTTCGATGCTTCAATGCAGAATCTTGCGGACAAATTATTCTCTGATAAACAGTTTGAGGAGAAGATTCTTAATACATTTGAAGAAAATTGTACTGTTAAGCAGAATGCAAATCTTGAGTTAAAAGGGCTTTATTCTTCTCTCAAAGACACGGAGGCAAATTTAAAGCAAAAAGTTCAGGAATTGATGAATTCTCCGGAGTTTCAAAAACATTTGCAGGATAATGTTTATACAATTCGTGATGACAGAATAGTTTTTCAGGTTAAAGCCTCGTCTAAGAGTAAGGTTGGCGGAATTGTTCACGATGTTTCCGCAACAAACAAAACTTTTTTTATTGAGCCGGCGCAAATTGTTCCGATTAACAACAAAATAAGAGAATTAAAATCCAAAATTTATGCCGAGATTATAAGAATTTTAACCGCATTAAGCTATGAAGTCAGAAAAGTAATGGATAATTTAATTCAAATGGAACATACGCTTGGAGAGATTGATTTCCATTTTGCAAAAGCCCGTTATGCCGTAAAAACTCAGGCAGTAGAGCCGGAGGTAAACAAAGATAAGAGTATTAAAATTGATTTAATGCGACATCCGCTTTTAATCGGCAGAGTTGAAAAAATTGTAGAAAATGATTTTGAGATTGGTAAAGATTATAAATCTGTAATAATAACGGGTTCTAATACAGGCGGTAAAACAGTTGCCCTGAAAACTGTCGGGTTATTTATTTTAATGATGAAATCCGGTATGTTTTTACCCTGCGCCGAGGCTCATATTTACCCGTTTGAAAAAGTTCTGGCAGATATCGGTGACGAGCAGAGTATTTTGCAGAATTTATCCACCTTTTCTTCTCATATGACAAATGTAATTGATATTATGGAACTATCTGACAGTGATACATTTGTATTAATTGATGAACTTTGTGCGGGAACAGATCCTCAAGAGGGCGCGGTTCTTGCGGAAGTTATTTTGAAGGATTTAGCTTCAAAACAGGCTCAGTCAATTATTACAACCCACTACGGCGAGTTAAAAACTTTAGAATACACGGATCCGTATTTCAAGAACGCAAGTGTAGAATTTGATGTAGAATCTTTATCTCCAACTTACAAGTTAATAATCGGAATTCCGGGTTTGAGTAATGCAATTGCGATTGCATCAAACTTAGGTATGCCTGAAGATTTGGTTTGGAAAGCGAAAGAACTTTTAATTACCCAGCGGGATACTTCAAGCCTTGTTGTAGAAAGGCTGCAGGATACGCAGCAGAGACTGGATGTAAATCTGAAAGAGGCTGAGACCAGGAATGCTGAAGCAGATGAGTTAAAAAAACATTATGAGAAGGAACTGAGTGAGCATAAAAAAGAAAAGAAAAAAGCTCTAAAAGTAATCAAAGACAAGTTTGAAGGTCAGCTTGAGGAAGCAAAATCAGAGATAAAAGAAATTTTGACTGAGCTAAGGCGCGAGAAGTCCGAAAAAATTGCAAGGCGTTCTTATGCACGCTTGGCACAATTAGAACAGAATTTCCGTTCGGATATGCACGAACTCGAAGAAAAAGAACAATACACGGAACTTGATTGGGATAAGGTTCAGGTTAATGACAAAGTTATGATAAAAGACTTGAATCAACTGGTTACGGTTCTTTCGCTGCCTGACAAGAACGACGCGCTTTATATTCAAATGGGAATGATAAAAACGAAGGTTAAGAAGGACAAACTTGCGGTTTACAATCCTCAGCTTGCCAAGAAAGTTAATCTTCCTCTCGGTGCAATGAAGAAAGAAACTTCTTTTTCTTTAAAGAAATATGATATTTCCAATACTCTTGATTTAAGAGGAGAAAGAGTGGAAGAAGCGCTTGATGAATTGGAGGCATATCTTGATAAAGCAAGCCTTGCAAACCTTTCACCGGTTTATATTATCCACGGGCACGGAACAGGGGCGCTAAAGGCTGCTGTAAGAGACTTTATATCAACGTCACCTTATGTAGCTAAATTTAGAGCCGGTGAGGACACGGAAGGCGGCGACGGGGTTAGTGTTATTGATATTAAGTAGGTATCTTTTTTATCAAATCTTGTGTATAATATCTTTACGTTGGGAGAGAAAGATATGTATAAATTAGGAATAATAGGGTATCCTTTAGGACATTCGATTTCTGCTGTAATTCAGAAGGCAGGGCTTGAGAGTATCGGGCTTGGCGGTGAGTATGATGTAATGGAAACTCCGCCGGAGGAATTGATTAACCGGATTAAATATATAAAAGCGAACGGATATAACGGGTTTAATGTTACAATACCTTTAAAAGTTCCAATGTCACTTTTTCTTGAGGATATTGATGATTATGCAAACATTGCAGGATGTGTTAATACCGTAAAGGTTATGGAGGATAAGTCTTTTCACGGTTATAATACTGATATCTACGGGTTTAAGAAAGCAATTCCTGCTGAAATCGACTTGAATGGTAAGACTGCCAGTATTCTGGGAACCGGCGGAGCTTCAAGGGCTGCCGTTGTCGGGCTTGCTGAACGCGGAATTAAAAATATAGATTTTTATTCAAGGAATATTATTAACTCAAAACAGACTCTTGATTATGTTCGCGCAAAATTTCCGGATATAACTTTTAATGTCTACCAGATTCAGAATATAAGGTCGCTTTCCGGTTCTGCGATCGTAGTTAACGCAACACCAATCGGGATGAAAGGCTTTATGGCAGATCAAATGCCGCTGGAAAGGGAAGATTTAGATAAACTTTCTCCTGAAACAATAGTTTATGATATTGTTTACAACCCTGTAAAAACTGTTTTGATTCAGGAAGCACAAAAGCGCGGGTTAAGGACAATCGGCGGGCTGGATATGTTGATTTATCAGGCGGAGCGCGCGCTGGAAATTTGGACGGGCAGGACTCCTGATGTAAAACTTATGAAGATTGCCGCTCTGGAAGCACTTTAGTATATTTTTCCCTTGCGTTCCTTCAGCTCCTTAGCTTAGCCCCTTTGTGCGAGTGGGAAGAATTTCAAGCTGAATCGAGCAAAGCTTAGAAATTCTGAAAGGGAGCCTTAGATAAAATTTACGGATGCGGGAGAGGTGCAAAAAAGTTTGAACCCCACCCGCATTTGTAGCTCGCTCACGCTCGCACAACTGCGACCTCCCCGACCGGAGAGGTGAGCGCACTATCCCTCTCTCCTCAAGTGAGATGAGCTCAAAACTAACCAAGTTGCTCCCCATCCTAACCTTCCCCGATTGGGGAAGGAACACGCTATAGGCGTCCAATTAGCGCATTCTTCTCGCCCTTTGTGGAAGTTGGAAGGATTTCAAGTTGAGCTTGAGCAAAGCTTAGAAACTCGGGTGAGGGGTTTAAAATATTAAGAAATGTAACAATTTATTCTCTTACTGAAATTCGATAAATTTTATATACTTTTAATATATGTAAGATGAGTAAAACATAAGGAGACAAAATTATGTCAACTAACATTAATGCAAACGTTTTAAAGAATTTTATAGTAAAAACAATAGGCGCTGATAAATTAACTCAGGCTCAGGCTCAAAAGTTTGAAATCGGCGGAGATAAATATGTTGAAGCAAATAAAGATGAAAATGCATATTTGGAGCTGGATGAAATTCTTGCTGATACTGATTTGTATGAGCAGTTTGCTACAATGTATGTAGAAGAACAAGAAAATGCAGACAAAGCAGCAAATGAAGAGAAAGAGAAAGAAGAGGCAGAAAAAGTCAAAGATAAAGGCGAAAGCAAGGCATAGTTTCCAGGGAGAAACGAGAGAGATTTTGAATTAAATAAGGTATTTTAAGCGGGCTTTGACCCGCTTTTTTATTGTTGTCCAAAGTTGGCTTGTTAACGTGGATTATATTCAGCATCATTGCTTACAGCTTGATATCATTTTATTTTTTTGATACTATATTTTAGTAAATTAGCTTAAGAGGAGTTTTATTTATGGAATTAATGAAGGGGAAAAAAGGTATAATCTTTGGTGTTTCCAATACTCACGGTATAGCATACGGTATTGCGAAACAGTTATTTGACGAAGGTGCAGACATTGCATTTACTTATGCAGGTGAAGCTATGGAAAAAAGAGTTAAACCTATTGCAGAAAGTATGAATGCTAAGCTTATTATGAGCTGTGATGTTACTAAAGAAGATGAAGTTAAAGCTGTGTTTAAAGAATGTGAAAGAATATACGGTAAATTAGACTTTGTTGTTCATGCAGTAGCTTTTGCTCCTAAAGAGGACTTAATGGGCAGATTTGTTGATACATCAAAAGAAGGCTGGGATATTGCTCTCGGGGTTAGTGCTTACTCACTGGTTACAGTTTGTAGAAATGCTGAACCGATTATGAATGAAGGCAGCTCAATTTTTGCTCTGACTTATCTTGGCTCTGTTCTTTCTGTTCCAAGCTATAATGTTATGGGTGTTGCTAAAGCTGCACTTGAATCAGCTATGAGATTTTTAGCAGTTGATTTAGGTAGCAAAGGTATTCGTGTGAACTGCCTGTCTTCAGGACCTGTAAAAACGCTTGCTTCAATGGGAATTAGCGGTTTCTCCAAGATGCTGAAAGCTGCAACTTTGCGTGCTCCTATGAAGAGAAATGTTTCTCTTGAAGATGTTGGCAGAGCCGGTTTATATCTCGCATCAGATCTTTCAAGCGGAACTACAGGTGAAGTAATCTACTGTGATTGCGGATGCCACTCTGCATATGCTTCTGCCGATGAAATGGATATATTGTCCAAAGCTGAATAAAATTGTTACAATTTGCGAATTTATACTAAAAAGTATAAATTCGCATTTCTAAAAGATAGGATGAAAAAAATGAAAAAAGTTTTATTATCTATGCTGGTTTTATTTTCTATTGCTTCAAGTGCTCAAGTTACTAAAGCTATGACATTTTCGGAAGCAATGAACGACAGTAAGCCAATGGCTTTACTTATTTATGCAAACTGGGCTGACGGAGTTTCTGACGCAATAGGCAAATTTAAAGCTCAAGAGGCTCAATTCTCCGATTCATACAATTTTGTTTTACTTGATATCGCATCTGAAGATACAAAAGAATTTAACAAAAAACACCATATATATCCTAATTTACCGTATGTGCTGCTTTACAAGAATAACGGAAAAATCTCAAGATACTTGCAGAAAAATTGCATATTAGAAGATTCTTGTTTCGCAGATAAACTTGATTTATTTATAAGGTAAGAGTTTCTGCTTTTGTGTAATCAATGCCGCCAACGGCATTATATAGCGAAATTGTAGAGATAACATTGTCGATTTTTGCGGCAATGTTTCTCTGTTTTGCAAGGTATAAATTAACTTCGGATTTCATCTCATCAAGACGGGAAGAATCTCCTATACTGAATTGCTTTTCCGATAGTTCATGTTTTTCCTTTTCAAGACTAAACTCTTCGTCAGCTTTAACAAGGTTTGCTTTTGTTGTTTTTGATTCAACCAGAGCATCGTTTACTTCCTGAATAGAAGTTAAAACAGTTTTTTCATACTCTTCAACTGCTTTTTTGTATTCGTATTTATTTATTCTGTATCTTGCAAGCTTTGCTCCGCCGGAGAATATATTCCAGGTTGGCATTATTCCTGCGTTAGCCAAAAAGGTCTCACCCGCAAAGATTCTGTTCCAGTTATAGGCATTGAACCCTATATTGCCGAACAAAATAAACTTAGGCAAAAACTCGCGTCTTGCAACTCTTACATCCAACCCGACTTTTTTTACGTAACTTTCTGCAGACAAAAGATCCGGTCTGTATTGAACTACAACAGTAGAAATAGAATCAGGTGTTTCAGGATAACTTATTGAATCAAAATTAGAATGCTCGACTTCTTTATCGGTATTTAAGCCTAAAAGAACTGTCATCTGGTTGTTTAACAATTTTTTATTTTCATTCAGGGTATTTAAATCTTTTTCAAAATTAACAAGCGCCTGCTTTTCGTTTAATACTTCATTAATTGAAGCAAGACCGGCATTATATTTTCTCTCAGTCATGCTGACAATTTCTTTTTGAAGCTCAATTATTTTTTCAAGATTAATCTTTAGTTCATCCATCTTTATTAAATTGTAATAATTAGCAGCGAAAGTTGAAGTTAGATAAATATAAGCGGCTCTTTCCTGCTGATCAATAATTTCTTTCTGCTTCTTTGCACTTTTGCGGTTTAAATAATTCTGCCCCCAGATATCAATTTCATAAGAAGCATTCAGGGGAAGAAAAATCTCATTTTGAATGTATTTAGGTATAACAGTATTGCCGAATTGAGTCCTTGGTCCTCTAAAAACCCTTGAAAAAGTTCCGTCAAATCCGACCTGCGGAAGCTGGTTTGCTCCTGCAAGACGAATATTTTCTTCTGCCTGTTTAGCTTTTAGCGCTGCAATTTTCAGGTCATGGTTATTCTCATACAATGTTTGAAAATGTTCAATTAATATTTCATCATTGTAATTTTTCCACCAATCCATATTAATATAATTAAATTTATCTGTATTTTCCTTTGCATAGCAAGGAATTGTCAGGGTTAAAATTAATATTGTTAAAAATTTTTTAAATGTCATATTTACACTTATCCTTCTTGTGTTATCATGATAACACAAAGAAAATTATGGAACAAGAAATTTTATTACAACAAAAAATTGGGTTAAGACTATCCCGTATCGGGCTTCTCTCTAAGATTTTCGCAATACAGACTTTCTTGAAGGACAAGTTTGATATCACGCCGGAACAATTTACTGTACTTTATACACTTAAAATAAATAATGGAATGTATTTAAGGCAGCTTGCACAAGAAACATTGAAAGACCGTCCGAATATCACAAGAATTGTATCAATTCTTGAAGGGAAAAATTATCTTACAACAGCTACTGATAAAGAAGACGGCAGAATGGTTAAAAAATTGTATATAACAAAAGCCGGAATAAAAATTTGTAATAAAGTTCTTCCATCCATTTTAAACATCTGGGATAGCATAAGCCGGAATATTTCGGAAGCTGAAATCGACAGCTTTTTGATAACACTGGATAAAATGGAAGGAAATTTAAAAGACTTGGTAATTATGCAAAATTAGGTGATATTATGGCAAAAAAAAGAGAACATGAAGATAAAAACGATAAGGAATTTATAAAAAAAGCAAAAGCAAGATTAAAGAAAAGGCGTCCTGAATACAAAAAGAAAAGGGTTGTAGTTCCGACTTTAACTGCAATAGTTCTTACAATTATGGGAATTTCAGCAGCTATACATTCGACCTTCTACCAGTCAACAGACGATGCTTTTGTGGAAGGAAGGCTTGTTTCCGTAGCGCCGCGTGTTGCAGCGCCTGTGATTAATCTGCTTGTGGATGATAACCAGGAGGTTAAGGCTGGAGACTTGCTCGTAGAGTTAGACCCGAAAGATTTTCAGGTGGCTCTTGAACAGGCAGAAGCAAAGTTAGCCGAAGCCAAAGCCGGATTGAATATTTCAACAAAACAGGTTGATGAAAGCACATCAAGAGTAAATAAATCTTATGAAGACATTACTTCCGCAACATCAAAACTGGATTTTGCGCAAAAAGATTTTGCAAGATATAAAGATTTGTATAAAGACGGCATTGTATCAAAACAGGCTTATGAGAAAAGCAAGACTGCATTAGAAGTAGCAGAAGCCGACTACAATGCAGCAATGGAAACTTCTAAAGCGTCAGAACACGCTCTGGATTCAAATAAAGCAAAAACGCAAGCTGATGAAGCGTTAATTAAAAGACTGGAGGCTGAAGTAGAGCAGGCAAAATTAAATCTTGAATACACAAAAATATACGCTCCGCAGGACGGAAAAATAGCAGCCAGAAGTGTTGAAAAAGGAAATTATGTAAACATCGGACAGCCATTGATGAATATTGTTCCGGAAGAAGTCTGGGTTGTTGCTAATTTTAAAGAAATTCAGCTTACGAACATGCATGCCGGACAGCCCGTAAGAATAAAGGTTGACACTTACCCTAATAAAAGATTCAAAGGGCATGTAGAAAGTATTCAAAGAGCGACAGGCGCAAAATCCAGCTTGTTCCCGCCAGAGAATGCTGTCGGCAGTTACGTAAAAATTGTACAGAGAGTTCCTGTTAAGATTGTCTTTGATGAAGATATCTCAAAATACAATATAGTTCCGGGTATGTCAGTTGTTCCAAAGGTCAGAATCAAAGATGGAAAAGAAAATTAATCCGTATATAATAGCAATTGCAGTACTTTTGCCGTCATTTCTTTCTCTTGCGGCATCCTCCGGCACAAACGTAAGCCAGCCGCACATTGCAGGGTTTTACGGCGCAACGCAGTACGAAGCAAACACCGTTATCACCTGTTACATAATATCCGGCGGGTTAATGCTTCCGGTAACAGGGTATCTGGTAAGATACATGGGGAAAAAGCTCCTGTTTATATACAGTATTATTGTATTTGCGCTTGGCTGCCTGCTGTGTATTATTGCCCCGAACCTGCAGGCATTAATTGCTGCAAGAATTGTGCAGGGTATAGGAAGCGGAAGTATTTTACCTCTATGTCAGGCAGTTTTACTGGAAGTTTTTCCGCCTGAGCAGAGAGGGGTTGCAATGGGATTGTTCGGGGTTGCTGCAATGTTTTCTCCGCTTGCGGGTCCGTTTATAGGCGGGTATTTAACGGATTATTACTCATGGCAGTGGATTTTTATAATGAATATACCGCTTTGTATACTTTCTCTAATTATGATTAAATTCCTCGTCCCTGACGATAAACCGACAGAGAAAGAAAAATATAACAAAAAATTTGATTACCTAGGCTATTTGTCTATCGTTATAGCAATGGGCTGCATGCAGGTGGTTTTGGATAAAGGACAGCAGCATAACTGGTTTGACGAAACCTGGATTTGCTGGCTTACAGGTATATGTATATTTTCGTTTGTGTTCTTCTATGTATGGGAGCTTGAATACAAGTATCCGGTAATTGATATAAGAGTGTTTAAGGACAGAAACTTTTTATTCGGAACGTTTACTAGCGCTTTTATTAATGTAATCATATATTCTACACTTCTTTTAGTTCCGATGTTTGTCCAGAGTCTTATCGGATACAGCCCTTCTATGTCAGGGCTTTTGATGTTTCCGAGAGCTTTAATCTGTCTTATCGGTTTGCTTGTAGTCGGTGAAATCTCTAAATATGTTGAAGGCAGGCTGCTTGCAATTATTGGATTTCTCATTATTGCAGCATCACTCTTAATGCTAACCCAGATGAATCCTTTATCTTCAATGGAAAGTATAATACTACCTAATATTCTTCTTTGTATCGGCGTTCCTACAGCATTTGTACCGATAACTGCTCTGTCTTTTCAAACTCTTCCTGCCTCAAAAAACGCTGATGCAGCCTCACTTCACGCACTGTTTAAAAACATTTTAACCGCTGTCTCAACCTCGGTTGCGTCAACCTTTATTGCAAGAGTATCTCAGGTGTATCAGGGGTATTTTGTGCAAAATCTTGCACCGCACAACCACATGTACTTAATGAAATTGAATGCACTGCAGCATAAATTTGCCGTATATTACCCGTCTATAGTTGCCGCAAGAAAGGCAGAAGGTACTCTGTACAAGCAGCTTCTTGCACAATCACGACTTGCAGCCTTCTTTGACATCTTTACTGTACTTGCTCTTTTAATGGCTGTAGCAATTGCACTTACCCTGCTGCTTAAAAATAAACAAGTCCGAAAGAGAAAAGAAGTGTAAAGATTTGTAAAGAAATCTGCAAAGGGTGAAATTGTTCTTTCTAAAAAAACTTTATATATACATAAGCAGTAGATACGATGATATAAGAAAGGACGGCAATATATGGCAGGACCGGAAGTAACAAGCGGTATGCATGGTACACAAGGAACATGGGGCGTTTTTGACTTTAATAACCAGCATGATGGCGGAAATGCACGTCCAATGTCAATGGAAGAAAAATTACAGAAAAACAGCATCCACGTTCAGGCAGCCGCAGCACAAAGCGCTGGCGCTTACATGGGCTAGTGAAACTGAAGAAATGAGATTAAAACCTGAATTTAAATTCAGGTTTTTTGTTTTTATACGCAAAACAAAACCGGCTTATTACCGGCTCTGCTTTTTTCGCAATTTATTTAATGTTTGCTTAATAATTAGTCATGGACTTTTTGCTTGAAAACGTGTCCTTTTCTATCCTTTTCTATATTCGGAGTATCAATCTCAAATACATAAGCATCAGCAGGAGCAAGGTTTACGCGAAGTTCGTTCTTAGATGCCTGAAATTCGCTTGTATCTCCATACTCAGGAATCATATTTTTCAATTTCTGGTCTTCTTTTAAGCCCGGAATCTCAATAACGCCGGTTACATTCCTGTTCGGATTTTTATTAGCAATAACCAGAAGCGTTCTGCCGTTGTTGTGTCTTGCATAAGTTATAATCTGATCATTTTTATCTTCACGTTTATCCAGCTCAATGAAGCTGCTGTTTCTGTCTGCAAGCACGTCAAGATTTTCATTTCTCATCTTTAGAACGCCTTTCATCACACGTTCTATATCAGGATGATCTCCGCCCGGTTTTCTTGATAAATTAAACAATGCAAGACGATAACGGTGTTCGTTCATCAATGTTTTACCTGTATATGTTTCTATGTTATCCGTATTTCTGTATTTATAGTCATAGTAGTCGCCTGTCTGGAAGCCGTCAATAAAGTACGGATTACACATCGGAATTGTTGCCTGCAAGACAGTTGTAAGTTTACAGAAATTTTCTCCGCCGTGTATCATAGAAGAGCTGTCGTCATGCGTCAGGAATGAGCCAATAACACTCTTACCTGCCGGCAGTTTGTGAGACAAATCCAGATTAAATTTAACATAATCATTAAACTCTGTAGCATTTTTCCAGTCGTGGAAAATATGATACTGCCCGTAGTATTCATCAAAACCGGCTCTTAAAAGGTCTTCCGGTCTGTCATAAGGCATATTTACCATCGGAGATGCGCATTCATATGTATAGCTTTCTGCAAGCCATGCAAATTCAGGGTCTCTTTTGTGAGAATGCTTAATCAATATATCCCAGAATTCCGGCGGTTTCGCTCTTGCAACATCGGCTCTTATACCGTCTATACCAAGGTCTATACAAGCATCAACGTACTGTTTATGCATTTCCAGTAATTTAGGATTCAAAGTTCTGTCAGCTTCGTCTGCCCAAGGCTCAAACATTCTGATATCAGCCCATCCCTGCGGAGTCTTATCTTCTCCGTTTCTGCCGTATGCCATTAATTCAGGTTCAGCCTCAAACATATCAACCGAAGCGCAGCTCGGCAAATCCAGCATCACTCTGATTCCTCGTTTGTGACACTCGTCAATAAGGGCTTTAAACTGTTCATCAGGAGTTCTCGGATCGTTTTTGTCTATAAGCATTGGATCAATTGCGAGACGTCCGTCCTCTGTAACATATTTTGCAGGTGAATAAAGAGATCCGGCAGTTCCCATTGCATTTTTCTTTCCGGTCGGATGTATTGGCAGAATATGAATAGTATTAATACCATCTGCCTTTAATTCATCCAATCTTGAAATTGCGCTCAATAATGTTCCGTTTTTTTCACCGGTTGACAAGGTAACTTTATCATCACCGTTCAAATCCTGCGCTGTAAAGGTTCTCGGAACAATTGCCATCATAACTGACTGATTGTTTCGAACCATTGTTCTTAAATTGTTTTTGTAAGGTTTGATTTCTTTTTTGTTTGCATCAACCTTTTGTACGGCAGGCGCATTAATTCTGGCAAGATTATCCAGATAACCGGAAGTTACGCCGGATTCTTTTTTTGACGGAGTTTCAGGCTTACTTACCGGAACTTGCTGCTGTATTGCAGATGCTTTGAAATTAATCGGGATAATTCTACTTATTTCCATCTTCGCTCACCTTCCTGAAAATATTCTGCGGATTTCTTATTTTACCAAAGCCAAGCTGAGCGAGTATAGTTGCACCGACTACGCTGCCGCCTATTGCAGAGGCTATTCTTGCCCACTTCTGATTACCGTATCTTCTCTCAGAAGCTTTCGTTACCATATCAAGAGTATTTTGGGCAACGAGGTTAAATTTAGACATTCTTGTCTTCTCGGATTTTGTATACTGCTCCAGAACTTTTGTATCTAAATGATGATAAGGTTTTGTAAAATCAATATCATTATTGCTCATGATATCCTGAAATCTCTTTATATATTTCTTTAATCTGCCGGAAACATCTCCCGCTGCTACATCACTATAGCCCTTCAATCCGTTTTCTGTAGCATCAGCAAGATTCTGACTCCAGGTCTTTCTCATAACATCTTTATAAAACTCAGGATTATTAATTGTATTGAGTTTCATTGTATGTTCTGATGAAGTAGCCCCAATTATTGCATCTCTGCCGAATTTTGCTACTTCTTTTTCATAACCGCCTTCCGGAAGAGGGCGCTTATATGCATCAAATAAATGCAGAACTCTGTTAAAAGAGTTTTTTGCACCTTGATATCTTTCTATAATTCTGGAAATTTCCTGATTCTTAGAAGAACCTACACCTCTTGCATTATACTTTGTAAACTCAAGACGTTCAGCAGGCGGTAAACTCCAGAAATCCTTGCCGGCATATTTATCTGTCTTTACACCGTCTAAGAGGTCAAAGAGTTCCTGTCTTGATTCAACTGAATTTGACAATGTTGCCACATCTTCTTTTACCAGTTTATCAATTGTATTACTGAATTTGCCGATTGTATTAAGGCGTTTTGCAGTGTTATTATAGTTATTTTCTATACCGGTAATCAAATCCTTAAGATGAGATTCTGAATTTGAACGCCCGTTAAGATTAATTTCCATCTCTGACATAACTTTGCCAAGTTTATTTACTGCATCTTTATATTTAGCCTCATCCTGTACCAAAGTGTTTAATTGTCTTTCAACAATCTCCTTAGCGTAACTTTCGGATTCTCTCATCTGTTTCAAATCTTTGTATTTAATACCAAGAACATCCAGCAAGGTATTTTCAAATTTATTATAAGAGCGTGCTATAACAGTTTCCGGCGCATACTCAACTTTAAACGACTTACATTTATCAAGAACTTTTTGATTCTGTTTAAACTCGCCTAAAACTTTTGCAAAATCTGTTACATCCTTAATATTTTCGTTATTTACATATTTTGCACTGTTTGATTTAATATTCTTTGAAATATTTTCCAGAACATCGTTTTGATATGCTTTTAAAGCTTCTTTAGACATGCCGGACTCATTAGCGATCTTAGAATCAAATAAATTCTTAAACTCGCCTTTTATCATAGCCAATTCTTCTTCTGTTATACCGTCAGCGTTATATTTTTTCACTATATCCGCAACCTCAGCAGATGTCGGAACAAAAACCCGCTCCATAATTGCTTTATTGCGTGACGGTATATTAGTTTTTATTGTTCTTACAAGATCATCAGCAAAGTTATCATTAATAGAATATGCGCCTTTATTATCAGGATTGAATATTTTTGCTAAATCCGCCTGAATACCTTCTGCGGCGTTAGCATCCATATCTTTTGTCAAAAGAGATAACAAATTTTCATACTCAACTTTTGGCAATTGCTTGCCTTTATAGTTTGTTAAAATACTTTCAACTTCCTTGCTTAATTTGTTTGGCTTTATGCTATCTACCTGTTCACTCATTTCAGAAGTTTTATGCAAAGCCCGGGAGATTTTTGTATTGTAGTTTTGATTTCTTGCTTTTTCCACTGCCGGTGCAACCAGTTTTTCCAACCCGCAGCACATCAATGCGGCAATAACAGGAGTTGCAAAGCCGGCGGTTAGCATCCAGAGGGTATTTGTCTGGATACCGATTTTTCTCATTTGTTCTTTAATCAAATCATGGCGGTTTTTAATTCCTCTAGGAATTCCCATTCTGTCGCCGATTACATCAAGATCTTCACCCGGATAATCTCCCTGATACATATCAAACGGAATATAATTAGGGTCTTGAAGTACAGATTTTTTACGTCCCTGATCATCAATATATTCTTTCCCTACATCAAATCCCTGAATAATTCTTGACGGCGCTTTTATGGCAATAAGAGGGAATAATGACATTGATGCGAGAAAAGCCCCGAGTCCGGCGTATTCCATAAATCTGAGCATAGGATTCTTAGTTCTTGCAGCAAGCATTGTAGCGATTCCCAAACCGCCCATTGCAAGCCCTACATCATTCAGCCTGCCGAGCTGGTGGTCATTTGCATTACCTGCAAGCCCGTCTTTAACAGCCTTAATATCATACGCTCTGTCTTTTATAAAATATTTAGGTACTGTCACAATAGAGTCGTGAACCAGATGACCTTCCGGAACAAGAGGTTTTGTATTGCCGGAAGTCTTTACAGCCCCTTTTGCATCTTTGTAAGGTTTATGAGACTTAGTATTTTCAATATTCGGTTGTACTGGAGTTATAGCCATACTAAATCACCGTACTTTCTTTGGACTTATCCATAATATCTTTGTTTGCCAATTTTCCCATATGTTTTGCTTTATATATTACATTTGCCGTTGTACCGACAGTTAATGCTGCTGTAAACAACATCCAGGCTTTTCCGGCATGTTTCATAAAGCCTGATTTACCCGGATCTCCTGTCCACAGAGTCTTAAACGACTTTCCGAAGGATTTAAGGAATGTCTTTGAAATTTCATAAGTATTTATTCCAAAATTCTTCATTCTTGATGCCATCTTTGTGCCAAAACCTTCACCCGGTTTCGCAATATGGCGCCTTCTGTTTGATATTGACGTAAAGAAATCTTCCCAGGAATCCTGAGCTGCCAGCCCGACTCCTAAACCTGCCCAGGCGTAAGATGAGAGACTTTTTGCAGTCTTGGTTGTTGAAATGATATTCTGAATTATAGGGGTTGTTTCTGTTACGGAATCATTCAAATCCTCACCAAGTCCGAGTTTCTTGGCAATATTATCATAATAAGGTACGCCTATATCTTTTTGAATAAGATCTTTTCTAAAGAATTCTCTTGAGTCATACACTTTTCTCTGCTGAACCTGCGGAATAATTCTTGCAGCCTCACCCGGTTCTTTAGGCAGAGGGTAATAAACGTGTTCTATAGGAAGTTCAATATCAACTCCGGTTCCCCAGTATACAGGACGTGTAACTAAATCCGGAGATAATGTTTTCATAAGTCCGTATAAAACTACGCCCAGTGCCATTTTTTTACCGTTAATACCGGCTGCTACACGTGATTTTGGAGTCAGGTGTTTATTTACAAGATTAAATAACCCCATAAACATGCCGCTTCCGACAAGATAAGGAATTATTCCCATTGATAAAAATTCATAAAAATCTGAGTTTACATCTCCTTGTAAACCCTTTATCGGATACTGGAGAAATGCGTTTGATGTTTTCTGGTATTTTTGACGAAGCCTTGTTTTTAGCGTATTGGGAAGAATACGGGACTCCATCTCACCCTTTTCTTCTTTTTCGGGCTTAGCTTTAAACATCACATTTTTATCTGCTGAACTGATTGCTTTAATCATACGAACCCCATCTGGTACCTATATATTAAAAGTTCCTGAAAAAATATTTTTTGCTATTTATAAAGCATGAACTTTACATTTATTTACAATGTTTTAGATAATATAAAACACACACAATTAACTTATCAAAAACATAAAAATAATACAAGAAAAAAGGACTTATACAGTCCTTTTTTCTCTATTGACGTTCTCCTAATTCTTTATCCATAAGGTAAAGAGAGACTTTATCATCTCCAAAAAGCTCCAGGCGCTTGATTATGTCTTTAACATTTTGCTCTTCTTCAATCTGCTCATTAATAAACCAGTCGATAAAAGAAAGTGTTGTTCTGTCGCATTCTTCTTCTGCCTGTTTTGCGACCTTCATAACCGATTCCGTGATACATTTTTCGTGTTCATATATTTTATTAAAGACTGAAATTATCCCGTGAAATTCAAACTCCGGCGTTCTGATTTGTTTAAGAGTAACAAAACTGTTTCTTGAAATCAGATAGTCAAAAAGTTTCAGACCGTGTTCAACCTCTTCTTTTGCCTGATGTTTTAACCATGATGAGAAGCCGAAAAGTCCGAGTTCCTTCATATAAGCCGACATTGAAAGATAAAGGTAGCCTGAATAGAATTCCTTATTAATCTGCTCATTTATAATTTCATTAATTTTATCGCTAATCATTGTTGTTTTCTCCCCAAAGACCGTGTATATTACAAAATTCTATTGCCTCAATCTCATCCGGTATGCAGCTTATATTATATTCTGCCGTATCACCGGGATTCAGATATTTTAAGTGCATTTCCGATTTATCTCTTTTATAAACTTCTATAAATTGAATATAGTGTTCTGCAAGCATAGGATGAGATGTAACAGTCACTATTTTTTCGTTTTCTTTGAATTCTATTTTTGGAGAATGCTTTTCTCCGGTCTCTGATTTGTCGTGCTGAATTTCCTGCAATCTCATCGGCTGTCCGCAGCAAACAAGCTCCCCGTAGCTTGGAATAAGCACCTGTATTAAGTTACCACAGACTTCACATTTGTATATTTGTAATTTTTCTGTTGCCATATATTTTATCCCCTTTCGCTTTTTATTCTATAGGTTTATAGTTTATTCTCATTGCCGTAGCGGGGGATTTATGGTACTATCTATGGTATGAATAATTTTTTCGCAACCGGACAAAATAATACTAACAATACTGATAATTCTTTAAATTCACAGTTTGATAATATAAAAAATAACTATGAAGCTATTTTTGTTGAGGCAGCGGAGAGTATAAGGCGTGAAATTGATAGATTCAAGCCTGAGAATCCTTGTGCTGTATGTCAGATTAAGGATTGCAAGATAGAGAAAAAAGACATATTTTCTCCCTATCCGATGAACTGCGCATATAGAGAATGGCAGCTTAAGGCTTTGACATTCCTCTCCGGAGATTACAGGCAGAAATTAAAAATCGTATATAAAAATATGATGGATAAGAAAAATAATTATACCTGCGCAAAGTGTGCTGCCTGCTGTAAACTGGCAACAAGCGAATATTCATATAACCAGCTTAAGCAGCGCGCAATGAGAGGGGATAAATTCTCGGAAGATTTTGTATCGGTCTTTGTTCCTTATGAAACCGAAGAAGAGGCTAAAAAAGCTAATCCGCAGTATTTCAAGCTTCTGAATGAACTTGTTGAAGACGAAAAAATTTATTACTATTACTGCCCTAAATTAAAAGACAATTTGTGCTCTGACTACGAAAACAGACCTGATATCTGCAAAGATTTTCCGCACAATCCGCTTAAGCTTCTCCCATCCTCCTGTTCATTTAATGAATGGAAGAATGAAATTGCACATGAAGCTATGCTTTTAAAGGCAAAAGTTGATATTATTGATTTTTACAAGGAGAAGCTCCAATAATGATTTTATCGGGAATGAGTCTTGAAGAGCTTGAAAAATTGATGTCAGAACTTGGCGCCACAAAATTCAGGGCAAAGCAAATTCATAACTGGATTTACACAAAATCCGTCTCTACTGTTGATGAGATGACAAATTTATCCAAAGATTTCCGCGAGCAGTTGAAAGGAATTGCTTCTGTTACTGAGACTAAAATCAAAGTTAAACAGACCAGTAAAGACGGAACGTTAAAATATTTAGTTGAATATCCGGACGGAGAATGTGTTGAAACAGTTCTTATGAGATTTGATAACAGGGCAAACCTTACGGCATGTGTAAGTTCTCAGGTCGGATGCGCTGTCAATTGCTCATTTTGCGCGACCGGTAAAGGCGGGTTTAAAAGAAATCTTGACTATAAAGAAATTATAGAACAGGTTTTGACTATTCAAAGAGACACGGGCTTAAAAGTAACAAACATTGTATTTATGGGGCAGGGCGAACCGCTTTTGAATCTTGATAATGTTTTGAAAGCCTTGGAGATTTTTAACAACGATTTTCAAATCGGCGCAAGAAGAATTACAATTTCTACAAGCGGAATAATTCCGGGGATAAACAGGCTTGCGGAGATGGATTTGCAGTCTACACTTGCAATATCGCTTCATGCGCCAAATCATAAATTAAGAGCGGAAATTATGCCGATAGAGAACAGATACCCGCTTGATGAACTTAAAAAAGCGCTTTTAAATTATGTTGAGAAAACCGGCAGAAGAATTACTATAGAATATATTCTTATCCACAATTTCAATGACACTTTTGAAGTTGCAAAAGAGCTTGCACACTGGCTCAAAGAGATCAAATCCAATATTAATTTGATTCCATATAATTCTGTAATAGAAAATGATTACAAAAAGCCATCAAGCAGTGATATTATGAAATTTAAATACCTGCTCGAACATTCGGGCAAAAAAGTTACCGTAAGATTAGAGCGCGGGGCAGATATTGATGCTGCCTGCGGACAGCTTCGGGGAAAGCAAAACTAAGGGAGATAGTGTGAATTTACTTGAAAAAAATTTAACAGCACTTGCAAATAAAGACAGAGAGCTTGCAGAGAGGATTGCAAAGCACATTGTCAGTGATGTCCCGCAGCTTGTAAATGAAAACGGATTTTATAATCTGGTTTATAAAAATACTTATCTGCATAACAGGCAAAATCCGTTAGCTGAAGCAAAAGAGATTTTCTCAATGGCAGCAAACAGTCCTGTTGCAATACATCTTGTTTATGGTCTCGGTTTAGGCTACCTTTTTCAAGTCGCCTCTGCAAATTCAGCAGGAACCGTTATTTTGTATGAGCCGGATTTGAATATTCTTAAAATTGCTTTTTCTCTTGTGGATTTTTCTAATGATATTTTAAAAAACAATGTGTTTATATCAGATAACCTTGAAAAAACAGGTGAGTATATTTATAAGAAATCCAATACGAAAAACACTCCGCTTATGCTGACAACTCCTGCATACCGGGATATGAATACGCAAAAATTTAATGAAATGGTAGAAACACTGCAAAGAATGATCGGAAGGTATAATCTTGATTTAAAATACACGCAGCAGAAGTTTTTTCCGATTGCCAGAACCATTATCCAAAATATTCCAAACCTCATAAAAGAACCGCCTTTAAGTTCAATTAAGGATTTTTATAAAGGTCAAACCGCTGTTGTTGTATCAGCAGGACCTACATTGGACAGAAACATTGAAACAATAAAAAAATACAGAGATAATATTGTTCTGATTGTTGTGGGAACCGCAATGAAAACCCTTGCAAAACACGGAATTACACCCGATTTTCTTTGTATAATAGAAACTTATGACTCTTCAAAGCAAATAGAAGGTCTTGACTTATCAGAGGTTAATTTTATAACAGAGCCTTTTTCAAATATAAATTTACGAAAATTTAAGTTCAAGCACATATATTCACATATATCGGACAATATGCCGGTAAATTCATTCTGGAGTAATATAATAAACGAAAATACAGAAGAGTATTTATCTAAAGGAACTGTATCTTATACGGCACTGAATGTCGCAAGAATTCTCGGCTGCTCAAAAATTGTTATGGTCGGGCAGGATCTTGCATACATTGAAGGTCAATGCTACAGCAAAGATTCTGCATACAAAGACCTGGAATGCCGTTTCAATAAAGAAAATAACCGCTGGGAAATTACCGCAAAAGATTTTGACAGTTTTGCAGATTCCCTGAGCAATTATCCTGAACGGGAAAAACGACTTGAGGCTGCAAGAACAAGACTAAAAAATCTCAACAATTCGCTTTATTATGTAAAAAGCATAAAAGGCGGACAAATTCCTACAGAGTCGGTTTATGCCGCATTTATAAAACCTCTGAGTGAATTTGCACAAAAATTTAATGACAGAGAATTCATAAATACCTCGCTTGAAGGCGCGCAAATTGACGGATACAAAAATATGCCGCTTGAAGAAGCGCTAAAAGATACAAAACCAATTTCAAACAGGAATATCATATCTGATTACAAGTTTGATATTGCGGATATAAAAAACAAATTAAAACAGGAAACCGTTAGGCTCAAAAACATTCTTGAAGAAGTCAAAAACGGGCAAAAGTCTGTCAAAAACTTAAACAATGACTTTAAGAGGTACAAAAATGCAACTGTTGAGGTTTTAAAAGATTTAAAAAAAGTGTCCGGAATATTTTTGAAACTAAGCACAGCTTACACAAATACCCTGTTTGATTTTATAACTGCAAAAGACAGAATCGAATTGGACTATGCAATGAAGATGTCAAAAAGTTTTGAACCGGAGAATCTTGAGACCTTAATCACTAAATTTGCAGCCTATTTTGATAATGCGGAAATTGTAATTAATTCGATTAATGCAAGAATCAACAAGGCAATCGGAGAGATTGAATGAAAGTTTTAATACAGAGAGTCAAAAAAGCGTCAGTAACAATTGAAAGTAAACTTTTTTCTAAAATTAATTCCGGTATTCTTGCACTTGTCGGTATAGAAAAAGGGGACAGCAGCGAACAAATAGAAAAAATGGCGCAAAAACTTGTAAACTTAAGAATTTTTCCTGATGAAAACGACAAAATGAATAAATCGATTCTTGATATAAAAGGAGAAATGCTTGTTGTGTCCCAATTTACGCTTTGCGCAAGCTGCAAAAAAGGAACCCGCCCGAGTTTTGACGGTTCTGCCCCGCCTGAAATTGCAAATTCTCTCTATGAAGAGTTTGTAACCAAAATAAAATCTTTCGGGATACCGGTTAAAACCGGTAAATTCGGGGCAATGATGGAAGTCGGACTGATAAATGACGGTCCTGTCACATTTATGCTGGAACTATAACTTTGAATTAAATTTTTATTCTGTTGTTTGACTGTATACCCAGGAAGAAAACTCTTCTTTAAAGTTTTCTAAAAATTCATAAATGTTGTTAAAGTTACTTTTTTTTGCCTTCTCTAATAATTCTTCAAATTTAGCATTATCAAAATTTATTCCGTTAGCGTTGCACATTTTCTCTGCTTCGTTTTTAATATCCGGTTTAATGCTTTCAAGCAGTGCCGGTGCAACAAAGTTTTCGTTCATATAATATGTTGTAAAGAATCCGGAGTCAATATTGTTTATTGTACTCATGTCAATGTTTAGTATGTCAAAATCTTTGTCAGATTTATTCATTTCCTCAAGTGCTTCTGTCATATTTTTGTTAAAAAACTCAACAAATTTTTCGATATTTATGCTCGTAGTTTCTTTATATGGCCAATAAATGTCTTTTGATATTGTTATAGCATCTTCCGGCAAGTTATCAACAGAGTAACGATATACATTATTAAATACCTTCTCTATTTCTTCAAATGAGAGACCGTATTTTTCAAATTTATCTGATATTTTTTGTTTAATTGTTTTTAATATTTCCGAACTAAGTAATTCATTTATAGGAGAAGCAGAATCGTTTATATAAGAAGGAATATCATCTTTATCCAATGTACAAGCCATTGTTTGCATGTCTTGTACGGCTTCTGTCTTATCAACTTCAGAGCCTATTTGACTGTATACCCAGGAAGAAAACTCTTCTTTAAAGTTTTCCAAAAATTCCTGAACATTTTCATAGTAACTCGTAGTAGCTGTTTTGTTTAATAATTCTTCAAATTTAGCATTATCAAAATTTATTCCGTTAGCATTGCACATTTTCTCTGCTTCATTTTTGATATCCGGTTTAATGCTTTCGAGCACTTGCGGAGCAACAAAATCCTGGTTCATATAGCTAGTTGTAAACCATTCATAATAATTTCCTGTTATTGTACTTGTATCAATGTTTAGTATGTCAAAATCTTTGTCAGATTTATTCATTTCCTCAAGTGCTTCTGCCATATTTTTGTTAAAAAACTCAGCAAATTTTTCAATATTTATACTTGTAGTTTCTTCATACGGCCAATAAATGTCTGTTGATGTTGTTATAGCATCTTCCGGCAAGTTATCTATAGAGTAACGATATACATTATTAAATACCTTCTCTATTTCTTCAAATGAAAGTCCATACTGCTCTAAATTTGTACTAATTTCTTGTTTAAATTGTTCTTTATAATTTATTAGGAGACTGTTTATGCTGGTATTGACAAAAACATTTGTGTCAAATTTTTCCGGATCTACTTGATAAGTATTAATAGGTACATTGGCTTCCAGACTATCAGCATTCTCCGCCAAATACATTGCCTTTAATTCCGCATATTTAGCCGGTAATGCCTCTTTGAATGCTGCAGCCATTCCTGAAATATCATTTGAATAATTATTTTTAAATTCATTTAAAAAGTCTTTTAAGTCAGTTGTAATATCAGCTATGTATTTTGAATTCTCTCCGCAGAAATCAATGCTTATTTGAGCTTTTAGCTCATTAATATAAGATTCCATTAAAGTAACCTGTTCAAATATTGCTGCTTCCTCTTCAGTAGCTGTTTTGTCGGCATTGCCGCTACCGGATAATTCTACGGAGTCAGCTTCTAATTTTTCCAGCATGGAATTATACTCTTTTTCAGATATTACACCATCTCCGTCTGTATCAATGTCCTTAAAAGAAATAGTCTTTCCTGCTAAACGATATAAGTAATCTAAATTGCCGATTTCAGTCATATTTTCTCCTGATTCAGTATAAGTTTATTATTATCATTATTATTTACGGCATAAATAAAAAAAACTTTAGAAAGTATGCAATAATTGTTACAAATCTTAATATAGCAATTTGGTACAATAATAATTATGGGAAGGTTGGATGATTTTAAACACTATACAGTAATGCTTAATGAAGCCGTCGATGCTCTGGAATGTAAAGACGACAAGATTTATGTCGACTGCACGCTCGGAGGCGGCGGGCATAGCGAACTTATATTAAAAAGAATTCAGCCAAACGGCAGGTTGATAGCATTTGATATAGATGATGAGGCAATAGCACATTCAAAAGAGCGGCTAAAAGATTACAAGAATTTAACTATTGTAAAATCTTCTTATACAAATATTAAAGAAGAATTGCATAAACTCGGAATTGAGAGAATAACCGGCGGAGTAATATTAGACCTCGGTGCCTCATACCACCAGCTTACAAAAGCAGAAAGAGGGTTTTCTTTCTCTAAAGATGCCCCTCTTGATATGAGATTTGACATGGAAAGCGATTTTTCCGCGTATGATGTTATTAACACTTATTCTGAAAATGATTTGGTGAGGATATTCAGTGAGTATGGAGAGGAACATTTTTCAAAAAGAATTGCAAAAAAGATTGTTGAAACTAGAAGGTCAAAGCCGGTTAGAACAACGAAAGAACTTGCTGATATCATTATCTCTGCGACTCCTAGGGTTAAGTCTCATATACACCCTGCTACAAGAGTGTTTCAGGCTGTTAGGATAGAAGTTAACCATGAGTTAAAAAATGTAAATTTTGTACTGCATGACATATTGGATTTATTAGACAAAGGTGGTATAATTTCTGTAATAAGTTTTCATTCTTTGGAGGACAGAATTGTAAAACAATTCTTCAAATTTGAAAGCCAGAAGTGCAGATGCAATGATATGATTTGCAAATGCCAGCCGCCTAAGATAGAGTTAGTTAATAAAAAACCTATTATGGCGAGTGAAAAGGAGATTTTGGAGAATCCGCCGTCACGAAGCGCAAAATTGAGAGTTGCGAGGGCTATTTAGTAACAATGATGGTCGGAATCCGGGGAGCAGAGGAGTATAATTTTGGTTTCGGCTTTAAAAATCAACAATAAATCAGGGTTAGACAGTTTTATTAAAAAGTTTTCAGGTGAATATAAAGGAGAGTACGCGATAAAAGAAAAGAAATCTTTTATTGATAAGTCTGTTCAAAATTTAGCTGTTAATAGTATAATAGAAGGGTACTTTCCGAAAGAAAATCTGGTTAGAGAAATGGCGATAAAAAGAGTTAACAAAATGCTTTGTGTTATTTTGAGCTTACTTATAGGTGTTGTTATTGTAAGCTATTATTTTGTTATCTCTTGTGAGATGAAATTAAATGATTTGAGCAGGCAAACAGTTATTTTGAATAACGAAAATGAGGAGCTTCAAAACAGGCTTGATACTTTAAAGTCATTCAACAATGTAGATAAAACATTGCAGGAAAATAATATGCTGCAGAGAGCAGGGCAGGTTATTGAAACTCCGGAAGTCACGATTGATACGACGGTGTCCTCACAACATTCTGCAAAAAAAAGGATTTTTAACTACGCTATAGGATTTTAAGATATGTTGAAAATTGTATGCGGTGCAGGTAATGAAGATTGTGAGAGTGTAAAACGTCTGGTTTATGTATATGCAAAAGCCGGATGTGAGTATTTTGATATTTCCGCCCGAAAAGATGTTTTGGATGCAGCTAAAGAAGCTGTTAAACTTGCGGGAGCAGGTTCTGCACATTTTTGTGTGAGTGTGGGTATTAAAGGCGACCCGCATATTACAAAAGCAAAAATTAAAGAAAGCGTCTGTATAAAATGCGGGAAGTGTTTGAGAAACTGTCCAAATGATGCTATTTATCCTTCAATTACGGTTAATGATAAGAGGTGTGTCGGCTGCGGTACATGTGCTAAAGTTTGCCCTACAGGTGCTATGACAATGTATGAAAAAGATGTTAACGTGGAAGAAATACTTCCTTATATGGTTGAAAACGGGGTCGAAATACTTGAATTGCATGTTATGGGGCAGGACAGGCAGGATATGGATTACAAATGGAATGTGATTAATGAGTGTAACCCTAGATATGCTTCAATTTGTGTAGATAGAGAATATTTCGGAAATAAAGAAGCTATAAGCCGTATAAGAAGTATGATTGCGCATAGGAAACCTTATACTACTATTGTTCAGGCTGACGGAATTCCTATGAGCGGGTCGGATGATACTTATAAGACAACTCTGCAGGCGGTTGCTATGGCTGAAATTATTCAGAATGCAAACTTACCTGTCCATATAGTCCTTTCAGGCGGAACAAATTCTAAGACTGCCGAACTTGCAAAAATATGCGGAATTAATTACTGGGGAATTGCAATAGGCTCGTGGGCAAGAAGAATTGTAAAAAAATATATCTATACAGAAGATTTCTGGGATAATATGGACGCTCAGGTAAAAGCTATTGAAGCTGCAAGAGAACTTGTTAAATCTTCTGTTTGACAATTTTTTGCATTGCTAAATGGAAATCTTCTTTACTTATTGCAATTTTCTGCAAATCCGCATAACCGAAGGTTTTATTGTCCATTTTTTCAAACATACCCAATCTTTCAAGGGCATAAAAATAGGCATCTGTTACCATCTCGGCAACATCAGAGCCGTTGAATTTATGCGAGGACATCATCTTTGCAAGCTCGTCTGCCGAAACTTCTTCTGATATAGGCTTATTTTTTGCATGTATATTAAATATTTGTTTTAACCCTT
The DNA here is from genome assembly GCA_944324185.1 of Candidatus Gastranaerophilales bacterium. Taxonomy (GTDB): domain Bacteria; phylum Cyanobacteriota; class Vampirovibrionia; order Gastranaerophilales; family Gastranaerophilaceae; genus CAG-196. The sequence continues at coordinate 31,766 of CALUVI010000006.1, read as the reverse complement.
TTTCGTCAGGCAGCGGGACTTCCAGATGCAAGCCGAATCTGCCTGAGGCAAGCAATGCCGGATCCAGCAAGTCTTTACGGTTAGTTGCCGCAACAATGAATGCCGGAGCTTTCGTTTTCTCTAAATCACTCATACAGCCGAGAAGCTGGTTCACCATAGGGTCGTCAAATCTCGCATTTGATGAGCCGTCCCGCTTTTTCGCAATAGAATCAATTTCATCAATAAATGTAATCGACGGTGCATCTGAAACTGCTTTTTTAAATACTGCTCTTATCGAAGCTTCAGAAGCTCCTACCGTCCCTGATTTTAGTTCATTGGCATTAAATTCTGTATACTTAGCTCCCGCTTCATTTGCTAAAGCTTTCCCGAGAAGAGTTTTTCCGCATCTTGGCGGTCCCCAGAGAAGAATCCCTTTATTAAGTCTGATATTTTCAAACACCTGAGGGTAATTAATAGGTCTTACTACATATTTTTTAAGAGTTTCTATTACATTATCCAAGCCGCCAATGTCACTGAAAAAGAACCCTTTTTCCCCCATACCCGGATTCTTTTGATCCTTAAGAGCTGTAATTGTGGTTTTATTAAAATCGCTATAGTTTGTCAGATTGTTTACCTTTAAGTATTTCTCTGCATTTGAAGCTCCACGCTGATTCGGAGTTGTAAACACAAAAGTATTCTTTTCCGAGAAAAAAAGTTCGCCAGTGTCTATAGCATAGCCGTCTTTCAATAATTTTTTGTCACCGGAAGAGAGCTTATTTTTTGCATCAAAACTATCTTTTGGATTTGCAACTAACATTGTTTTTAAATCATGGTCTGCAAGTGATAAAATGTAATACTCCCTGCCATTTTTAAATATTGCAAAATTAGAAGCTAATTCATCTTGATTCTTTAACTCACCTTTTTTAACAGGAAGTGTATATTTTTTCATAACAGGAATATCAATTTTGTCTGCATAAAATTCAAGCATCATATTTGAGCTTTTTTCATCAGACGTTACAACAAACACCGACTGGTCATCCAGAGCCTCCAGACCGTATTTGAATCTTGTTGGCAGATCCGGCTCAGAGTTGAACAGTCCTTTAAAAGAAACAACATCAGCTCTGTTTATATTATGAACTCTATTCTGTTTTATATTCCGGCTTTTATTATAATAACTTGTATTAAATGTACCTACTGCCCCTACTCTCATACCCTTTTCCGTTTTCTTATTTTGATATTATTGACAAATTCTGTCCTTCTGCAGCCGGCTCATTGTGTTTGTACGGATTTGATATAAAATTGTATTGAGAATATTTATTCTGATGTCCTTTGAATATTATATTCTTAATTTTTTTCAATATCATAACGCCGTTTTTCGCCGTCAAACCGTCCATTACAATTTTACCGCCGTCTTTTCTTACAATTGCTTTCTTGTTTCCGACCTGTTTTACAACATATTCAGTCTTGTCTTTAGCATTAGCGTTCATAAACACTGTCCCTGCAGGAATAGCAATACCGGCGCCGATAACAATCATATCCAGATCAGATTTAGGTAAAATCGGAATATACGGGTTATCCGGATTAATTGATTCTATATTGTTTTCCGCAAAGAATTTTTTACGTTTTTCCTCTGTATCCAGACCATATTTCTGGAAATAATTATATCTGTTTGATACATTATTAAGATCACCGATATTAAAGACTGAAACAGTGATATCACCGTTTGCATTCTGCATCAGGTAAGCAAGTTTTGCGAGGTCTTTGGTCAGAACTCTTTTTTCATCTTCTAAAGCGTTTTTCTGTTTATCAGCCTCAGCTTTAGTAATTTTACCTTCACTTAGTTTCTTATCGATTTCACCAAACTCACTGCCAATTTTATTTAGTCTTTGTTTTATTTCACTTCTGGTTCTTGAATGAGTCGCAACTTCCAGAGGATAAGGAGTACCGTTATTAAGCGGAGCAAGCTCTGGGTTAGATCTGTCCTTTAAAGTTCCGTTTATTGTATCTCTGATTGTTCTTCTGTATTTGCCAATTGTAGAATCTTCATCAACTTCAGTCCAAGGAAGAGCGTTTCTGTTTTGCAGATAAACGTTTTTAGCCTTTTCTTCAAAACCTGTCATACCGAATTCATCACCGGAATATACGGTTGGAATACCGGGAAGAGCTTTCAGAAATTCCATAATCATTGCTTCTTTTGCAACTCCCGGTTCTGTAGCGGATTGATAGAGGCGGTCTATTGTTTCTTTTTTGTTGTCAAAAGCTTTCCCGGATTTATATTCAGCCTGTTTTACCGCCATATCAAGCGCAACTTTAAGATCTTTTGCTGCATAACCATTCTTTCTCATTGCAGTTACAGGATCTTCTATTTTCTTAAACTCTTCTGTATGAGATGCAATCATATCTTTGTTATATTTTTCCGCAAAATCTTTGAACGCTTTATCTAACTGAGATTTTGCATTCTCATTGAGACCTGTTTTAGCATAAGAATCTTTAAGAAGTCTTGCAAGCTGGATGGTATAAAGGCTGTATTTTTTGTAATCCGGCTGATTACCGACGATTTCAGCCGCATATTTTTCATTCTCAGATTTGACGCCTTCCGGTAAATTATCCCAGTCAAAATCTCCATGTACCAGATATGAGGATAAATCTGTTTCATTTGCCTGTTTAACTACAGCTTCTTTTAATTTATTGGACTCTTCCTGAGTAAGCTTTAATCCGTTGTTACCGGCAAGATAAAGTATTTCATCAAAAGCATTATCCAGTGATGAAATTTCATTTATCCTGATTTTCAACATGTTTTCAGTAGCGCCTTCACCGAGATAGTTGCCGTAAGTTAAATCAATCATTGCATCTACAAGCTGTTTTTTATCTTCATCAGAAAGCGTTTTGTCTTCGTATACAACATCCATTAAGAGCTTACTGTTTGCAACAGCTCTCGGGCTTACAGTAAGGAAGTAATCATTGTTATCAACATTCAATCTAAGCTCTATCGGAATATCCGCATTAGATTTTGCTCCGGCTAAGACTTTTATTGCATCCTGTCTGTAATTATGATTTTGAGAGAAGTCTTGATAATCATTCAACAGATTTGCGAAGAACAGCGGCATATCAACAGAAAGTCCGTGAAGCATTCTGGGTTTATCGTGGTTGCCCATAAATGTATAGAAGTTTCTTAAATAATCAGCGCTTCTTGTCTGCATCAGAAGATCAAAACGCGGCATAAATCTGTCATAAGTACCGGGTCTTGCCTCTCCGTTATCAAATGCAGGGGCAAAGTTTGTTAATAAATCTGTAAAGAAGTAAGAATATCCTGCTTCTGAAGTTATACCGGTTTCATTAAAGAATTTAACAAACGCATCCGGCTCTCCGTTGAACTTTTGACCGATATTTGTCATGCCGCTGTATGGATATCCGTTGCCATAAGTGTCCTTCATCAAAAATTCAATATCAGTAAGTTCAGCAACGATATATGAGTTAGGGTTTTCGGATTTGACAGCCTGTACAAATCTGCCCCAGAATTTAAGTGCATCTTCCCAATTGTCATCAAATGTATTGTCTTCATTACGAACAGCGTCCATATCCATAACGTCTTTTGCAGCATCAAGTCTCCAGTCAAGTCCCAGACCGGTTCTGTCAACGAGAGCTTCTGCGATTCTAAAACTTGATGTATCTGTTCCTGCAATGCGTTTTGATATAGATTCAGCTACATAAGAAATATCGCTGTCAGAAAGATTGTTCAGTCCTTTTTCAATCTTATTTTCCAGTTTTCTGGCTTCATCCTCCGGGCTATGACCGTTAATACCGAGCGCCATTAAGGATGTTCCTTCTCTCAATTTATCATAATCGTATGTTATTTCTCCGGTAGGAAGAATTTTTGTTTTAAAGTTGTCGCCGCCGAGAGATTTTAATAATGCATATCTTGCAATATCCTGCCCGACAAGCTCCATTACATATTCGCCGTATTCGGTATAATCTCCGCTATTATCAAGAAGTTTTTCATTTGCAGATTCGTTTGCTTTTTTAATTACTGCATCGGCAAAGTTTTTAAGTTCATTATTAAACAAACTGTTTACTTTGTTATAATTCTTTGCATAAGGTTCAACCAGATGCGGATTATTTTTCTTCATTAAATCAAATCTTGAAACACCGATGGTATCATCTGTAGTCGCTCTGTTTGAGAAATATGAAGTAGATAACACGCCAACAGTATTTTCACCAAATTCCAGAGTATCAAGCGGAAGCTTCATTAGAGATTTTACAGTAACATCATCTTTTGATAAAACTCCTTTTGGCGAAAGCAGATAATGACCGTTAATAATATTTGTTAAAATATTACTGTCCAGCTTTGCTTCCTGCGGAAGTTTTCCGTCTTTAATCAATTTATCAATCTGTTCGGAGGATTTTGCAGAACCTACAGTTTGCGCTGTATAAAGTGTTTGTATGTCTTTAACTTTTCCTGTCCAGTATTTACCTGCCTGAATAGCCATATCCTGAACTTCTTTCGACCCTCTAACTGTAAGCATTCTTTCATATTCACGTTCCGAACGGCTTACAATTGCCTGCAGAAGTTTTTCATCATAGCCGGAGATATGATAGTTCATCTTAACCATGTCAGTGTTGGCGTCCCAGGTTACAAATCCGCCTTCGGTTTTCTTATCTATCTTGAAGTTGGAAAACTGTGCTGCCATTATTGTACCGTCTGCAGTATCAAGGTTAATATTTTTGCCGAACTTTTTATTTAATTCATTGATAACTTTTATTCTGTTATCATATTCCTGCTGTTTTATCTGGAAAATAAAGTTTATAACCGTATCGTCATGGTTGTTTATATCAAGAGCTTTTCCTTCAGTCAGTTTCTCATAGTTTATAATAGCCTGGTCCAGAGCTTTAACCTGTTTATCACTTGCCTGTGCAGCATCATAAATCTGGCACAAAGTCTCCTTATTAGGATTGTAATTAGGGTTTGGCACTTTTTTATATGTTCCGTCTGTCTGCAGTTCATAATTATATGGTGCATTTACAATTCTATGGCGCAGATTTTCTTTATTCTTAGGAACAACGCCGAGTCCGAGGTTAGAATTTTTTAACCCTGTCATTCTAAACCAGTAATATGACTGAGGATTTTTTTCAGCCCATCTTAAAGCATACTGGAAATGTATACCTTCAAGACCTTCAGAGGTAAATGTTCCGTCATAAACGTATTTCAAACCGTTTTTATACAAATCACGGAAATAGGAGGAGAAATTCTCAAGATTCCCCATATTAGGTGAAACCTGCATGTTATTTTTGTTCCAGTACCCTAAAGACCAGCCTTTAGAGCCGTTTGCCATAGGAGTTGAGAAAACGTATTTATATCCGTTTTCTTTAAGGTAAGGTATAATTTTTTGTGCTCCGGCAATATTTCCGCCATATATATTGGAGAAATTCTTGATTACACCTTCCATCTTTTTCTGGTAATCTTTATCATACAGAATCTCTCCGGTATTATTTTCATCAAATCCTGCATATCTTGCCCCCGGCATCAATGAATCCGGTGTTATCAAATAACCGGAACCCTGTACTATAGGTGTTGTACCTTTTCTTGATACAAGAGTGTGGGTGTAATTACTTATTGGATCGCCTGTGAAATCTTCATAAACATTTACAACTTTTCCGCTGCTGTCTTTTTGTTCAACGATTTCCTGATTGTGTACGAAAACCCTGTTTACATATTCACCATTCTGAGGCTTGATTTTTACACCGGTATCAGCACCTTCCCAAATTACATTTCCGGTTGATTTATCTTTTCTTACAACTTTATATGCAAAAGGAGCATCTTTATCCAGACTTGTTATATCCTGCAGGTTAACATCTACCCCCTCAGGTTTCAAATTAATAACCGCAATCGGTTTTTCAGAGAGTTTGTAATCGTATTTTTCAGTCGGAACTGCTTTATATATATGAATTTCGCAGTTTTCTTTATCGCTGTCATAAGGATAATTGAACCTCATAATAGTTTCGCCGACATTATTCTTTACATGCTGATAGGCTTTGAATCCTATATTAGAAACACCGTTAATTTTATTTACAAACACCTTCTGAAACTCCTTCTACATATATAAAGAATGTAAAAAAATTTTTTTTGCTTAAATTCCGGCATGCCAGTTAAAAATTTTTACAAAATTTAATATTGTATATAATACACACAGTATCTAAATTTCATAACCAATTATATTACATCAATATAAAATATCAATCTTACTTGATATAATGTCTGCCTGAATAAACAACTTCTTTTAGAGCAAAGAGAGTTTTGAATTTTTCTAAGATTTCTCTTGTTCTTCTATCTGCTGAATTAATCAGGTCAGGCTTAATTGAAACCAATTCTCCGAGTGTTAGTTTTGATACATCGTGATGGTATTTTTCACCGAGAATTGATAGTTTTGTCATAATATTTTTTATCTTGTCTCTGTCACCCCAGATTGCTTCCTCAAAAATATTTCCTCTGTCTGACCATACTTTTTTTAATATTTTATCAACGCTGTCGAGTGTTTTGAACGCCAGATAAAGACAGGCTAGAACTGACTTATTATTTTTTCCTCCGGTTTCGTTTATAAAGTTTTTATCTCCGTTTTCTACTGTTTTCAGTAATTTTAACGTACTTTCTTCATCCGGAGTATCGCCCAGTTCTACAGTTGTATATTTGATTCCGTACTCTTTAGCTAAATTCTTTAACCCGGTATTCTCATTATCTATTTGTATAATGCCTGTAAAACCTTTGTGTTTAAGATATTCTAAGTCCTTGCGCATTTTTTCCGGACTGTTTTCTGAAATTGCACCGGCGCTAAAGTTTTTATCAAGATAAAATAAATCTTTTATATAGCTGTAATTTTTAGGATTAAACACTGTTTCAATGTATCGTTTTGCCGGTAAATCCCACGTACGTTTATATTTTAAGTCGTTTAAAACAATTCTGTCCCACTTTTCGCGGTCGTTTTTGTAAACATCAAGCGCGCGTTTTATTGTATCACAATAATCCCTGTAAGGATCTTCTGAGAGAAACAAAGATTCTTTAGTCTTAAAACCGAGAATGTTATTATTTCCATCCAGCGGGTCAACAATAATTTCTGCAAGTCCTCCGGAGTTTGACGCAATAGGAACGGCGCCCATTCTCATACCCTGCAATTGTACAAGTTCAAACGGGGCAAAGCGGCTCGGTATCATTACGGTATCAGAGCCTGCATAGAACTGGGAAATGTTATTTATAAATCCGTCACACAATACAGCACGTCCGGGGTATTTATACACAACTTTTTCCAGATATTCCTTGATTAGAGCATAATCTTTGCTGAAATCCGGTCCGGCAAGGATTATTTGCGCATCTTTTTCTTCTTCAAGAAGCATTTCTGCAGCTTTGATTGCAATATCAACCCCTTTCTGCTGCGGGTCATATCTGGTTATAAATGTTGATATAAATGCATTCTTGTCACCTTCAAGATATCCGTATTGTTTTGCGCCTACAAATTTATTAAAAGCAGTCTCTTTATCCGCTGCATTATTCCCCAGAATTTCCTGTAAATAAGCTTTGTTTTTCGCTTTGCCGGTTTTATAGTCAAGAAGAGTAGGCTTTTCTTTTAATTCATTTTCATATACTGAAAAAGGATATTTTACGGGTTTTGTAGTCTCATCTGCCGTTGCGGCAGGATTATGCAGGCTGTAGTCCATACCGATTGTTATCCCGTAACTTTTTAATCTCTCAAGATTCATAAGGTTTGATACACCGTCAGAATATCTGTCCTCATCAGCAAGCTCTTTTATATAAGTATCAGAGCAGCTTACAAGAGCATCTGCACTTCTTACTGCCGGTACATAGAAATTGTAGTATCTGTCAAACCATCCTTTATGCGGAAAGCTGTCCATAACCATATCATCCATAAAACCGAGATGATTTGTAGTATAAGGAATGTATTTTTCATAATTCTCAGCCACCTTCAAATATGCGCTCCTGTAATCTCCGCGCTCAAGCTCATTATTTATATTCAAAGGACTTTCTTCTCCGGCTCTTCCCGATACAGCTCTGCTTATTTCCTCAAGAAGCGCGCGGACACGCGGTTCATTTGTATGCTTTTCAAGCTCCTCATCGTTTAATAGATATGGAGCTGCAACAGGTGCTCCTACTCTGCCCTGATATACGGGTCCAAAATTATTGATATTGGCAATTTTAATTTTGTCTTTGTAATAATCATCCTTTGTCATAGCCTCAATTATAGGTGCTGTTGTCCATTCATAAGACATAACATATTTCGGATTAAACCCTTCTTCATATTCAAGCTTTTTGAGGGCTTCCAAACTCGCTTTGCTAAAAGCCTCCTGATTTTTAACCTGATCCATTATCCAGCCCTGATATTCGGTTTTATTATTTGAAACATCATCAGGACAATACGTCAGATATACAGGAATCTTAACTCTGCTGTCATTTACTTTAAAAATTCTGCCGCTTCCGCTTTTAATACCGTATTTGTAGTCAAAATCTATTCCCAGATCTCTTATTTCAAATTCTTTGCCTTTAGGAGTTCTGTAGACTTGTTTTCCGTCTTTATTGACAGGAACCCCGCCTTGTGCATTCAAAAGCGGAATTATTACCCTGACATCCATCCCGAGCTTGTTTAACTCGGGCGCCAGTTCTCCTACTACATCAGCCATGCCGCCGGTTTTGTTAATAGGAACTGTTTCAAAAGATATAAAAGCAGCCTGGTTTGGATTCTCGCCGCTTCTAAATGAAATAGTCGAGATATTATTATATTGAATTTTGCTGTCTTTACTTTTTATTTTATGTAAACCATTTACCTTACTATTAAAACCAACAGACGATATTATCATAACTTACCTCCTGATAATCCATTTCCAGCAGCTCTCAATAATATCTTCCACATTCTTTTTAGGTATCCAGCCTGTCTCACGTTTTATTGCTGAATTATTCGCAACAAGGTACGGGACTTCATCTTTTAAATTATCAATAATTCTCAAATTAACCTGCTTGCCGGTTATATTTATACTCTTATTAATCAGCTCTCCGAGAGATGTTCCGGCTCCGGTTCCTACATTATAGGTTTTAGAGTCGGTCTGCGAATCTAAGAGAACTTGCGTAGAGCGGCTGATTGCCTCTGTTACATCATCAACATGGATAAAATCCTTAACACAAGTACCGTCTTCTGTCGGATATTTATTACCCTGCAATGTAAATAAGCCGCCCTGTTTTATTATATTAAGCAGAAATGTAACAACATTCTTCCCTATATCCAAATCTTTAGGTCCGTGAGCACCTGCAACGTTAAATAGTCTGAGAATTGTGGATTTTAGGTCATATACTTTATAATCATTAATCATCATTTCCGTTATAAACTTTGTTTTTGCATATGGTGTTTTAGGCTCCGGAGTCCGTTTTTCAGAAACCCTGCCTTTACCCGGTTTTGCATATATAGAAGCGGTTGATAAATAAAGGAATTTCTTTATATCATTATCGAGCATTGTATCAAGCAGATTTTTTGATGCTATAACATTGTTATCATAATATTTTTTAGGGTTAACAAGAGATTCCCCGTTAAGCGTAGAACCGCCAAGGTGAAGGACGGCATCAATCGGGTAATGAAATTTAAATAAATTGTCAATTTCTTTTGGTTTGGTTAAATCAACATTTACAAATGAGCAGATACTCTTATCTTCTTTTGATTTATTAACCTCATCTACAAGCTGTTTTAAATATTCCTGTTTATTTTTACTGCGGCAGCATACAACACAATTATAATTATCTTCTGCCAATTTCTGTACTAAATGGCTCCCGATATATCCGGTACCGCCGGTTATTAAAATATTAGGATCAAAAAGTCCCTTAAACCCCGTGTTTTGATTAGGATAATTTATCCTGTTAATCTTCATAAAAACCTTTCCTAGTAATTCTTTTCTTCTTCTTTTAGTATAGCCAGATTAATTTCTCTGAGTTTATCCTGTAAAATTCCTTTAAATGCTTTCATATCCTCTAAATCAGTCTTTGCTTTATTAATAATATCTGCAGAAACATTTTCAAAAGAATATTTGTTTAAAATATCCTGATACATTTCAACAAGTTTTTTTGCTTCTCTGAATTTTAAAAGCGTTTCAATTTTCTGTTTATTCAAATTTTCTAAAATTGAAACCTCCCTGTCACGAATGTTGTTTATAAAATTTAAATCCTTGCCTGATGCACGGTATGACGGTTGATTTGTATTAAATAAAACTTTCATAATACTCCTTGTTTTACCTCTGTTTACCCCTTTCTTAAAATATATAAAACACGTAAAAATAAAATTTGCTAGCAGAGGAGTATTATTTAAAATTTTTTTATATATCAACTCCGGACATCATATTAATAAGGGTATCGATAGTATTTTGCATGCTGACGGTATCAGTCGTTCTCTGCTGGAGAAACGCATTAATTTTAGGCATCATCTCAATTGCAATATCAAGCTTAGGGTTTGTTCCGGGCTGGTACATACCGACATCAATCAAATCCTTATTTTCGCGGTACATTGCCATAATTTTTCTAAGCTTTGCAGCCGCTTCCTTATGCGGCTGGCTTGCAATTGCGGACATAAGCCTCGAGATACTCCCCAGAATATCAATTGCAGGGTAGTGGTTTGCCTCTGCAACTTTTCTTGAAAGGAAAATATGCCCGTCAGTGATACCGCGGACAGTATCTACAATAGGGTCATTAATATCATCGCCTTCCATCAATACAGTATAAAAAGCCGTAATTGAGCCTTTTGGACTATTTCCGGCTCTTTCAAGAACTTTTTGAAGCCAGGAGAATATAGAAGGCGGATATCCTTTCATTGTAGGCGGCTCTCCGATTGAAAGCCCTACTTCACGCCCTGCCATTGCGCAACGGGTAACTGTATCTGTCATTAAAAAAACTTTTTTCCCCTGATCCCTAAAATATTCGCATACGGCAGTTGCTGTAAGAAGGCATTTTTGCCTGATTAAAGGCGGCTGGTCACCTGTTGAACATACGAGAACGGATTTTTTCATACCCTCCGGTCCCAAGGCGTCTTCTACAAACTCTTTTACCTCTCTTCCACGTTCTCCTATCAGCGCAACTACGTTAACATCCGCATCGGAATTTCTTGCAATCATACCGAGAAGCGTACTTTTGCCGACTCCGGAACCTGCAAACAAGCCCATACGCTGTCCGCACCCGAAAGTTAAACAAGAATCTATTGCACGTACGCCGGTTGAAAACATTTCAGTAATAATCGGTCTTTCAAACGGTCCCGGCGGCGGACCTTCAACCGGACGCCAGAGTGCTCCTTCTATGTCCATCGGTTTCCCGTCAATCGGGTCGCCCATTGGGTTTATGAGCCTTCCCAGAAGAAAATCCCCGACCGGAATAATAATCGGCTTGCCTGTTGTTGTAACAAGACTTCCCTGACCGATTCCCGTTCCGTCGTAGAGCAAAAGAAGCTGCGCTGCATCACCTTTAAAAGCCACAACTTCCGCCGGCTTCTTTTCTCCGTTTGCAGCTTCTATATAGCATAAGTCGCCGATTTTAAGACCCGGAAGCTTAACTTCAACAGTAAGCCCGACAAGCTTTGATACACTTCCTTTAAACTGGTACAGCTCAAGGTTTTCAAGCTTGCTGCTCACATGCTGCTTTAAATTATCTATATAATTCTGGTCAACACCTTCCATACCGGACATCCTAACATAGAAAACGGTTTATGACTATCCCCTTGCACAAATAGTTCTGGCAACATAAACGCCTGAGGCTGAAGCTTGAATCAAACCTCTTGTAACTCCTGCGCCGTCACCTATTGTGAAGAGATTTTTAACCCCCTCGGTTTCAAGTTCATCTGTTAATTTCACTCTTGCGGAATAGAATTTAACTTCTATACCGTAAAGCAGTGTATATCTTGAAGCCGTACCCGGAGCAATTTTATCCAGAGCAAAAAGCATTTCTATAATACTCTTCATCTGTCTGTACGGAATAACAAGGCTTAAATCACCCGGAGTTGCACATGTAAGAGTCGGTGTAATTATGCTTGAATTTATCCTGTCAGGAGTAGAGCGTCTGCCTTCAAGCAAATCCCCGAACCTCTGTACAAGAATTCCGCCCGCAAGCATGTTTGCAAGACTTGCAATATGCTGACCGTAAGCAATAGGTTCTTTGAACGGTTCTGTAAATTTTTTGCTTACAAGCAGCGCAAAGTTTGTGTTGTTTGTTTTAATATTTGCATAGCTATGCCCGTTAACAGTAGCAATTCCGTTATAATTTTCCTGAACAACTTCTCCGTTCGGGTTCATGCAGAAAGTTCTGACTTCATCCCCGAAAGTTGGTGAATAATAAACGAGTTTTGATTCATACAATTTATCCGTCAAAGGCGCAAAAACAGGAGCCGGAAGTTCTACCCTCACACCTACATCAACAGCGTTATTGACCATTCCGATTTTGTTTTTTGCAAATTCATGCGTAAGCCAGTCTGCACCTTCTCTTCCCGGGGCAATAATTGTATATTCTGCTCTTATTGTATCACCGTTATCCAGAACAATGCCTTTTACCTGTTCACACTCTACAATCAGGCTTTGAGCAGATACATTATTCAGGATAGTAATTCTTTCATCAAGATAATCCTGCATGTGTTTTAAAACATCCAGACTTCTTTCTGTTCCGAGATGTCTTACAGGAGAATGCACAAGTTTAAGTTCAGCAAGAACCGCCTTGCGTTCAATTTCTCTGAACACTTCCATATCAGTACCGAAAACTTCATCTGTTGCACCATGCTCAAGATACATGTTATCCGCGTATTTAATCAACTCTTCAACTTTTTCTCTGGACATATAATCCACAAGATGACCGCCAACATCAGGAGTTAGTGTTAATTTTCCGTCTGAAAAAGCTCCGGCTCCGCCCCAGCCGCATAAAAGACCGCAGCGTTTGCAGTTTACACACTTAGGTGCGCCTTCTCTTATCGGGCATTTTCTTTTCTCAATTTTCTGCCCTTTTTCTATTAAAATTACTTTCCATTCAGGACGCAGTTTAATAATTTCCAGTGCAGAAAAAATACCTGCCGGACCGGCGCCGATTATTGCAACATTGTACATTCCTTTTACTCCTAACTACCCTATTACTTATTTACAATAGCCTAAACAGGGGGTAAATACAAGAGGGGGTAAATATAAAAGGGTAATATAATCGGATAAATACAAATGAGATTTCATAGCATGTTTGGCGGCAAATATATACTTACATACTTTGTGATTATATACACATAATCCTTAAGAATAATTTTTGTCAAATCAGCTAACATTTCTTTACATACTAATTGCTAAAACTCTCATTTTGTGGTAAAATAGTCGCATAAAGTTGGTGTGAGATTTAACCTGATAGCTATCAGATTATATATGTGTGTTACTAAAATAGGAGAAAGAAAGATGAAACTGATTTCTAAAGAGACAAAAACAGTTAAATCTGCATTCAATGATGAATTCGAAAACTATCTCAAGAAACAGCAGATTAAAACAACTTTCAACGGTTATGAAATTGAATCATTTTCTTGGTACAGAAAGGCTTTGGGATTAGCATAGGAGTTATTTACAAGGGATTTCGGGAGTATGAAAGAATTATGATAAGGACAAAACTATGCCGGTATTGCTAGTTTTGTCCTTTAACTAATGAATTTTTTTGTGTTTGAGGAGCTTTTCTGGTTCCGACTTCCACACCGGGAAGTACAAGTACAGCCGGAACTAACCGTGCTATGTTGTGTACCCAATTTGCGCTTGATATATATGAAGCACCCGCAAGCAAATCATCAAGGTGAGCAGAGAAATCTATAAGCTTGACTCCGCGTTCATTTTTACTGTTAAACAGGAAATTACCAAGTTTATTCATTAAAAAATTCGCCAAATAAACTCCTGCAAAAATTCCTGCCAGAGATCCTATTGATTGAGCGAGTTTTCCGTGTTTGCGGCATAACTTATTAAAAACGGCAACTGTTGAAATCGGGATGGTAATGTTTCCTATTTGCATTACTGCCTCGCGCATTTTTGCTTTGCGGTCATTTTTATCCTGATCAATTATAAAGCCCCCTGCAAGTCCGCCAAGACAGGTACCTACACCCATAGAACAAATTTCTTTTGCCAAAAAAGGTGTGGTTGCAATATAAGACTTTTTAAAATTTTTGAACATCTTTGCAGGATTAAGCGAATACCCTGAAGTTTTAGCCAATACCGCAAGACTTGCCGCAACACCGGCAGCAGAAGTTGCTGCAACAATAGCTCTTTCCTGCGGAGTGCATTTCTGTTTATCACCTGATGAGTGATGTCCAAAAGCTGTCTTCTGTATATTATTATAACTTATGGGACTTATATTCATAATACTACCTTCCGGATATTCTAAAACTCCTGAAGAAATAATTTTGCCCCATTATTAAAAAATATTAAGAAACAGGTGAATAAAATTTTGAAATTTCTTCAAAATATTTCTCTAAAGCCTTGTATCCGTTATATATTTCGTTAGTGACCGTTGAATATCTGCTTGCAACAATATATTTCAACTCTTTAGAGCGGATTTGAAGCAAGTTGTCAGCATCTTTTCTCAAAAGCTCATTACTTGATGTTGACCATTTTTTCAAATATGATAACTCTTCATTAATCTGTTTAATTGTAGAAAATTCAAGAGTGTTAAAATCATATTTTTTAAGAAGCTGCAGCTCCGCGTTTGAAATTCTGCTCTGAACAGCTTGAAACTTGTAAACTTTTTTTATGATTACATAATTATCTGCAATTCGTCTATGCGAATACGGAACTGCACTTTTTGCAAGCAATGCAGAAGTAGATAATGCCGTAAACGAATCATCATCTCTCGACAAAGTACTCTGTATCGGATTTACAGTCTCAATCTTCCTATTAATCACGAGCCCAAACTCCTTTCCCCTCTATACTATTTAATCATATCTGAATCAGAAAAAAATGTCACTACTCGTTAAGATAATATTTACAATATTAAACACAAAAAGAGGAAATCTTAGATTTCCTCTTTTAAATTATTGATTAACTGATACTAGCAAAGAGCACAAGAATTAGACAAAGACTTTTTTAAAGCATCAACCTTGTCTAATTGTTCCCAAGGTATATTCATATCAGTTCTTCCGACATGACCGTATGCAGCAAGCTTTTGATAGAACTTACCGCCGTTTTTAGCCGGAAGATTTCTTAAATCAAAGTTAGAAATAATTGCAGCCGGACGGAGGTCAAAGTTTTTGCGAACCAATTCAGAAATCTCATCATCAGAAATTCTGCCTGTACCAAATGTATCAACAAAAATTGATACAGGTTCAGCAACTCCGATTGCGTAAGCAAGCTCTATCTCACATTTATCGGCAAGCCCTGCAGCTACAATGTTTTTAGCAACATATCTTGCTGCGTAAGCAGCTGATCTGTCAACTTTCGTAGGATCTTTGCCGGAGAATGCACCGCCGCCGTGACGGGAATAACCGCCATATGTATCTACGATAATCTTTCTTCCCGTTAAGCCTGAATCACCCTGAGGTCCTCCAACAACAAATCTTCCTGACGGGTTGATAAGAATTTTAGTCTCAGAATCAGGTTTTATAGATTCAGTTTCAAATACATAATCAATAACGCATTCCTTCAAATCTTCACTTATAATTTGCTGGATTTTTGCATTATCGCTTACACCGTTAATTTCTGCAGCGTGCTGGGTTGAAAGAAGAATTGTATGTATTCTTGAAGGTTTGCCGTCAACATACTCTACTGTTACCTGAGATTTACCGTCAGGTCTCAAGTAGGTCAAAATACCTTCTTTTCTTACCTGAGCAAGCCTGTAAGCAAGTTTATGCGCCAGACTTATAGGAAGCGGCATTAATTCAGGGGTTTCATTGCAGGCATAACCGAACATAATACCCTGATCGCCTGCACCTATATCAGAAGTTTCCGTGGTTGATGTATCTGAATTTTCGCTTCTGCTTTCGAGTGCTTTATTTACACCGCCTGCAATATCAACAGACTGTTCGTCAATACTTGTAAGAACAGCACAGGTATCACAATCAAAGCCGCCGCCAGAAGTACCTACATAACCGATATCTCTTATTTTATTTCTTACAACCTGCGGGATATCAACATAACAATTAGATGTAATTTCACCGCAAACAAGCACCATGCCTGTAGTTGCAGTAGTTTCTGCCGCAACACGCGAATGAACATCCTTTGTTAAGAATTCATCTAAAATAGCGTCAGAAATCTGATCGCAAACTTTGTCGGGGTGTCCTTCCGTAACTGATTCGGAAGTAAATAAAAATCTTTTTGATGTCATAATAATTTTCTCCTTAATTTATATTACTCCGGTAAGGTTTTTAATTCCGACCCGGTACACATTAGCAACATTTTAGTATGAATCATTTTAAAATGCAACAAAAAACGGGAATAATATTTTATTCCCGTTACATTTGCAATATTTTACTGTTTATTCTGCAGAAGCAGAAGTCACAACTTTGTCAATTAAACCGTACTCTACAGCTTCTGCAGCAGAAAGATAATGGTCTCTTTCGCAATCTTCTTTTACTTTTTCAAAAGGCTGACCTGAATTTTCTGCCATAATCCCGATTAACATATCTTTCATTCTTAAGATTTCTTTGGCTTCTAATTCTATATCAGTAGCCTGACCTTTTGCGCCGCCCAGAGGCTGGTGAATCATAATTCTTGCACTCGGAAGAGCCATTCTTTTGCCTTTTGCGCCGGCTGATAACAGAAAAGCTCCCATAGAAGCAGCCTCTCCAAGACAAATTGTCTGAACATCAGCTTTAATAAGGTTCATTGTATCATATATTGCCATGCCGGAAGTTATTACACCGCCAGGAGAATTGATATAGAGCATAATATCTTTTTCCGGGTTTTCGCTATCCAGAAGCAAAAGCTGGGCAACAACAGAATTTGCTACATCATCGTCTATTTCTGTACCTAAGAAAATAATACGTTCCCTGAGAAGTCTTGAAAAAATATCAAAAGACCTTTCGCCTCTTGATGAAGCCTCAATAACTGTCGGAACGTAACTCAAAATCTTTTTATAGTCTGTTGCCATACATCTCTTCCTTATACTAAATTACTCTTGCTGAAATTATTCTATAATAAAGTCAAGATGTATGCAATAAACCGTACAGACGAATTATCTGTCTTTTTTATCATTGTCTTTTTTCTTGAAATCCCCTTCTTTATTGATTGCATCTTCTGCAACATCACCGCCTACCAGCCCTACAATAAGACCGGCACCTGCAAGACATGCCGCCGCCGGAGCTGCTACAAAGGACGCTACCAGTACAGCTCCGGCACCTATTGTTCCGCCTACTATTTGACCGAATTTGCCTTTAAAATTAACATTAGGCGAATTTTCCGTGACTGTTGTATTAGATTCTTTATTTTTTACTACCGCCTTCCGGCAATGGGGACTATAAGACACACTGGATACAGAACCAACTCTCATCACACACCTCCAATTTACACACATGTTAAAACAGAAGTTTACTGTTTTCAATAATACTTTATAACTATTTTTTATATATTAAAAATTTTATACTGCACCTGCCATTTCACCATCTGTTGCATCAATAGCTTTCTGAGCTTTTTCAAGATATTCAATAGTGAATTTTGTATTTTTGTCCTTCATATAATCTTTTAAATAATAACTCTTAGACGCATTTGCAATATTATTTAAATCTCTGTAAGAACACCCTCTCTTTTCCATCAATGCCGCAAAGTTTTCCAATTTATCCTTATTTGCTTCTATAAATTCTTTTCCTTCGCCCATTGCAAGCAAGTGTTCTTTTAAAGCTTCATTCAAACATCTTTTATCAGGATAAGAAACCTCCATAATATTTTTGAATCTGCTCATTGCAGCCCCGTCTAGCCCCCGGTTTTTAGGAGAAACATTTGTTGTCCCGATAATTGTTACATTAGGAGCATTATGGGCAACTTCATCAAGGTAATTCAAAAATACAGAACGTTCTTCAACTTTAAAAGCAGAATGTCCGCCGTCACCTCTTGCAACACGCTCTACAGGAAGCACCATTGAGTCTATTTCATTTAATACTACGACATATTTTTTGTTTTTGTCTTTTTGAGCAGTCGTTATCACATCTTCAAAACATTTTTTTATATTATCAAGATGCTCACCTGACCATTGGGAATTTAAATCTGAATATTTAACTTCTTTGTATTCAGCATCGAGAGTTTTAGCATAGATTTTTGCAAAAAACGATTTTCCTGAACCCGGCGCGCCATATAATAAAAGTCTTTTTGCATCATTAGGATTACCTGCATACGCAATATCCTCAGGCTTTGCCTTTGCAAAGTCAACCTGATTTTGCAAAAACTCTCTTAGTTTTGAATTTATACTGTTACAAGAATCAAGTGTCGGAATTTCTGCTTCATTTTTAAGAGATCTGAACCCGTTAAATTCATCAATTATACCCTTAGGAACTTTTGAGGCTTTTTTATTATGTGCATATAAGAAAGCTAAAGTCCCTGCTGTAAGAAACAGAGACAATCCGCTTAATAATATTTGATTTTGTTTATCACTCTTCTCCTTAGACTCCAGATAAATCATCAAGTCTGATTTATCAGCAGGCAAAGTCTTAGGGGCAGAAGACACAGGGGATGTATTATTTTTAAAACTTAAATTATAATTTCTGCACTGCGTCATTGCCGGTCTTATTGGTTGAATCATACTCTCCTCCGTTTTATCTTCGTTGGTTTTCTAAATAATCAGCCGCATTATATTTTAAACCGAAATATGTACCCACTTCCATAAGTGATACAAGACTAATATAACCTGCTGTTTTAATACAATTAACTCTCATATTAAATATCCGGTTTGATATCCCTTATGAAATAATCGTATTATATCAACTCGGATTGTGTCAATATTTATTATTAAATATTAATAACAATTGTTTACAAAACACTAATTATTTCTTCAAAGCGTTTTCCAAAGCCTTTTCCAGAACTTCTATTTTTGATTCAAGAACTTTAACACGTGAAGAATTTTCTGTAGATAATATTGATTCCTTTTCTAATTCTCTCGCGTAGGAATTAATTTTCTTATTTTTGGAAAAAATAATTATATTCATTAAAAATATACCGAACAAAGAGCCGCAAATGAATTCAGAGGCAAGTGCATATTTGCCGGATAAATATATATATGAAGCTGCGGCTGCAGCCAAACTCAATAGAGTTAACGATATCAAAAGAAATTTTTTCATAAGCCTGCTCCTTGTTTATTAAAATTGTACTATAAACCTTTATTTTATGATAGAATTATATTACAGGAAATCCAACAGGTAGCCAATGGGTGATGAAGATAAACAGTTTGATGCCACGCCCCAGAAGTTAGAAAGAGCTAGAAAAGAAGGGCAGGTAGTTAAATCAAAAGACGTGTCAGTAGCACTGTCTCTGCTTGTAATGTTTTCTTTTATAAACATGCTTGCGCCTATTATATGGAAACTTATTGTCGGTCTGTTCGGAGCATTATATGAACAAATTCCCAACCAGCATTTATCGACCGTAGGGTATCCGTACATTCTTACAGTAACACTGATTCCTACAGTTGCAATAATCGGCTCAATTTTAGCCGTTGCGGCGTTTGTATCAATTATAGGTGACTTTATTCAGGTTGGACCTCTGGTTGCGACGGCGCCGCTTGTTCCTAAACTCGATAAATTAAACCCTACAAAATACTTCAAAAACCTTTTTCAGGTAAAAACCTTATTTGAACTCGGAAAAAATATTCTGAAAGTTAGTATACTCGGACTTGTCGGCTGGAGCGTATACAAAGACCATTTAGAAAGCATACTTATGCTTGCCGCTATTGACAATAATTTTGCGGTAATGATTGAATTCGGGAAGCTGGTTGTAGAATTTATATACAAAGCCTGCATAGCATTTTTAATTATTGCTGCTGCTGACTATGGCGTCACAAAATGGAAATTTTTAAAAGACCAGAAAATGTCATTTAAGGAAATCAAAGATGAGTACAAAAACTCTGAAGGCGACCCGCATGTTAAGGCAGCTTTGAGACAAAGACGTATGCAAATGCTCCAACAGGGGGCAATGGATTCAGTTCCTGAGGCTGATTTTGTCGTCAGAAACCCGACCCACGTTGCCTGCGCTCTTAAATATGATGCTGAAACTATGCAATCCCCTACGCTTACTGCAAAAGGCACTGAACTTATTGCAAAGAAAATTATTGATATTGCAATACAACATAATGTTCCGGTTATTGATAATGCGCCGGTTGCAAGAGCTTTATTCAGGATGGTTGATCTTAATCAGCAAATCCCGCCGGAATTATATAAAGCAGTCGCCGAGATTCTGTTATTCGTTTACGGTTTGAAAAATAAGAACCAGACCAATTAACAGATTGTTACATCTTGAAAAAATAGAAAAGTCAATGTAAGATAGATTTAGGTTAGTTTGATAAGAGAAGATGGATAATAAAACTTTAATCAAACAATACATAGGTATTGTACAAAAAGTAGCGAGAGTTGAGCATAAGCGTGTACCTAACCATATGATTGAATATGAAGAGCTGGTTAGTATAGGCGTTATTGCCGTGCAAACTTTGATTAAAGGGAAAACCGAAGAGCAGCTTGCCAGATATAATGACGCATATATAGCAACTGCAGTTAAATGGGCAATCCGTAACGAACTCAGACATCGTTACAAATGGTATACACTCAAACATAAAAAAGAAGAAGGGGAGGAAGACAGCAGCTATGTATCGGATGCAGTTTCTGACGATAATTCCGAGGATATGGGCTTTGCAATCTCTCCGACAAAAGTCCGTGAAGCAGTGTATGAAACCATCTTATCTATAGATGGTCTTGCTGCGGCTGCTACAGATAACGCTTCGCCTTTCGATTTTATAAAAGACACCTCTGCTATGCCTGATGAGAAAGCTGAAATTATTGAAATGAGCAGGCTTATTAAGCAGGCTATTGCAAAACTTCCGCAAAAAGAACGTACGGTTGTTGAATATCGTTTTTACAGAAATATGCAGGCAAAAGATATTGCAAATATGGTCGGGCTTTCGCCATCAAGAATTACAAGAATTATCCAATTTTCTCTTAACCAGATTAGGGAATACTTAAAATCAAAAGGTCGGACAGACTACTAACTTTTTATCTAGCCCGAAAAGAACCCCTTACATTCCCGAAATTATCCGTCATAACTCCCCTGCCTCCCGGGAAAGTTCGGAAACTTCCGGTGCGGTTTCCGTAATTATCATATACACTGCCTCTTCTTGCAGGTAAGTTTCTTACTGTCCCGACTTTATTTCCGGAATTGTCAAACACATTAGTTTGTCCGGAAGGAGTAGTCCTGAATCTTCCTACCGTATTCCAGTTCTGGTCGTACATTACACCACGCCCGTTTGAATATTCTCTGATACGACCCTTGCTGTTCATATCATTATCATACAGTTCATAATTTCCGCTTGAAGTTTTGCGCATGGTCCCCGTACGATTCCAATTATTATCAAAAGTGCTTATTGTCTCTGCATACGCAGGCATTAAAAGCAGGCAAAAAATTATTAAAAAAACTCGTTTCATATTATGTATTATATCAAATTTCATATCAGGATATAATCCCCTCTCTGATTAATTGTTCTTTTATTTCTTTCTTTGTCTGAAATTCCTTGCCGGATTTGTCTGTAAGTCTTTTTATAAGCATTATTCCCGGAGTTATTACACCGAGAGCCAGTATACAGGCGCCGATATTGTTTCTTATTGATCTTCTCTTTAATTTTCTTACACCTTTAAAGAATGTATCAGTTGTTTCGCCTTTTTTAAGCGCGTCTTTATACTGACCATAAAGCTCTGAAACTTTGTCATTTACACCTTCTATTTCTTTTAAATCAATAAACTGTCTTGTATCAATTTTTCCGGTTCCCTTTAATTCTTTTATCAAATCAGACTGTTTAGCGATTTTTACAATCTTATTATCAGGATTTTTGTGCAAAAACTCATACAAAGCTGTATTAGATGTATTTGCACTCTTAAATTCGCTGATACTCTTTTCTATAGAACCGTCCTCAAACGCCTTTTTGAAAACATCGTCCTCAAGCACCCTTGAATCCAGTGTAATCGATTTATTATGTTTTTTCTTAGCATTATTTTCCATCATTTCCTGAATTTTCTTTCCGGCATAATATAAGAAGAACAAGCAGGAACCCTCTTTTATTGCGTAACCGAAAAATTCCTGAGAGGATCTTGAATCTGTAAGTCTTTCAGTTGTAATAAAACCATCCATCAGGTACATATTTTTTACAGGTGAAAATGCAAACTCTTCTACAATTTTTCCGATACCTTTAAAAGACGGATTATTAGAAGAATTGTTGTTTTCCTTCTCTTTAGCTTTCTTTTCATTGTATTCTTGTATAAGATTTTTTCTAATTTTGTTTTCAGTGTATTTTTGCTTTAACCTTGTTAAAGTTACATAAGATACAGCCGCCAGAACCGTTGATACAACAAACTTTGTAGCTGCAAGATTCTTAAACAATCTGCTGTTTTTTCCGGCTTTTTCCAAATTCTTTTTAATTTCTTCTGTCGGGGCAAATTCTTTTATTTTTTCATAAATTTCTTTATCTTTTAAGTTTCTCGGATCAATTTTTGAATCCAAGCCGTACGCCTTGAATACAGTTTTATCAAAAATCCATTTAAACGCCGGAATTCCGCCAAGCCATAAAATTTCAGTACCGAACTCATCAATAAATCTGTCAACCCCCTCTTCTTTTCCTGTTGCATAAGAACCCGCTGTCATCCCCAGACAGCTTGACGCATCTTTTACCCCCAAAGGAATCAATGAATTGGGGTTGCCTAATGTAGAATAAATTTTTGCTGCATTTACGAACATGATTCTACAACCCCCATTTTAAATTCATTAATTTTTTGCTGTGCTTGTTCATACCATACCTTCCTTTCATTGTAAGTTTTGTGAATACTAAAAATTGCCATCTGATTAACATTTTTTTACAATAAAAAAGAACTTCCGCTTATAGGAAGTTCTTTTTATAATTTAACAATTAAAACTTAGCCTACAAGTTCGGTATCATCCGACTCGGAAGCTTTAACCATAATTGCGTGTTCTACAGGGTTTTCCTTTTTATACGCACTTTCTGCGGTAGCTTCCTCAAAACCAAACTCGTCTCGGGCTTTCTTCATTTGTGTTTCATCAACAAGCTTTTTTGCAAGCTCTGCAATTTCATATACAAGCTTGTAACGATTATCTGTATTTTCGTTTAATTCCCAGGCTATTTTTACAATCTGATCCATATTTAACCTCTTTTTGTCAATATACTTGATTTTATAACACACATAATTATTTGTCCAGAGGTATTTCTTAATATAAGTTTACAAAAAGGCAATTATTTAAAATAGGAATACTTTATATATACATACACGAGATAAAGGAGAAAAATATGCCAACAGATGTTAAATTGACTTTCAGTGACATTAAAAATGCAAGCGGAACAATCAGAGTAGAGAATGAAAGTGTAATCAGAAATGTTTTACCTGAGTATAAAAATAAATCTGTTACCAGTAGTGAATTCAAGCTGCTGCAACGAATGGCTGCCGTATCCGGAGATGAGTTAACTCTTGAACAATCCGATGTTAGAGGTATAAACGCTCTTAACAAGAAAATTGAAAAAGGAGAGGCACAGATTTCAGGCGGACTGTTAAATCTGATACAAGGCGGAACCTGGAAAGGTGATATCTATATAAGTATTCCTAAAGGTACATCTATGGGCGCAATTAAAGCAATGTTTAATCTTCCGGATGGTTCTCTAAGGGACTATTGCAGAGTTGCGGGTTCTCCGGGCGGGAATATGGATACATTTACAACAATTTCCAACCAGGTTTGGTTTTCAGCAGAGAATTTTGCAAAAGGTAATAATATGACACTTGATGAAGTAAAAGCTTTGTTTGATAAGTAAGTTACGACATTAAAGTTGTCATAAGAATCGGATCACCGTCTGTTGCAAGAACTGTATGTTCAAAATGTGCAGACGGTTTTCTGTCTTTTGTAACAACGCCCCACTTGTCGTCTTCAACAAACACTTCATCACCGCCGAGATTAAGCATCGGCTCTATTGCAATTACCATGCCGGATTTGATAAGAGTTTCGTCACCTACCCTGTAGTTAAAAAGAAACGGGTCTTCATGCATTGAATGTCCGACACCGTGTCCGCCGTATTGTCTTACAATTCCTAATTTATAGCTTTTTGCAACATCTTCTACCGCACCTGAAATGTCATCAAGAATATTTCCGGCTCTCATTTTTGAAATACCAGCAAAAAGAGCTTCTTCAGTGGCTTTCATAAGCATTTGCTTTTCTTCTGAGATTTTTCCGACTGCATAAGACCAGGCGCTGTCTCCCACCATGCCTCCGTAAGTTGCACCGACATCAATTGCAATTATGTCGCCTTCCTTTAAGATTTCATCTTCCGAAGGAATCCCGTGTACAACTTTTTCATTAATTGATGTGCAAATACTTGCAGGAAATCCGTTATACCCGAGAAACGTCGGAATGGCTTTATTTTCTTTAATAACTTTCATAGCTATGTTATCAAGTTCTTTTGTTGAGATTCCCGGCTCTACAACTTCTTTCATTTTTTGATGCACAAGTGCAACAATATGTCCGGCATGTCTCATTCTTTTAATTTCATCACGTGATTTTCTGTTTATCATAATAACCTCACCTAAAAATCTTTCCTTGCCCCTATTGTAGTCTTAATAAGCAGTGATTTCAAGTCGGCAGGAAAGGGGTAAAAACAATGCATTATTTATTGTAGTATTATTGCTATGTTTCAGCCCTTCTACATTTCTACATTTTTATATTCGCAGTCACTCCGTCACTTAATCAACCAGTCACTATTTTAAGACATTTACCCCCACCCCTTGACTTTAAAAATTGATTTGGTACTATAGAAATTGTCGGATGTGCCCCCATCGTCTAGAGGCCTAGGACAACACCCTTTCACGGTGTAGACAGCGATTCGAATTCGCTTGGGGGTATTTTTTAAAAGAGAATACGCGACCGGTTTCAGACCGGTTATTTTTTTGCTTAAACTCCGGCTTAAACCATTTACCCGAAGGCGTGAATATGCTATAATAAGTATGTTAATGAGTCTTTGATTCAAGGAGAGTTTATGCCGGTTATATCAAGATCAGTGTTTGTATTAGCAGCGGTAGACGCTTTAATTATAATGTTTGCAGCACTTTATTCTTTTATTAGTTTTGTGCCTGTTTCTATTCTGTTTTACTTAATGCTATGGTTTCTACTAATCACTATGCTTGTTTTATACATAAAAGGTTTTTACGAAGTAAGAAAATATAAACCGGCGGATATTTATTTATTATTTGAAGGCATAACAATAGCAACTGTTTTTGCAGGAATCCCGTTATGCTTGACAGGGTTTAATATAATAACAGTCCTGCTTCTTATAATTGATGCAGTGATAACTTTCTCCGGAATTTTGGCTGTAAGAATTATATATCTTATTTACGCAAAATTTATGAAAACAACAAAAAATGTTCTGATAATAGGTGCCGGTCAGGACGGCAAACTTATTGCAGAGGAAATCCAATCTCGCCCTGAGCTTGGCATGAAAGTTGTAGGATTTCTTGATGACAACATGAATACAATTGAAGACGAAGATTCTACAATTCCGATACTCGGATTAACGTGTGATTCTGAGGCTGTTATTAAAGACAATAACGTAAAAATAGTTATTATAGCTGTAAAATCCCGCATGGACACAACGATTTTGACAGATTTAATAAAAGGAATTCCTCTTGCCGTAAAGGTTTGGAGAATGCCTAAATTCTATGAAAAAATTACACATAGATATCTTGTATCAAAAATGACGGTAAATTGGCTTTTCTATGCCTGCGTCAAGAAAAAAGCCTTACTTTTCGCTTACATAAAAAGATTTTGTGACATTATTGCCTCGCTTGCAATAATTATCATTACAAGCCCGCTGTCTTTAATTGCAGCAATCGGTATTAAACTTTCAGACTTCGGACCTGTATTCTTTACCCAGACCAGAATCGGCAAATTCGGCAAACCTTTTAAAATGATTAAGTTCAGAACAATGTATCAGGATAAGGTTGATGCTAATTTTGATGATGATTTAACTGAAATAAAATATGACGATAAGAGAATCATGCCTTTCTGTAAAATTTTGAGGAAATTCCATATAGATGAACTTCCGCAAATGATAAATATTTTACGCGGGGAAATG
This sequence comes from Candidatus Gastranaerophilales bacterium, assembly GCA_944324185.1. GTDB lineage: Bacteria > Cyanobacteriota > Vampirovibrionia > Gastranaerophilales > Gastranaerophilaceae > CAG-196. The sequence goes on along the minus strand of CALUVI010000006.1, from coordinate 5,464 downwards.
AGTATAGTCGGACCAAGACCTGTTAGAGAAGAAGTTTACTATGAAAACAGGGAAAAACTGCCTTATTGGGAATGCAGAAACTGGGTTCGTCCGGGCTGGTGCGGCTGGCAGCAGGTTAATTCCTGCGAACCGACCTCCGAAGAGCGACTTGAATATGACCTATATTATATAAAACACCGTCATATTATATGGGAATTTATAATATTTATACAATTTGTTGCAAAAGTTATTTGTGGCAGATGTAAGTAATTTCAATATAAAATAATAAACCTGATAGAATTTATAATATATTCTGTCAGGTTTGTTATTGAAAAAATTATAACCAGAAGCCTTTTACCGGATTTATATCTCCTGCAGAAAATAAAAGAGCTTGATTTTTATCAAGCTCATATATAAGTACATATCCCAATCAACAACAAATTTAAAACTATAATAAACTTAAAGCTATACTCGGCGCCTGGTTTGCAGTTGCAAGCAGTGTCGCGGATGCTTGCTGCAGAATTTGCGCCTGTATATAATTTGATGATTCTTCAGCAACATCAGCGTCTCTAAGTGTAGATAAAGAAGATGTGATGTTTTCACTCTGTACGCTTATTGATTCCATTGCCGATTCAATTCTGTTCTGAGCGGCGCCGAGTGTTGTTGTTCTTGAAGAAATTTCGTTGATAACTTTATCGATTTCATCAAGCATTGCAGCCTGACCGCCTGTAATTTTTGTACCATCATATCCTGAACAAGCTTTTGCAACTCCTTCTATTGAATTATCGCCTCCCGGTACTGTTGCATAAGTCTGGAACAATGTTTCTGTATCGGATGCCGCAAAAAGTTCTTGCACAAGCGCAATTTGGCTGTTTGTATCGCTATACAATCCTACCTGAAGATTAATATCATCATTTACATCCCCGTTCATCATATTTATTCCGTTAAACTCACAATTAGCTGCAATACGGTCAATTTCTTCTAACCTTGCCGTTATTTCAGACTGAATCGCTTTTAAAGAATCGGAGCCGTAAGTCCCGTTAGCAGCCTGTTCGGTCAAATCTCTTACACGCTGCAGGTGCGAAGATATTAAAGAATAAGTGTCCTCCAAAGTCGTTAGCATATCTGCACCTGTAGCAGCATTATCAGCGGCAACATCAAGAGAACCAAGTTGTGTTTCCCAGTTCGTTGCAATAGAATAACCGGCTGCATTGTCTGCTGCATGGTTAATTTTAAAACCGGTTGTCATTCTCTCAATTGCCTGATTAAGACTATTAGTTGCAGCGTTCAAATTTCTTTGAACAATCAAAGACGAAATGTTTGTATTAATTGTAAGAGCCATTCCCTAACCTTTCTGACCCTGTGCCGTCCGGCACATATAATCCCTAATCTGACGTGGTAGTTAAAAATATAATTTATATACCACTCACATATCCTTGTATACAAACATTATAGAATAACTAAATAAAAATTACACCATGCTGTCTTTTGATTTTTACAAAATTTTACAATTTAATGCTTTTAAAAAATGCCTTTACGTCTTCATTCAATGTCTTTGAAACATTCTTCTTAAAAGATTCGCTCAGAGATTGTACAAATTCTCCGAGAGGATTGATTTTACCATATTGTACATCTTTGGGTTTTAATGTTTCGCCTAATTCTTTTGTAAATTTTTTATCTTCTGCAATTTCTTTGATTGCAGTATTAAATTCACCGTCTTTTGTAACCATATCTGCGTATGCATTCAAAGCCCCTTTTGCCTCGTTTATTTCATAGTCGCGTCTGATCGGGCGCGGACCGAATGCATAAGAACGGTTTATTTCAATAGTTTTAGCTTCCTGTGCAGCTTTTCTTAAGCCGTAAACAATTTCTTTTTTCCCTGTAAAATTAACGCTTGTTGATGCTATGTTCATATTAACCTCCTATGTTTATAACGATATAAAACCTGTAAAGATTTTTTTTGTTATTTTGTATTAAAATAATACTATAAAGAAGAATAATGGAGGAAGAGCATGACAAAGGTTTTAACGATAGGCAGCGCAACAATGGATGTTTTTGTTGAGTGCGATGATGCGAATATTGTATCTGTATGTTCTAAAAATAAAGATTCTGAGTTTATGAGTTACCCGTACGGTGCAAAGATTGATATTACAACTTTCTCTTCTAAAGTCGGCGGCGGCGGGGTTAATACGGCATGTAATTTTGCAAATTTAGGTTTTGAAACTTCAGCTATTTTTAAGATTGGCGAGGATATTTATTCAGAAGGTATTTTAGAATCATTTAAAGACAGAAAAGTTAATTTATCCCATATTATTCAGGATAAAAATACTTCTACAGGTTTTTCAATAATTCTTGTAAGTTTTCAAGGTGACAGAACCGTTCTTGCGCATAGAGGCGCAAATGCAGAAATTAAGCAGGAAGAGATTAATTTTGATGCTATAAAAAACGCGGACTTAATGTATGTTGCGCCGTTAAACGGTGAGTCTAATAAGGTTATTGAATCAATTGTTGACTATGCTCATAAGCATGGTACGAAAATATGTTTTAATGCAGGTTCTACAAGTCTCAAGCGAGGTTTTGAACATATAAAGACAATTCTTAAATCGGCTCATATTGTTGTTATGAACAAAGACGAAGCGACTATGGCTACAGGTATTCAGGTGAGACCTGATACAAAGACCGAAAAATTTTCTCACGAACTTATCCATCAGGATATAAAGAAAATGCTTACAACGCTTAAAGTTATGGATTATCAGGTTATTGTAATAACTGATGGTGGCAATGGTGCTTATGCCTATGATGGTCAAAAATTCTATTTCTGTCCGGTATTCCCTTCTCCGGTTGTTTCAACTCTCGGTGCCGGTGATGCTTTTGCGTCAACCTTCTGCGGTGCATTGGAAAGAACAAGGCTTAATGTCGGTCGCTCTTTAATGTACGCATCTGTAAATTCAGCCTCTGTAGTTTCCCAATTCGGTGCTACAGAAGGGCATATTACATTTGAGCAGATAGAGGAAAAATTAAACCAAAACCCGGACTATACATATTTAGAAGGATAGGGGATAAATGCAGGGGGGTAAATTATGTTCTCTTTATATTCACCGAATATGCTTAAGACATTTCAGCAATGTCCGAGAAAATTCTATTACCGGTATGTTAAAAATATTAACATGCCGGTAAATGACGATATATTTGAGTTCGGTAAAAATATACACGCCCTTGCTTCTTATTATTTAAGAAAAGAATTTATCGATAAAATGGAATTGTCACTTACGGAAAAAGAAGCCGCTGTGTGGCAGTATTTGAAAAATATCAGGTATTTTTCTTATGAAGTTATAAATACAGAATACAATCTTGCGGTAAAAATCGGGGATTCATTTTTCGGCGGAAGAATTGATGCACTTGTAAAGAATGGAGAAGAGTATTATATTCTTGATTACAAAACAGGTGCAATACCTAAAAATCCTAAATATGATTTTCAGACAATGATATATATTATGGCAGTAAGTGAATTTTTTAAGACAGAGCGGGTTAATTTTGTCTATATTGATTTAAAGAACAGGGATGAAGTTAAGATAAACTATACTCCGGAACTGGGTGAAGATTATAGAGAACGGTTATTAAGCATAACGGACAAAATCAACCATTGTGAACTTCCCGATAAAAAATCTGAATGCTCCTGCGAGTATTCTCCCGTATGTTTTTAGCGTGATATAATTTTTTTATGAAAGATTATTTGATAGATACGCACGCACATATTGATATGCTTGAAATTCCTGTTGAGGAAATTATTAAGCAGATGAATGAATACGGAGTAAAAAAAGCAGTTATTCCTTCTGTAGAAGCAGGATTAATGGAAAAAGTCATTGAAACTTCTCAAAAAGATGAAAATCTCTGGGCAATGATTGGAATTTACCCGTCAGAAGCTGCTTCTTATACTACGGAAGTAGAAAATAAGATGATGGAACTTGCAAAGAATCCAAAAGTTAAGGCAGTCGGAGAAATCGGGCTTGATTATTACTGGGATAAATCTTTTGCAGATTTACAAAAAGAGGTTTTTGCAAAGCAAATTAAACTTGCAAACAGGCTGGAACTGCCTGTAGTAGTACACGATAGAGACGCTCATAAAGACAGTTATGATATACTTCTTGAGAATAACAAAACATCAGAAGTCTTGTTTCATTGCTTTTCAGGAAGTGTCGAATTTATGAGGGAGTGTGTAAAGCAAGGCTGGTATATTGCGCTCGGCGGAGTTGTAACTTTTAAAAATGCGGTTAAGATGAAAGATGTTGCGCGTGAAGTTCCGCTTAATAAACTTGTATTGGAAACGGATTCGCCGTATCTCACGCCGGTTCCTTATAGAGGCAAAACAAACTATCCGGCTTATGTAAAGTTTGTTGCTGAAGAAATTGCAAAGATAAGGCAAATGCCGCTTGATGAATTAATCGGCGTAACAACAGAAAATGCAGAAAGGTTTTTTAAGATTTGAAAAAAGAACGTCTGGACAAATACCTTGTAGATTTAGGATATTTTGAAAACAAAAGTAAAGCAGCTGCTGCAATCCTTGCCGGCAATGTTATGATAGGAACGGAAGTTATTACAAAGGCAGGTTTTCAGATTAATCCCGAAAAGGAGTATGATTTAAAAGTTAAATCAATGCCGTTCGTTTCAAGAGGCGGGTTTAAGCTTAAAAAAGCTCTGGAAAGCTTTGAGGTTGAGGTTAATGACCGTATTTGTTTTGACGCGGGCGCTTCAACCGGTGGTTTTACGGATTGTCTTTTGCAAAACGGCGCTAAATTTGTTTACGCGGTTGACGTGGGTTACGGACAGTTAGACTGGAAAATCAGAAGCTCAAAACAAGTAAAAACAATTGAAAAAACAAACCTTAAGATTTGCGCAAAGGAGGATATTTACGTAGAAGGCGAGCCTTTAGCGGACTTACTGGTCTCAGATCTTTCTTTTATCTCACTGGAAAAAGTTCTTCCGAATCTTAAAACACTTATGAATCCTGAGTTTCATGAGATGATTTGTCTTATAAAACCGCAGTTTGAAGCAGGAAAAGAACTTGTTGAAAAAGGCGGGGTGGTTAAAGATAAAAATACTCATAAAGCGGTAATAAATAATGTTCTTGCTTGCATTAAATCTCTCGGGTATTTTATCAAAGGGCTGACTTTTTCTTCAATAAAAGGACCTGCCGGAAATATTGAATATCTGGTCTGGTTTTCGACTGGAGAGCCGGAAATAGAAGTTGATATAGATTCTGTTGTAGATACCGCACACAAAACTCTGGATTAAAAAAGAACCGGTTTATTAAGCCGGTTCTTTTTTAAATTTAAATAAAATAATCTTAAACAGCTTTCTGAACTTTGCCTGCTCTTAAGCAAGAAGTACAAACTGTCATTTTCTTTGCCTGACCGTTTACATTAACTCTGATTTCTTGTAAATTAGGTGACTGTCTTTTTACAATTTGTTTATGAGAGAATGTTAA
>CALUVI010000005.1 GCA_944324185.1 Candidatus Gastranaerophilales bacterium | reverse complement strand
TAGGTGAAGCTACAGGCTTAATGTCCTTCGGAAGGGGGGGGAAATGTATTTGGATTGGTAGGTGAAGCTACAGGCTTAATGTCCTTCGGAAGGGGGGGGAAATGTATTTGGATTGGTAGGTGAAGCTACAGGCTTGCTATACACCTGTGAGAAATTTAAACACAGATTGAGCTGCCCGCTTATTCATATCTAAGAGCATCAATAGGGTTAAGAAGAGATGCTTTGTATGCAGGATAGTACCCGAAACCGACTCCGACCAGTCCGGAGAACCCGAGCGCCAGTATGATTGAAAATAATGAAATCGAAATTGTCATAGCAGGAGCAAACACCGTTATCAAATAAGAGCCTAAAATTCCTACGACAACACCTATAAGACCGCCAATTATAGAAAGCAGAAAGGATTCAATCAAAAACTGCCAGCGGATATCACTAACCTGCGCGCCGATTGCCATTCTTATACCGATTTCTTTTGTTCTTTCCGTTACTGAAACGAGCATGATGTTCATAATTCCGATACCGCCTACAAGAAGAGAGACGGATGCAATGGATGCAAGAAGTATCGCAAAAGTTTGAACTGTTGACTTCATACGTTCCTGAAATTCTGCAGAATTTCTGATTTCAAAATCGTTTTCCTGATTTTTCCCGATATGATGTCTTGCAACCAGAATTTCTGTTATATCGTGAATAGTCTCGTTTAGCGTGTCGGGGTTTTGCCCTTTTATAACAATCTGACTCACTGTTCCGGGGAAATCAGTTCCAAAAACTTTTTTCTGTGCAGTTGTAATAGGAATAAATATTAAATCGTCCTGATCAAACGGTCCTGATTGCCCCTTCGGCTTCAAAAGACCTATTACTTTGAACGGAATATTACCGACTCTTATGACCTTGTTAATAGGATCAACATCTCCAAAAAGCTCTGTTGCAATTGTTGAAGCGATAAGTGTAACTTTTGCACTATTTTGCAGGTCTTCCGGAATAAAACCTCTCCCCATTTCTATTTCATAATTTTTTATATATAAATAAGAAGGCTGCACCCCGTAAACCGTTGTTGACCAGTTCTGGTTTCCGTAAGTAAGCTGCTGGGTTTGGGAGGACATCGTTGAAATTGCAAGGATTCCACGCGCCATCTTTTTTATAGCCTCGGCGTCTTTTGATGTAAGCGTAGGCTTTGTTCCCATACCCATGTGAACCCCGCCGGTCTTAGCAGAAGCTGAACGAACCGTCAGAATATTTGTACCCATTGCCTCCATATTTTCGGTAACTTTTTTGCTGGCGCCGGTTCCAACAGCAAGCATAATAATTACAGCACTTACACCAATAATTACGCCGAGACTCGTAAGCGCAGAGCGAAGCATATTGACCCTTAAAGAATTTATCGCCATTTTTAATGTTGATTTAAAATCTAACATCTTTCCGTTATTTATTCTCCGCAAAAGTCAGTGAATCGCATATATTTGTCTGAGGAACATAATCATACTCAGGCATGGAAATCTTATTTATAATCTTAGAGCGTTTTTTACGATACAACATATCAATAAAAGCTTCCAGCCTTGTAATAAACCCCGCTTCTCCGGTATGTTCATCTATAGTTAATGAAAGAATCGGTTTGCCGTTGTCTTTTGCTTTCCTTGTAATTCTCTCTATCATCAATGAATCAGGTCCGCAGCCGAAAGCGTTAAGGGTGATAATACCGTCGATTTTGTTATCTTTGAGATAATGTCCGGCAGTACCTGTCATCTCATACTCATTAGCCCAGTAACGTTTTTGACCTAACGCTGAAATCCCTTCTTCCATCTGTTCGTCGGTAAGCTGGAGTGAAGTAAATACCTTTACATCCATTTTTTCCAGTTTATCAAAAATCTTCATACAGGCTCTGTCATCATAAATATTGTAAGCGTGTGAAACCAGAGCAACATTTATCGGAGCAGAGGTAGAAGAATTTTCTATAAAGACTTTTCCCTGGAGAGCATAATTCATAGCTTTTTTATAACTCATACCGGAACGTGCCATTACAAGGAAATTATTATAAACTTTCCAGCCTTGCTTTGAAGCCTTTCTAATTTCTTCAAAGTTTGTAATTCCGAAAGGTTTCACAGCTTCTTGAAGAAATTCATACAAACCCTGATGTTTCCGGGATTTATCCAGAGTCGGCTCAATAATATTAATGTCAGCTTTTATAACATTTCTGACCAAATCCGGGAGTCCTCTGATTTTAGAACAGTTATAAATTTTCGGTGCAATTGACTGCAGAGACGGTACAAAAATATTCTTTACCCCTTTGGAAATCAAATTAAGAATATGTCCTAAATAAATTTTAATAGGCAGACAGGTTTCTGTAACAACCAGAGCTGAGCCATCCGACATAGTCTGCTTTGTCGTAGGATCTGACAACACAATCTTTATTCCCAGACTCGAGAAAAAACCAAACCAGAACGGGTAATTGTTGTAAAATGACATTCCTCTCGGAATACCTATAACCATTTCTTTTTCCATTAAAAAAACCTTTTCTTTACGTTACCATATCAAATTCATAATAGCGCGAAAAGAAAGTTTTGTCACGAATTATGGACAAATGTTAAGTTAAAATTAAAGCAAAACGGGATTCAGGTATTTCTTAAAAAATTTATAACCCTGACAAGTTTTTCATCCTTTGGAATTTCAAACTCAAGCATTTTCCCGTCAAAAGGCTGCGGAAAAGATAGTTTGTAAGACTCCAGAACCTGCTCTTCCGTTTTAATTTTCATTTTTCCGAATCCATAAAGCGTATCATTATAAACAGGATGTCCTATGCTTGAAAGATGAACTCTTATTTGATGCGTTCTTCCTGTTATCAAACGGACTTCAACCAGCGTCGCTCTGGAAAAACGCTCTAACACCCGGATTATTGAAATACTGTCTTTGCCATCCGGACCTATCATCATTTTATACGGCTGATTAGGACTGCGCAAAATAGGTTCATTAATTGTAAATTCATCCTCGCTAATTACACCTTTAACCACTGCCAGATATTTTTTTATCGTTTTTCCTGCCTTCATTGCATTAACAAGATACTCATGCGCTTCGTTATTTTTTGCAATCATTAAAAGTCCGGAAGTATTTCGGTCCAGACGATGCAAAATACCTCTTCTTAATTCACCGTTTATATCCGAAAGGTTATCGCCGTATCTGTATAATAAAGCGTTTACCAGAGTTCCGGATTTTTCAAGCGGCGTAGGATGTGTAAGCATTCCTGAAGGTTTATTAATTACTGCCATATTATCATTTTCCCAGATTATCTTCAGAGGGATATTTTCTGGCTGAATTTTATTCTCTTCTGCCGGTTCAAATTCTATAACATCAGCTTCTTTTAATATATAGGAAGGTTTTACCGGTTTATTGTTAACAAGAACAGCACCTTTTTTTATCTCCGCCTGAATCTTTGAGCGGGAAAAAGTTTCACCTGAATTGTTTCCTGCATAATAACCTGCAAGAAAAGCATCTATTCGAATATCTGAAATAAAATCATCTGCTATTAGTTTCATTATTTTTTCTTAAAATTATGTTTTACAATAATTATAACTATAGCAAAAACACTCAAATTTATGAAAATATCAGAAATATTAAATACAGGGAAATTTACAAAATTTAATTTAAAGAAATCTCTTACAAAACCGAGCGTAATTCTCTCTAGCATATTACAAAAAATACCCGCAACCAGCAGAGATACCCAGAAAAGAGCTATAGTTGAGGCTTTTTTTATGTGTTTTATTGTATAAAAAATTATAAACAGAATAGCTGCAGCAGAAAAACAGATTAAAAAATTTCCCGCATCTTGTAATATACTAAAAGCTGCGCCTGTATTTTTAACATATACAATATCCAGAACCGGATTTTGAGGAACATAAGCCGGAGTTCTGAGAGTTTCGTTGGAAAGAATCAGGTCAAAAAATATAAAAAATACGACAGATATAAAGAAATAAATAATTTTACCTGTCTTTGACATTTACATCCTCTCTGCTTTCAGGAACAACATTTACGCGGATAATTTTATACCCGAACCCCGTAAGACTTAACTTTATGCTCAAATCACTTATATCGGCTTTTGTCAAACCGATGGAAGCGACAACATATTCATTAACACTATCGCTGTTTGAGACAAAAATTCTTTCTAAAATATTATCATCAGGCAATTTTCTATAAACTTCTTTTGCCTGCTTCTGAGGGTATTCAACTTTATCACTTGCAATTGAAGCAATCGCAATCACATCATCGGGCGGCGTAAATTCAAGAGATGCCGTATATTCTTTTCCTGCCTGTATTTCCTGCGGCGCTGTCAACTTAATATCCAGATCTTTAGCATCACCGTAAAGCAGCGATGTTGTCTCTGAGATAACCTTATCAGATGTGACCTTCCAGTCGCCATTAGATTTTTTTAGATAATAAACACTGTCCGCTTCACTCGTTAAGACTCCGTCTAATTGATGCGGCGCCGGAATTTGGGCAAACGAAGTTTCTGTAACAGAAACAGTTGCCATATCATCTTTTACGGAAATATCTTTAATTGTCATTTCATATTCTATATTGTCGTATGTTTCCCACAAATCACGCACAAGCTGAGAATATGTATCAAGATTAAATCCGTCAGCGTTTACATAATCTTTATCAAAAGTTGCAATAAATTTATCAAAATTTGTTTTGTTTGCATATCGTACTTGAGAATTCAACAAAGACCTAATTTCCCGCGTATCATTGTTAAAAATATGCAATTTAAAAAAATCAAATCCCTCTCCAGCGAATGTAGCCGGAGAAAGAAATACAACTAATAATAAACTTAATAAACTTTTCTTCATAGTATAAATTATACTCTAAAATTGCAAAAACTTGAATAATACAAACATACGACTTACTTTTTTATAAAAAATATGATATAATCAAGTGTACAATGAGTAGGAGACGGCATGCCAAATATTGACTTAGACGATGAGTTTCTTGAACTATTTTACAATATTACAAATTCTAAACCTCCAAAAGATTTACAGTTATTTGATTTAAAAAAACAGCTCATCAATATAGTTGATACATTAAAAGAACTTAATGCAAATGCTAAAAAACCAATATACAGCAGGGCAATCAGTCCGACACCGCCTCCGGAGGAAGAAGAGGATAAAAAAGGTCCGGCTATACTTGTTGTGGATGACTTAGGAGTTATAACTTACCAGCTTAGAGTTCTATTATCACAATTTGACTATGATGTAGACTGCTCTCAAGAAATTTATGATGCTGTAAGTAAGTATAAAAAGCGTAAATATGCTTATATTGTTATGGATTTATTTATTCCTACAGAGCGGGAAGGTTTTATATTGCTAACAGAGTTAAAAAAGATGGCTGCAGCAGCCGGTGCCAATACTGTTGTCGGAGTGATTACAGCTTCTCCGAGAAAAGAAACGGAAGCCCAGTGCAAAGCCAGAGGTGCAGACTTTTTCCTTGAAAAAAACAGCGACTGGCAAAACGCTCTTGTCGGGATTATGAAAAAATATATTGATGCAGACAAAGGCGTTGACAATGATGAGGACGATTACTAAACCATGGAACAGAAGTCTTTATTCGCTGTAATTTCCCCTATTATGGTCGGACCGTCAAGTTCTCATACCGCCGGAGCTGTTCGACTGGGTTTAATGGCAAGAAATATTTATAAAAATGAATTTAAAAAAGTAAAATTTGTTCTTTATAATTCGTTTGCAACAACAGGATTTGGGCATGGCACCGACAAAGGTTTACTTGCGGGAGTCCTGGGATACCATGTTGATGATCCGGCTATAAAAAACATTTTTGATAATGTAAACATTGTTAATTATTCTTATGAATATCAGGAAGATATATCCCGACATCCGAATTCTGTTGATATAACTTTTGATGATAAAATGACAATTTCCGGCGATTCAGTAGGAGCAGGAGAAATCAGAATTAACAGCATAAACGGTTTTTCGGTTAATATTGACGGTACTTATGACACACTTCTTTTGATGTACAAAGACCGCCCCGGAATGATTTCAGCAGTAAGCGATATTATTCAAAGACAGAAGGTTAATATTGCATCGCTTCACTGCGACAGAAGCTCTAAAGGAGGAACCGCATCTATGTATCTGGCTCTGGACATTCCGGTCGGAGATGAAGTTGTAGACAAAGTCAGACAAACAAAAGATGTGTTTTTCGTAACTAATATCAGGAAACTAAAATAATGGCAATACTATCTTTTACAGAACTTTTAGAAAAATGCAGCCGTGATAATAAAACAATCTATGAAATTGCACAAGATGAAGAGGCTTTTCTATCAGGAGACTCTGTTGATGTAATAAGACTCAGGGTTATGGAAGATTTACTTGCGATGAAAGATGCCGTAAAAAACGGACTTTCGTCTAAAGAGAAATCAATAAGCGGATGGTGCGGAGATGATTGTGTAAAATTAACAGCAAAGTTTTCCGAAAAACCTGCATTATTCGGGAAAGTTTTTGAAAAGATAACGACCTACGCGCTTGCAACAGCAGAAGAAAATTTAAGAATGGGAAGAATCGTTGCCTGCCCGACTGCCGGCTCTTGCGGAATCGTTCCTTCTGTTATCATAGCAGTATCTGAAGAAAGAAAAATTTCTGAATCAGAACAGATTAGCGGACTTTTAACCGCCGGATTAATAGGATTAATTATTTCAAATAAAGTACAACTTGCCGGTGCCGTTGCGGGATGTCAGGCAGAGTGCGGAGTTGCTTCGGCGATGGCATCAGGTGCACTTGTACAAATGCTCGGAGGCACATGCAATGAAATTATAAATGCTGCGGCACTGTCTTTAAAAAATATTTTAGGCTTAACCTGTGACCCTGTATGCGGTCTGGTAGAAGTTCCGTGTATAAAAAGAAACGCTTTTCTCGCAATCCACGCTGTTACGGGCGCAGAACTTGCATTATGCGGTGTTGAAAGCAAAATTCCTATTGATGAAATTGTCGATACACTAAAAATTACAGGTCAACTAATGTCGCCACTTTTGAAAGAAACTTCGCTCGGCGGACTTGCTAAAACAAAAACCGCGCTGGAACTTGAAAAAAAATTACACTTGGCGCACAAACCAATCTAAATCAAATCATTTACCGGAAAAATTATATTATACTCCTTTTTAATCTTTCAGCCCTGTTTTCACTTAAAAGATTTTTTAATTTCATAATAGCCTGTGCATGTAATTGGGATATACGGGATTCGGAAACATTTATCGCTTCTCCGATTTCTTTTAGGGTCATGTTTTCATGGTAATAAAGAACCATAATAGTTCTTTCTCTTTCCGGCAGTCTTTTCAATGCGTTCTCCAATTCTTTCTTTACATCTTTTTCTTCTAACTTCTCGTGTGGATTTAGAGCTTGGGCATCCTGTATGGTATCTATAATCTCTAAATCCCCTTCTGAGGAACCTTTTTTGTCATATATTGATGTAATAGTAGTATCGTCAGACAACAATTGTTCGACTTTTTCTTTTTCTATACCGAGGAAATCCGCAACTTCAGTATCAGTAGCAGCTCTTCCAAATTGTTTTTTCAGCTCTTCCTGCGCTTCTTTAACATCTTTAATCTTCCTTCTTACGCTTCTTGGCAGAAAATCCTGAGAACGGATTTTATCAATAATATTTCCGCGGATTCTTACGAGAGCATAAGTCTCGAACCTTGCGCCCATTTTTGGCGTAAATTTTTCTACGGCATCTATTAGACCTTCAACACCGTAACTTGCAATATCTTCATACGAAAAAGTAGGAGGCAGTGCAACTTTTACACGACCGACAACATACCTTGTAAGGTAAATGTATTGCAAAATCAGCGCATCTCTCAGTTCTTTATTTTCATGATCATCAAAATACCGAGTCCACATTTCTGTCAACTCTTGGTTTGTAACCCTTTTTATTTTATTGTAAGAAATGTCCTGTTCCATTCCTCTTTCCCAATAACACGTCATTAATATTGTAACGTTTTGTAACAAAATCGTTATCATATATATAGATGAATTATTCAGCATTCAATTTAAGAGAGTTGAAATAACCCTATTTACATTTATCCCGCCCTGCGGTATCATTTTTTTAAGGGAGAAAAGTATGAAAGAACAGTTGGAAAGCATTTATAATTCAGCAAAGAGCGATATTGAAAAAGCTCAAACACTAAATGATATTGATGAAATAAGATTAAAATATTTAAGCCGTAAGGGAGAATTTAATTCCATAAAAAAAGGACTTAAAGATTTGTCAGACGAAGATAAACGTATTGTAGGAGCTTTCGCAAACACAATAACGCAGGAACTTGAAGGATTATTAAAAGAAAAGTACGACATTTTTTACAGAAAAGAATTAAATGAAAAACTTCAGCATGACAGAATAGATATTACACTGAGCGGAAAATATATTCCGCAGGGAAAAGTTCATCCGCTTACACTTACAACAAATGAAATTGTATCAATTTTCCAGAATCTTGGATTTTCAGTCGTATCTTCTGAGCTTTCTCCGGAAGTTGAAACAGAATATTATAACTTTGACATGCTGAATGTTCCGAAAGACCATCCGGCAAGAGATGTTCAGGATACTTTTTATGTTAAAGATATGGATGGTGTTGTTTTAAGAAGCCAGACTTCTGGCGCGCAAATTCATGCCATGGAGAATCAAAAACCTCCTATTAAAGTTATTGCACCAGGAAGAGTTTACAGAAACGAAAATATTAATGCAAGAAAAAATAACTTTTTCCACCAGATAGAAGGGCTTTATATTGATAAAGGCATTACTTTCGGAGACTTGAAAGGTGTTTTAAACGAATTTATCAGACTGTATTTTGGCGCTTCCCGCCCGACAAGATTCAGAAGCAGTTTCTTCCCGTTTACGGAACCGTCTGCAGAATTGGATGTTCAATGTATTATGTGCCACGGAGAAGGCTGCAGAATATGCGGCGGAACAGGCTGGCTGGAAATCCTCGGCTGCGGTATGGTTGACGTAAATGTACTGAAAGGCGTAGGAATCGATCCGGATGTTTATTCTGGTTTTGCTTTCGGCATGGGTGTAGAAAGACTCGCTATGCTTAAATACGCAGTAGACGATATAAGATTATTCTTTAACAATGACAAAAGATTTTTAGAACAATTTTAGGATTAAAGTATGAAAAAGATACTAGTATTAATATTTGCCTTAGTTATAACGGGACTGTCGGCGGTTTTTGCCACTTCTGACGGGCTCTTAACAACATCAAAAGAGCTTGAAGCTTTGCAAAGACACGTTAATGAAATCGGTTATAACCTTCTTAATTCTAACGGTATTGACAAGAGAATGGTGTTTATTTTTGATAATTCAACCAAAACAATAAATGCCGGAACATCTAACTTTAACAGAAGTATCGTATTATACAGAGGTTTGTATAATATGCTTGAAGAGGATGATGAAATTGCAGCCGTTTTGGGGCATGAAATATCTCATGGTATTGACAGTTATGACGGTATTTTTAAAGGTGCATTTACCGGATGCCGTTACTTTTTCACTCCGAGAAAATATGAATATAAAGCTGATAAACGAGCAGTCGATTATATGGTAAATGCCGGTTATAATCCTGTTGCAATGATTGTAATGATGAATAAAGTTTTAGGACAAAACCGGTATGACTGGTGGTTTACTTATCCTCTTGCCAGCAGAAGAATGATGCAGGTTTATGAATATATTTATACAAAATATCCGGAATATCTTGCAAATAACAAATACAAGAACAATCTTTACTATCAAAACTTTTTATTAACCTCAAAGGAAAACCGTGCAAAATTCCAGGAAAAAGTCAAAACTAAATCGACAAAGAAAGTTAAATATCAATAAGAAATTATCTGCGCTTTGTTTAAGTCTTTTAATCAGTCTTTCGCCTGCATTATCTGTTACGATTACAGATGATTTTGTAGAACAGACTTTAGATAAGAATTTAAAGATAAAGGAATATAAAGCGCCTGTAATTATAGATACATTTGCAGAGTCTAATAAAAATAAATCTGCTCCGAGAAAAGTTGTGCAAAAGCCGGAGGAGATTCTGCCGAAAGTTGTAAAACCTTATAAGCCTAGAAAATATGTTATAACCGAGGAATTCCGTCCGTCTGTACCTATAAGAATTGTTAATTATTTTACAACCAGAAAAAATCCGCAAGAAGGTTCTTATATAGATTTTGTAACGGCATCTGATGTTGAATATAAAGGAAAAGTTATTCCGACAGGAACAAAGGTTAGAGGCAGAATTGAAACAGTTTCTGCAAACGCAATGAACGGAGATCCTGCAAATGTTGTAATCGGAAGTTTTGATATGAACGGAGTTCCGCTCTACGGGGAAATCTCCAAAACCGGAGCAGACCGTATGCTATGGGTAAAGCCGCTTTCTTTTGCAGTAGGAATTTTTGGCATCCCCGGATTTGCTCTGATGTTTATAAGAGGCGGACATGCCAAAATTAAACCCGGAGAGATTTATACTGTATATTTTTAAATTAAAAATGAGACGCCAACCAACGTCTCATTTTTATTATTATTGTTAAAATAAACTGCTACTTTGTAGTTTGTATAAACAAACTTATTAAATCATTCAAAGCAGAATATTGTTTCTGATAACTCTGAGATTGTTTTTCCAGTGCCAGAATCTGTTTTTTATATTCCTGAATAGATGCCTGGCATTCTCTTGCAGAAACTTTCAAATTTTCCTGAACCTGCTGTGCATCTTGAAGGACACTTTTCATAGAAATACCGAGAGCTTCCATTGTCTGTTTTATAATTTGCGCTCCCGTATGTCTTGACACACCGCTTGGAAGCTGAGATATCAATTTCTTCAAAACTGATATATTTGCAGGCATTTCAAAAGATTCGCTCATTGTTTCAGATACAGGAGCCTGAACTGGCTTAGTTTCAACAAAGAACGGATCTCTATCTTCTTCTATATCATCAAAAAATCCTGAATTTTTTTGCGGTTTAACAGGTTCTGCAAAAATATCATCAGTAGATGATGAAGCAAAAATGTCATTATTCGCGGAATTACTTACAGGAGTTGCATCAAAACTCACATCAGAGGTATCCTGTAAGTCCATACTCTCAGCTTGCTTTTTCAAAGCTTCTACAATCTTTTTTCCAACACTTTCATTACTTGGCATATTTATACTCCCTCATAGGTTTACCTAAGTTATTATATTTTAAACATTCTAAAAATCCAATAAAATGTTATGTTTTGTAAAAATTCTGTTTTATACTCTCTCTTCCAAAGAGGTAAGTGAAAACCTCTAGTTGGACGTCAGGAGTAAATGTATTTTGGTTGGTAGGTAGAACTACCAGTTTGGCGTCATTGCGGGGGTAAATGTTTGGTTTTTTAGTAAGTAAGCTTACCGGCTGGGTGTCATTACGAGGAGCGGGAGCGACATGGCAATCCATATTGTTATTGTTGGGTAAAACCCAACCTGCATTTTTTAATTGTGTAATTCGTTCTGGATTGCTTCGGGCTGAATGGCTATTCCCTCGCAATGACGAGAATTTTAGAGGGTGATGAATATGCGCTAATCGAACGCTGCCGCTTCTGCCCCCCTTGCGGGGGAAGTACCCGAAGGGGGTAGGGGGGTGTTGTATGGAATGATAGTTTTTCAGCCCCTCACCCGCATCTGTAACTTTCGCCTGACGGCTCAAGAACAGCTGCTCCCTCTCCCCAAATGTGCGAGGGGAAGGCGCAAATTGAACGACAACGCGCGTTCCCTCTCCGGCGGGGAGGGTTAGGGAGGGGGTGGACTTTACGTTATTTAATCCCCACCCGCATTTGTAGCTCACTGGTGTTCGCACAACTGCGACCTCCCCAACTTGGGAGGGAAACGCGATTATTGGGCGAGGGGTAAGAACAAACATTAAACGCAATAAAGTTTCTGCTGAAAGATTTAGTAGAAAAAATTTTATAAATATTTAACGAAAAAGACCGGATTGTAAATCCGGTCTTTTTAAAATTTAGTTTTCTACATATTCTCTTAAGCGTTTGCTTCTGTTTGGATGGCGGAGTTTTCTTAACGCTTTTGCCTCAATTTGTCTGATACGTTCTCTTGTTACGCCGAACAATTGTCCAACTTCTTCAAGCGTTCTCTGGCGTCCGTCGTCCATACCGAATCTGAGTCTTAATACATCTCTTTCTCTAGGAGATAATGTACATAAAACTTCTGCAAGGTCTTCTCTCAAGAGTTCTGAAGCTACAGTTTTAATCGGAGCGTCTGCTTCTTTATCTTCAATAAAATCACCTAGTCTTGAATCTTCTTCTTTGCCGATTGGTGTTTCTAAAGACAAAGGCTCCTGCGCAATTTTAACAATTTCTCTCAATTTAGAAATTGAAACTCCCATTTCTGAAGCCAATTCTTCTTCGGTCGGTTTTCTTGAAAGTTCCTGAGCCAAGCGGCGGGTAACTTTCTTCAATTTATTAATAGTTTCAACCATGTGAACCGGAATACGGATTGTTCTTGCCTGATCTGCAATTGCTCTTGTAATAGCCTGTCTTATCCACCAGGTTGCATAAGTCGAAAATTTAAACCCTCTTTCGTGGTCAAATTTTTCTGCTGCTCTTATTAAACCTAAATTGCCTTCCTGAATAAGGTCTAAAAATAGCATGCCTCTTCCGACGTATTTTTTTGCAATACTTACAACAAGTCTCAAATTTGCCTGAACAAGTTTACGCTTTGCAATAGCGCCCGGAGTTCCGCCCTGAATAATTTTTCTGGCAAGTTCAATCTCTTCACTTGTTGATAATAATTTAATACGTCCGATTTCTCTTAAATAAAGTCTTACCGGATCTTCTACCGCAACACCTTTTGGAACATCTGTATCTAAGTCTGAATCTCTTGAAGAGTCGGATGAATCCATCATATAAAAATCATCACTTTTCATCTCGCCGAGTTTGGATGAAGTTATAATATCTTCAATATTATCTGTCCCTAAATCAGTTTCAATGTAATCTACAGTATCATCATCTTCTTTGTCAGCATCAAAATCCAATAAATCAAGATTTTCATCTTCTACGCTTACAACTGATGAATGTGAATTTCTTTTTTGGGTCATTATTTATCTCCAGTCCTTAATTTTATCTTATCTCTAAGCTGCATTTGAAGCTTTAATGCTTCAATATCATTATCATTCACCTGCTTGTACTGCCGGCGAATTATTTCGGCTTCTTTTTCCTGATAACATCTTTTAAGTCTTGCAACATTTTCCTCTACAGCCCGTTTAAACTCATCCGGTTCGAGTCCGTTAAATGACTCCGAGAGTTCGACTATATCGGTTAATATATGGGTCAAATTATCATCCTCAATGAATTCTGTATACAAACTTTTTACCAATTCCTTAACATTATTTATTGTACACGACAATTTGTCAATTGTATTTTTTACAATTATTAACGATTCATCTTGAATGATATTTTCGGGTAATAGTTCATTTAGCTGTTGGTAACTTAGAACATTGCCACTTGCTAGAAAAACGCTCAATAAATTTTTTTGCGCTTTTATTTCAAATTGTGAAGAATTTGTTACAACTTTTTTATTAAAGTTCTGGCGCTCTATATATTGATTCAAATTTTCATGCCGCTGAAGTTCTTTCAGCATGGCATTTTCGTCAACATTTAAAATTGATGAAACCATCTTTACATATTCAGATTGAATAATTTTATTATTAACATCTTTTAAAATTTCTATTATCTGTTCAACAAGAACCGCTTTTTCCTGAGGAGTTCTTGCGGAATTTTTTTCTTTCAAAATATTATTTAGAAGAAAATCTATAAGAAGCGGGGCATTTTTAATAAATTCTTTGAACGCCTCACCTCCGGTTGTTCTTATAAATTCATCCGGGTCTTTTCCCTGAGGAGGTGAAACTACACGGATTTCACAGGCGTATTTATTATCAGCGGCAGATGAAATATGACTTTCATCAAATTGTTTTACATCTCCTAGTGCCGCCAGAGTTTCTTTTATAACCGCACTTCCTTTTTTTGTAGCATTAATTCCGGCATTATCCGTATCAAACGAGAGATAAATCCTTCTTGATTTTGTATACCTTGAAAGGAGTTTTACATGCTCAGCTGTTAAAGCGGTTCCGCAGGAAGCTACAGCATTTTCCACGCCATGTGCCTGAGCCGAGATTACATCAAAATACCCTTCCATAATAAGGACTCCGTCCTCGTTTTTTATAGCTTCTTGCGCGGTATAAAGCCCGAAAAGAAGTTTGCTTTTGTTATAAATCAAAGAGTCAGAAGAGTTCAAATATTTAGGATTCTGACCTTCGTCAACCGCGCGCGCGCCGAACGCGACATACTCTCCGTTTTCGTTTTGAATAGGAATAATTATTCTGTTTCTGAACCGGTCAATCCATCCGCCAGAATTGGATTTAAGAATCAAGCCGGCTTTTTCCAGAACATCATCCTTAAACTCTTTTTTCAATTCTTTATACAAAACATCATACTTATTAGGCGCCCAGCCCAAAGTAAATCTGTCTATCACACTGTCATCGACGTTTCGTGCTCTAAGAGCTGTCATTGCTTTATTTGCATCATCAGCACTTCTTAACTGTGTGTGATAAAACTTTGCAGCCTTTGTGCAGGCTTTTATCATATCTTTTTTTAAATCTTTAGTTTCCGATGACGGGGTATATTTTTTTGGAAGCTCGATTCCGTATTTTTCGGCAAGTTCAAGTATAACATCTTTATACTCCCGATTCTGGATTTTCACAAGAAAACTTAAAGCATCTCCGCCTTCTCCGCAAGAAAAGCACTTAAAAATACCGCGGGATGGGCTTACTGACATGGAAGGTTTTTTGTCGTTATGAAACGGACACAACCCCCAGTAATTCGCTCCGCTCTTTTTCAAAACCACATATTGTGAAACAACGTCTACTATATCCAGCCGGTCTTTTATCTGAGAAATAACTTCTTCAAACGAGTTTGCCATATCAACATTTTAACACTAAAATTTTAAAAATGTATAAATAAAACAAGTCTTGAGAGTTGACGGATTACACAATGGTTGTGGAGCAAGCTCCACACTACTACCCTGATAATAATTTCTTATTCTTATCTTTATTTTTCATAATTGTCCTTTTCTTTCTCTTTATTTACGAAACAAAGTTTTATGAAACTTTCAAATTTGTAGTGGTGCCTACAGACTAAATAAATTTACCCCGAAAAGGACCAAAAGAAAGAGAAAAAACGCAATTGTTTTCTACGCTCTTTCGAGCGTTGTCTGAATGGTTGTTGCAGGCATAGCCTGCAGGTTCTCGCTCGCTATTGTTATGCTGACGCATAACACGCTCGCGGCGCAATACGCGTTATAAAATGTAGGTTGGGTGAAACCCAACGAAAACTAAATGGATTGCTACGAAAATCAAAGATTTTCTCGCAATGACGTCAAGCTAGCAGTTCCAACTTACCAGCCAAAATATATTTACCCCCCCCCCAATGACAAGAGTTATAGTTTATTCACAAATAAATTCTTCCAGACCTGTAACGATTCCTTCCGCAACATTTTTAGCAAATTCAGGCGAGCGGTAGAGCAAAGTATCGGAAGGATTTATCATAAAAGCGGTTTCTATAAGAACGCCGACATAATTTGCAGGTCTGATTACCGCAAAACTTCTGGACTTCACGCCATCTCTTCTGGTACCTGCAGATTTTGAAATAGTTTTTTCAAGAATTTCCGCTAATTCTCTTGAGTTTCTGTTAAAGTAATATACGCCGGTTCCGCGGTGTTTTATGCCGCTAAAAGCAACATTTCCGATTGAATTCATGTGAATACTTAAATATATATTTGCTTCACGGGCTTTTGCCAGTCTTATCCGGTCTTTAAGCGTAATTGTTCCGTCGCATTCCCGCGTCATAACGACATTAGCTCCTCTTTGCTTCAAGAGCTGCTGGAGTTCAAGCGCTATTTTCAGGTTAATGTCTTTTTCTTTATCCCCGAGGCACCCGGCAGCCCCGTCCTGCTCGCCTCCGTGTCCTGCATCCACAACAATGGTACAGCCCTCAAATGTCTTAGGAACTTCGCTGACTTTAAATGTATAAAAACCATCGTTTAATGTTACATTATAAAAATACTTTTTCGGTTTTAAAATATTTAAAGTATAAACAGAATTGTCTGAAAGTTCAGGATTATACACTCTGAACAAAATTTCTTTTTCCCCGTCCTCTACTGTATAAGGAAGATTTTTCGTAAAAGTTATTGTCTGAACATTTGCATTTTTGAACCTTTCACTGTCCATATTCACAAAACTTGCCGGCTCTGTATCAGGACAGGAATTTTCGTCCACATCACTTTTTAATATCCAGGCAGTTTTGTCTTTAGAGAGAAAAACTCTGTAATAGATGCCTTTTTCTCCGTTAACAACAATTCTTGTATCTTTAAACAGATACGATACAATATTATATCCGATATCCTCAGGCGCCCTCCTCAAAGGAGTATTATCAGATTTTACAAGAAGAGTGCGTTTTTCCAATTCCTTAATCTCTGCGGCTGCTTTAATTGCAGGCTTCTTCTTGTAAACATTGTACACTTTTGTGCTGTAGTTTGAGCGGATTACAATTCTGTTTTCTCCGTCTTTAAGTTTAACAGAATGAGCAAAGGCGCCGTTTGACGCGGTATGTATATTTATATTATTAATTGAAATCAACTCTGTATTTCTGGCTTTTCCGATAAATAAACCATAATCATAAGTCGTTTCGGATTTCTTTTCCTTCGGGTAATATATTTCAAACCCGTATGACTGTATTGTTACAGCTGCAAGCATCAGCAATATTAAAAATACTCTTCTTATAAAACGATAGTTGAACAAATTTTTATCCTCTTACCTTATATAATTATACATAAAAAAAGAGGCAAACAAAAAACTTGCCTCTTTTTTCTATTATTGCTGTTTAAAAATTAAACCATTGCAGTCTTAATAGCGGCTTTTGCTCTCTTAAGCGAATTTTCTTTACCTATTATAGCAAGAGTTACAACCATATCAGCCCCGCATAATCTTCCGGTTACAGCAGCACGGATTGCCCACATTGTAAATTTAGGCTTGTAGCCTTTTTCTTCTTTGAATTTACCTCTGAAAACTTCCAATTTTTCGTGAAGATTTTCTTCTGTCCATTCCCAGCCTTCAGCCTGTTCAACAAAGGATTTCAAAACATCCTGAGACAAATCCGTTTCCAATTCTGCCTGAGCTTTTTCATCAATTTCAACCTTGTCACCGCCGAAGAAATAAGCAACCGCATCAGTTATATCAGATAATAATGTTAACGGTTCATAAGTTATATCAATCATTCTGTTATACTGTTCTTCCGTAAGTTCGCTTAAATCATATTTTGTTAAATACTTTTTAAGCTTTTCTCTCAAAACATCTTTCGGAAGCATTTTGATATAATGGCTGTTCATCCATTTCAATTTATCGTATTCAAATATTGAGTTAGACGAAGAAATTTCATTAATTCTAAAATCTGCTGCAATCTCGTCAATAGTCTTGATTTCCTGCCCGTCAGACGGAGACCAGCCGAGAAGCGCTACAAAGTTTACAAGAGCCTCTGTCAAATAACCCTGTTCTACAAAGTCTGAAACCGCCGTTGCGCCGTGTCTCTTTGAAAGTTTGCTTCTGTCAGGCGCAAGAATCATACCTAAATGTCCGAAACGTGGAACTTCAAAACCTAAAGCTTCAAAAATAAGAATCTGTTTATAAGTATTAGAAATATGATCTTCACCTCTTATAACGTGTGAAATCTTCATCAGGGCATCATCGATTACAACTGCATAATTGTAAGTCGGAGTTCCGTTAGATTTCATAATAACAAAATCCCCGATTAAGTTTGTATCCATGTGAAGCTTGCCTTTAACAAGGTCGTCAAATTCAAGAATTGAAGAATCGTGGAAAGCTTTTTGTGCTTTTGCGACATTAAATCTGATTGCAGGCTTTCTTCCCTCTGCTCTTAGTTTTGCTTTTTCTTCTTCTGTTAAATTTTCGCATTTTTTAGAATAAACATAAGCTTTTTTGTTTCTGGATGCTTCTTCTTTTTCAGCTTCCAACTCTTCCGGCGTGCAGAAGCATTCATAAGCAAAACCTTCATCAAGAAGTTTTTGAATATATTTTGGATAAATATCAAACCTCTGAGACTGAGTATAAGGACCGTATTCTCCGCCTACATCAGGACCTTCATCCCAGTTTAAGCCTAACGCTTTCAAGCTGTCAAAAATATTATCAACATATTCCTGACTCGTTCTTTCAGCATCAGTATCTTCTATTCTTAAAATAAATTTTCCGTTATTCTTCTTTGCAAATAAATAATTAAATAAAGCTGTTCTTGCCGTTCCGATGTGAAGATTGCCGCTCGGTGACGGTGCAATTCTTACTCTTACTTCTGACATAATTTTATCCTTCCTTTTTTTACCCGAATATTATTACACAAAGAAAAAAAGGAATAAAGAGGGGGAGGGTAAATGAATTCCGGTTGAGATGTCAGACTTTAGGCTTGTTGTCCTTCGAAAGGGAAATTTAAAGAGTGAAGAATGAAGTGTAAAGAGTAACACGTAACTAAAATATTAAAAAAAGTAGTGTGGAGATTGCTCCACAAAAAATGCAGCTCATGAATTGTCTGACAATAACATTTGGATACAAGAAATATATTTCAAGGCATATAAAACACTAAAACAGACTGAATAGCAATCATCCAGACTGCCAAACTAAAATGACTTTATGATTTTATAAATAATTTCTATTTTTTCCCTGTCTTTTATAGATTTTACTTTTTCAATAATCTCATCTACCAGCATTTCCCGCGGCTTTAGATAATTCACCATAAACAAAATTATAGCTATGGTGAAGCACTTGACTTTAATGGTACATCAATTACTAACGATACTAATAAGGGAGAGATCAGATTATACGATAGAGAAACTAAGGGTTCAGCACCAATAAAGACAGTTAATATAGAAGAAGCAAAGGCAGAGTATTCAAAAAAATCGGCACAATATAAGAAATTTAGACAAACGCTTACTTTTTACGGTATAGATTATAGCCAGATTGAAAGAACTAGTATTAACGACTGTGAAGTAAAAACAGTTAACGGTAAAACTTATCTGGTATTAAAAGCCCCTGAGTATGAGCTTTCAATGCCTATTGATAAAAATTTCGAACCTCATAAAATTAGAATATATCGAGCAGAAGCACATAATCTACAAATGGAGAATGTAAAGGGTACATTAACAATTCTCGGAGACAACAGCAGCGAATATCGTGGTTTTGATTTCCATGGCGATTCTAATGTAACTATTATCGGACGCGATGGAGCTGTTGATACGGCTGGAGTAAGCGATAATTCTGCCGTAACATTTAAAACAGGTGATTATGCGGATTACATTAAAGAGTGGCATGAAACTGAACCATATTGTACTACTCACCATCTTAAACCGGGAG
Organism: Candidatus Gastranaerophilales bacterium; assembly: GCA_944324185.1. Classification (GTDB taxonomy): domain Bacteria; phylum Cyanobacteriota; class Vampirovibrionia; order Gastranaerophilales; family Gastranaerophilaceae; genus CAG-196. Next base: position 45,275 of record CALUVI010000005.1, on the reverse strand, counting down.
TGACAACCGTAAAAGCTAAAAATGAGGAAAAATAAGAAATAACAGAGAAAAAGTCCGTACAAATTGTACGGGCTTTTTTTGTATATTTGAATTCAGGGAAATCGAGAACGCATTTTACATTGCAACTTAACTTCCCAATTGCAGGTAATAATTAAAATCTTTACTGCGGCAAAGACACCTGCGCCCAACGGGCAGAGCTTTATCCCGGTAAAAATACTATTCCAGCCTTATCTCGGCATTTTCGACATTTGCAACTTCGGTTTCAGTCTGGTAATACTCATCCGTAAGTTCTGTTTTGGTAATCTTTGCATTAACAAGCTTTTGCAGCAGCTTTACATAATCCAGACATTCTTTTCCCTTAACTCCGATAGTTTCCATCTGAATTTCTCCGTTCGGAAGGAGTCTTATTTTTAACTTTTTTGACATACTGTTACTCCAGATTTACCGTTAGTACAATTGTATTATCATCACAAACTTCTTCATTTTCTATCTCTAAATTGTTTTCTTCCAGTTTTGAAACAATACTGTTGTAGCTTGCTTCCTGAACATTAACGGCGTATTCGCTGTTTAAATCATTTAATTTACTTTCCGTATCATCAGTATCAAGAGCTTTTATCCTGACATAATACGGATTATTAGCATTTGTTCTCTCAAAAATCAGTTCATAGTGATCACAAAAGCATTTTATTTGTCCGAAGTCAGTCTCATTAATCCCGTTTGCGCCGTGCTCTTCTATTGTTTTTATAAGGAGCGCCTTATCCATAAACGGAGTTTCAAAACTTTTTTCAATAAAATGTTTTTCTGATATTATCTGTACCTCATCACAGGGTATGGTTTCCGACTGTTTCACGTTTTGAACAATTTTATTTTTTGACTCCGCGACACCGGCTATAACCAGATTACCGACAATCCACGCCAGAGCATAAGGCAGAGCTAAAACAGTGCATGACATAATTTAATCTCCTAAAAATCTAAAGTTCTTCCGCCTCTTGAGGCTGCTACGTTTTCTTTGTTATCCTCTCGTTTGTACAGTTTCATATCAGAAGTTTTTGCAGCAGAGACGGCTCTGACATTTGCCCACGCTCTAAGAGCAAGTATTTGTTCTCTCTGGGTCGTTGAAAGAGGAACGGTGTTTGCAATATTTTTCTCTAAATCTTCAAACTTAAGAGGACGATTTTCAAAAAACGCGTCGCATAGAGAGGAGATTACAACCTGTTCTATTTCAGAGCCGATAAATCCTTCTGTCATTTTTGCAAGCCGGGTGCAAATATTTTTTACTCCGGCAATCTCACTTGCAACCTCTTTATCCTTAAGCCTTTTTTCAAGGTGAAGTTTAAAGATTTCTTTTCTTTCAGCAAGAGTCGGCAGGTCAACAAAGAATATCTCATCAAAACGCCCTTTTCTCAAAAGTTCCGGCGGAAGATTGCTTATGTTGTTTGCGGTTGCAATAACAAAAACCGGCGCTTCTTTTTCCTGCATCCAGGTTAAAAACTGACCGAAAATTCTTGAAGAGACTCCGCTGTCGCCGGTAGAGCCGACTCCGCTCAAGCCTTTTTCAATTTCATCTATCCATAAAATAGATGGTGAAACCGCTTCCGCTGTCTTAAGCGCCCTTCTCATATTCTCCTCGGAGCTTCCGACAAGTCCTGAGAAAACTTTTCCAAAATCGAGTTTTAGAAGAGGAAGCTGCCAGATTTTGCTCATGGCTTTTGCTGTCAAACTCTTACCGCAGCCCGGAACTCCGGTTACAAGAACGCCTTTAGGGGCTGGAATACAGTATTTTTTAGCACTCTCCGACCACGAGTTATTGCGTTTCAAAAGCCAGCTCTTCAAATTATCCAAACCGCCTATGTCTTTCAGTGAATAATCAGACTGAATAAATTCAAGTATTCCGGTTTTCTTAATTACCTGAACTTTTTCTTCCATTATTACAGGAAGGTCTTTGATATCTATTTTTCCGTCGTTCACCATTGCAAGAGCAAACGCGCTTTCCGCTTCCTGTAAGGTAAGCCCGAGAGCGGCTTTGCATAATTTATCTTTATCTTCATCAGATAAATTTGCCTCTATTCCGGAATTTTGTCTGAGCATGCTGTCAAACTTTGTTTTTATTTCTCCTAAATTCGGAAGCGGAAAATCAAATATTGTAATCTCTTTTTGCAAAGCTTCCGGTATGAGAAGTTCAGGAGAGATAAAAAATATAGTTTTTCTGAACATGCCGAGTTTTAAATCAGGAATAATATCTCTGATTTTTCTTATTACATTATAATCAGGTGTTCTGTTGTTAGGTCCGAAGTTTACATAAAAATCATACAGAATAAAAACCGCATCCTTGTCGTATTTTCTTATATACTCAAGCATTTTGCACGGGGCGGTGGTATCAGAAATTGATTTATTCGCGGTTTCATTGTGCAAACCGTCAGTTTGCGTCCAGGTAAAAACTTCACGCTCATATTTTACCTGTTTAACATCTGTAACTACAGACTTAATATATTTAGTCACTCTGTCCTCTTCAAATGAGGAAATATAAATAAGCGGGAATCTTGCCCTGATTAAATTTGATAATTTGTATGCACACATAGAATAATCCTTTTTTATTACTTATATCATTTATTCATTTTCACTAAATCAATCTTTTGCAGTATCTCATCAAAGTTTCCCATCCCGTTCATAAAAATAACCCCGTTTTTCGAGATATTTACTTCCACTTTATTTTTATATTTTTCAAAGATTTCTTCATTATACCTGTCTGTCAAAAAATGATATCTTTGATTTGAAGAGCCGCACCACGGGCGGGAATAATCAACAAGTTCCTGCTTAAACTCACCGTCGATTAATAAATCAATGTTATCAAGGAGAAGTTTATTTTTTTCTTCCGCTCGAAGTTCTTCCAGTAGAAATCCGCTAAAGCATAAAACGCTCAATCCGAGTTTTTGTACTTCTTCTGCAATAATTCCCAGCGCTTCTGCCTGCTCAAAAGGTTCGCCGCCTAAGAATGTCACGCCCTCAATATCTTTTTGGGATTTAATATCTTCAATTATATCTTTTACATCAACTAAATACCCGCCGGAATGTGACCAGGTATGAACCGCCTGACAGCCCTTGCAGTGTCTGGAACATCCCTGAGTCCAGATACAATACCGGATACCCGGTCCTTCAACTTTTGTTCTCTTTAAGATATTGAATACTCTTAATTTCAACGCGCATCCTACTTTTTTAAACCGGAAAAAACTTTTTCTTTAAAAAACTTATACAAATAAAATAATGATGTAAGAATAATTATACACCAGAATATACAAATTGAGATATTATTAGTAAAATACCTGAAAGAAGAAAACATGTTTATTTCCCCGTAAAAAATCTTATTATCTTTCTTAACATGTATTCTTCAGATGTCCACGCGTCTGTGACATCTTTATCTTCATCATTGAATCTGGAATTAATCCAGGAAAAATACATCCACCAGCTAAATATACCAACCGTGATAACGGCAATAATTTCCAGAGTTGAAAAATTCATTAAAAATCAACCCTCCTTTCCGGTGACATTTCAATATCAGGAGCGTTTGTTAATTTTCCTGCATAAACAATGGATTTCAATTGTTCCTGTATGTGCGGTTTTATATTAAGTAATCTGAAAAATTCGTCAATACTGTTAAATCCACCATTTTCACTGCGGTTTTTTATAGCTTTTTTAGCCATTATTACACTAATTCCAGGTAATGCAGTCAAATCCTCTTCAGAACAGTTATTTATATCGACTTTTTGAACAGGGACAACCGGAATGACCGATTCAACAGGCTGTTCAAATAATTTTTCTTCTATAACAAGTTTAAAGCGTCTGCAATCTTCAAGCAGCCCGTCATAAGACTTATTATAATTAAAACCTTTACAAAACATATTCCAGAGCTCTTCCCGTTCATGAACATTGGATTTCAAGACCTTAAAGCTTCTGAAAGCCGCGCCTTCATTTTTTTCAAAACCTTCAATAGTTATACCATCCATTCCCAGCGTCAAATAACAATATGAATTAGAGAGTTTTAAGTCTCTCCAAATATCTTCATACGGTGCAAGATAAACTTTTGCCCGTTTTAATGCAGCTTCTCTCCGGATTGTGCGGCCATCTTCTGCTGTTTTTTGAGGAATGTAATATTTAAAAAATAAAAATGCTGCCAGTAATGTCAACATAGTTATGAATGTCGGCACAGGAGCAATATTAAACAGCATAAGGCAGCAAGCAAATAATAATCCTAAAATACGACCATAGCGAAACATATTCGGAACTCCTCTTTAACAGATTGTATAAACTTTTCTGTAATACAATCCAGCTCCTGCTATTGACAATATTATATCCGGCATAAACGCCGCAAGAACAGGAGGAAGCGAGCCGGCTTCTCCGAATGATATTGACAAAGCTCTTACGAGATAATACGCAAAAATAATCAAAATACTGAACAAAAACCCTCTGTTATATCTTACTCTCGGCGGAGTAATCGCAAGCGGAACTCCTATAAGAACAAGAACAACCGTAGTTATCGGAAGAGCAATCTTATCAAACAGGCTTATTTCAAGCTCTGCCCTGTCTGCAATATCAGGTTCGGCAAGGACTTTGCATAACTGAACAAAATTATGCTGGTTTGCTAAATTCTTATCAAGTTCTTTTGAAAGATCCATGCCGAATTTTACGTCAGTATTTTCAAAAAGAGTTGTATCTAAAGTTTTGCCGCTGTCTGTTACTGTATAAATAGCGCCTTTCCGGAACTTCCATCCGCCCGGAGTTGTTGCCCCTTCTCTTGCCTGCAAAATCTGGATAGTCCCTTCTTTTGAAGCATCCAGCACTGTTATATTATGCAAAACGCCGTCTGTTGAATCTCCAACATAAAATAATCTCTTTAATAAGCCGTCCTCTTTTGTTTCTTTGAAAGTAAAATTCTGCTTGCCTTCCGGAACGTTTTTCTGGCTGAAAGCAACGCCTGCAAGCTTTGTAGAAAGCCTTGTAGAAAAAGGTACAACAGTTTCATTTATAACAAAACTTACGCAGGACATTACAATTGCAAAAATAAATATAGGTTTAGCTATACGATTTAGTCCGATACCGCAAGCACGCATTACAGTTATTTCCGAGTTTAAGCTTAGACCGTTGAGCGTCATAACTGTTGCAAGCAGTACCCCCATCGGAATTGTCATTACAAAAACTTCCGGCAGATGCAGAATAATCATCAAAATTGCATACTTAAACGGAATTCCGTACATTGAAATTTGTTTAATAAGAGTTATGAAAGTATCTGACGCAAAGATAATAGATGTAAAAACAAGCACACCCATAATAAACATCTCAATAACCTGTTTGAGAATGTATTTGTCTAAATGCGTCAAATTTTGTAATTTATAAATCAGGTTTTTAATTAACTTTTTCATAAGCTCTTTTAATATATTATACCAAAAAGGTTAAATAGGGTAAGAGGTAAATATTTTTTTTGCTGATTAAGATTCCTGGCGGATGTTTCTTTTGATTACTTTAGCCGGAGTTCCCGCAATTATTGTATTAGGTTCATCAAATTTATGCGCAACAAAAGAATTAGCACTAACTACACAACCGTCAGGTATAACCGCCCCTTTGTGTACGGAAGCATCACGCCCTATCCAGGCGTGATTACCGATTATTACATTCTTATCTATACTTTAATATTCCAGCCCCTCTCTCTAAATCTGTCTTGAATTATTTCTCACCCTCTTTCAAATACCTTACAAAGTACGAAGACATTGCCGGGATTATGCTTAACACAATCAAAACATTCATAATACCGAATTTTTGTGCAATGCTTCCTAAAACCGACATACAAAGAGCAATTACACCCACGCAGAAACCGTTTATAAATCCGGCTGCTATGCTCTTGTATTCAGGCAAAATTCTCTGAGCCCAGACCATTGTGACTGGCTGGGCAAGCATTGTTGTAAATCCGATTATAAAAAATACGCAAAGCGCTAAAGCCGGATGGCTTTTGTGAATAAATCCGAACAATAGCATCATAGGAAAAGTTGCCCACATTGAAAAATAAATTACAGGCTTTGAGCCGAAAATTCTTTCAGTGTGCGGGCTTAAAAATGAGCCTATTGCGCCTGCAAAGACAAACAAGAACAGAGCAAACCCTATATAGAAAGGCGAGCAGTTCATAGATTTCCACAAGAATGGCAGCAGTATGCAGGAACTGTTTGTAACAAGAGACTTCATCATTGCAATCAGAATTAAATAATTCATCTGCCTGTTGCCTAAAATATCCTTAAATGATTTAATGAAAGCTTTATGACAGGGTTTCTTTTCTATTTTAGAGAGTTTCGGCACAAAGAAAAACATCATTGCAGCAAGAAGAAGCCCGAAAATTGAAGTATAAGAAATCATATCAAGCCCCAGTACCTGGGTAATCATAGCCGCAAGAAGAGGTCCGAAAGCAAACCCTAATGAGCCCATACTCATAAATACACCCATAGTTGTCGGACATTCTTTACCCGCAAAATAATTTACAAACCCCATTGCCTGCGGGTGGAAAAAGCTTCCTCCAAGGCTTCCGAGAATCATAAAGAGTAAAAGGGTTTGAATATTAGGCGCGGCAGGAGTTAACGGAATAAATAACGAGGCAAGAATCAACCCCCAGAATATGAAAAATCTTTTCAAAATATTATCTGCAAAAAATCCAAAAATCGGCTGCATCATAGACGAACATATATGGGAAATACTTATTACAACAGTTGCAATTGCCATTGAAAATCCTAATTTTGCTGCAATAAAAGGCATTATAGGATTCAGAAACCCGCTGTAGACATCAGCAAATAAATGCGCAAGAGATAACCAGATTATTGCAGTTTTTGTATTTTTCATTTCCATCCTTCCCGAGTCTTTATCAACATACATTATATTCATATTGATGAAATTTTATCAAATGCTAATGCACCTATAGTGAATACACCACACATTTAAAATTATTGTGGGTGATTATAAAGCAAGTATGAGCAGGAATTTTTTATATTTCTAAAGCTTTTCGCCGTGGAAGTCTGTACCGCCTGTTTGGATTAATTCAGGGTATTTATCAGCAATTCTTTTAACGTCCCTGGAGGAATGGAATTTGACAATCTTTCTGAACCTCGGATAGGGGTAGTAGACTTCTATCCCGTCTAAACCGTATTTCATAAGTTTTTTTACCAACCTCTCTAAGCTTACTGTCCAGTAGCATGCCGGATGCGCAAGTACGGCAATTCCTCCGGCTTCGTGAATTGCTTTGATTAGTTTAGGAACATTCCGCCTTGCAAACAGCCGTATTATATCACCTTCAGTTTCTGCTTTGGTTTTTGCAAGAAAAGGACTTAAAGCCGGATGATTTAAATCAATTCCGTATGCTAGAAGATGTATAAAAACATAACCGAACCAGCAGTCGAATTCCGCCCCTGTTACAAGAATTTCATCCTGATACTTTTTATGCCCTTCAACCGTATTGTGGTCGGTAATAGATATAAGTTTATACCCTTTATCTTTTGCGCTATCTATAATTTCTTTAAAATCGGCTTTTCCGTCAGAGTAATTTGAATGGATATGCAAATCGACTTTTCCGGACAAAAAATCTTCTCTTGTTAAATTTTTCATAATAATATCTTTATACTACAATAGGGTAGAAAAGAGAAGCGGAGATAAAAATGTCTAAAAAAAATAACACACCTCTCGGAATTTTTACCGAATCAATCGGATTGTATTTTTCTAACTTTGATAAATTTATGAAGTACATGACTTTTCCTGTATTAGGGCAGCTTGCAGGACTTTTGCTTGTATTTTTAATAACGTATCTTTACACAAAAAACCTGCCTCCGTTGATTGACAAATTTTCCGGTCTGAATAATTTTAATGTACTTGTTCTGCTCTCAATTCTTATAACTCTTCCGGGGCTTGCTATATTTGTAAAAGCTTTCTGGGAATATCTGGTTGCGTACGGGGCAATAAATTCTATGTTTGATAATATGCAAAAATCCGGACGGGTATATGATTTTGGCGCTCATACGGAATTAATTAAAAGAAGAACCATTCCATTTATCGGCTTATGGTTCCTGTTCGGAATCTTTTCCGCCGTATCATTCTGCCCGCTTTTCTGGATAATCTGCGGAATACTTGCGGTTTATTTTGTACTGGTATTTCAGGTATTCACTTTTGAGCCGGAACTTTCACCTGTCGGGTGTGTAAAAAGAAGCTTAGCTCTGGTGAAAGGTCATTTTGCTTCAACTTTTATGCTGATGGCTCTTGCCGGAGCCTTAACTTATATATTTATTCCGCAGCTTTTTATAAAAGTTTTTGATTTAACAGGAGTTAATAATTTTATTGCAAAAGGAATAATTCCTGTTATTTCAGAGCTTCCGATGCCGGATTTAACACAATACGGAGTAAAGTCTCCGACAGAATACGATATTGCAATTTTTACAATAAAAGTTTTTGCAGCGCAAATATTGATTCAATATACTCTTCCGCTGCGCTCTATTTTATGGTCTCTCTGGTACAGAGAACTCGGCGGTTCTTTTTCTAATCCCTCCGCTGGAGTGCAGACAAAAAAATCATCAAAAAAGCGCCCGAGTGAAAAACTTATGGAAGAATCCCATAAAAAATACGGAAAGAAAAAGTTAGACAGAAATATTCTCAGGCGTGCTGCCGAGAAGGATGACGAGACTTAAGTTTATAAACGGTAAAAATTAAGCCCTCACCGATTTCAGTTTGTTTTTCATAGTTATTTAAAATATAATCCATAATTTTTGTTGCATAATCTTTGCCAAAATATGAGTAATAATAAATTGAAGTATCATAATTGCTGACAATAATGTATTCAGGCTTCTTGATATCAAGACGCTTAATTATCACATCTTCGCCGAAAGTTTCCACATACAAAGGTATAAGCGAATAGAATTTGTTATCCGAATCTCTTGAGGCTAAGATATTTACCCCGAGGCATTCCGGATACACAAGAACCTTATCCTCCTGCTTTGTATTGGATGAAATGTATTCAACAAGCGGTTTTATGGAATTGCCGTTATAAGGTGAGGTGTATATTGAGCCTGTAGAAGCTGTTATTTTTACGTTTTTAGAATAAAGAGTTTGAATGTTCTTTATTCCGAAAGAAATTCCGCAAAGGACAAGAACAATAAGCGCCTGACTTCTTATGCGTTTTGGAAGCAGTATAAATACTGAAATAAGCGCAAACGGCAGAAAATAAATACCGTAAGATTGCATTGTAAGCGCAAAAAATATTTTTACGGACAAAAGCAGGGACGCCAGTACAAAGAATTTTTCTTTCTTAGAAAGCTCCGTAAATCTGGCTATATATAAAATTAAAATCAACGGAAAAATATATATAAGAATTTCCGGCGTAAAAATATAATAGCAATAAGCGAAAACCAGCGGGTAAATCAGCCAATTTTTCAAATAATATAAAACTGCAGCAGGGATTGCAAATTTGATAAAGTTTTCCAGATAAATAGGAATTAACTCCGGTCTGAATACAAGCCCCGTTACGGAATAGAACCAGTAAAGAGTTTTAGTGGCGCTCATTGCCATTGTAAGCTGGTAAGAGACTATAAGATTTTTAATACCTGCACCCTGAATAAGCAGAGGTAAAAATGTTACTACGATGGGAGCAAGCAAAGCAAGAATATTTTTCCGGAGGTTCTTCTTGCCAGCAATATAGAATAATAACGGTAAAAGAAGCAGAAATTCATACTTTGAGCAAATTGCAAATGAATACATTAGAAATGAGAGAGGATATTTGTCATTTAAAGCAAAGTACAGAGAAGAGAGAATAAACAATAATCCGTAAAGCATTCCGTAAGAATACGGGAAAAAGCAGTTAAAAACATTTCCTGAAAGGACTGCCGCACAAATAAAAAACAATACTATACAAAAAGAAATGTTTCTATTAAAAAATTTATTCGATATAAAAAACGTAAGATTAGAAACTCCTAAAGTGGCAAAAAGCCCTGCAAAATACAAAACAGAAAGTTTTACACCGAAAATTTTAAAAAGCAGCGCATTAAATAGATACGCAAACGGGGCGTAAATATTAAAGATATTTTTATACAAAACCTGACCTTTAATAATTTGAGCAGGAATATAGGCTTCCCTGAAGGAGTCAAAAATAATATCTCCAAACCTTCCGTAACCAAGTATAAAAGCCAGAATTATTAACAAATTAATTAATATAATCTGCCAGTGTTTTTTTAAAAAAGCCTTCTCCATAAAACTTATCGTAACAAAGCTTTACAAATAAAGCAATTTTTTAACAAAAAATAACTTTATATATATGTGTGTTAGTGAAAGGTATTTTGATATGACGAACCCGTTTACATTAAACAATTTGTATTCTCACGGAATCATAGATTATGTACCGTATGATTTATGCAATGGAGTTAACGTATCTTCCGGGATTGCAAATCCTTATCTTCAAAGTGCAATGCAGGGCTCTTTATATCAAAATCACGGAATGTACGGAGACAGTTTTACATACTCTTCCCCGTTCGGTATGCAGCAGCTTGCCGTAAATTCTCAGGCGGGGAAAAATGCGTGGGGTATGCAGGGAATAGGGGCTGAATCAAGCGCGGGATTAAACGCTTTCGGTCTCGGAGGAATAGGAACAAATTCTCAAGCAGGCGCAAATGCCTGGGGCGGATTTAATGACGTAGGCGGAAATGTTTCCGCACATTTAGACGGCACTCTTTCATTCTTTGATAGAATCCCTAAGGCAGTAAAAGGAATTGCAGCAGGACTTCTTATGATAGGTTCGCTGGCTCTTGTATTCAGGGGCAAGAAAAAGCCGCCTGTTCAAAAAACAAGCTTCTTTTCTAAGTTGAATCCGGTTAACTGGTTCAAGAAAACAAAAGTTTAGCATAAATAACCTTATTAAAATACCTTATTAATTAACCAAATTTATACGCCTCCGGGCGTTTTTTTTATGGTAATATATTTCTGTATGAAGAGATTTCTATTTGCATTAGCTGTATTTATGTTTACTATAGGCAACGTTCAGGCTGAGGTTGTGAATGTTGATTTAGACAAAATGATTGAAATAGGGCTTAATGAAAATTGTGATTTAAAAATGAAGCGTCTTGAACTTGATGCTGCAAAAAAAGATATAAAAATTGCAAACAGACTGCAGAACCCCGAGATTCAATCAAATGTTGTTCTGGGTAATGTTGCCCTCGGAAACGCATCACAAGCCGGAGTTAATCTTCCGATAGAAGTTTTAAAGCGCGGAATTAGAAAAAAGATTGCCGAAAAAGAGTATTCTATAAAAGAAACAGAACTTATGCAGGCGGAACACAATTACAAATTGCAGATTATGCAGGCATATTTTGATGTTTTGTATGCAAAATCTGTATATAAAATACAGGAGGACCGCCTTAAACTGTTTAAAGACCTTGTAAAAATTACAACTGAGAAGCCTAAATATCCTTCTTACGAGATTGATAATTTAAAAGCCGATATTCAGTACGGGCAGCAGCTTATAGAAGTTAACAGGGCTAAGGCTAATGTTTTTGCTAAACAATTTGACCTTAACAAGGTCTTGAATACCGGAAAAGAAGATGTTATGTATGATACACTTGAGGATTCACTTATCGGACATAGTGCATTTTTGGATATAAAGCTTCCCGAGTATAAATTTCTGGAAAATACTGCGCTTCAATACAGTTATATTATAAAGCTTTCGGATATGAATATAAAAAAATCTCAGGATGAAGTATTGCAGGCAAAAAGAAACAGAGTTCCCGATATAAGTATTGCAGGCGGATATGCTTGGCAGGCATATAGAAACACAACAAATAACTATGGCGGCGCTTATGTAGGTTTCGGGATGGATGTTCCGATTCTTTATAACTTCACTCCGGAAATACAAAAGGCTGAAATATTTCTTGAAAGGAGCAAAGTTAACAAAAAAGCTTATGAATATCAATTAAAGTATGAACTAAAAAAAGATTACAATATTTTTAAGTATTCTGCCGAGAATATGGAACATTCAAAAAAAATACTTGAAGATTCCGAAAAAATTGTTAAGCTTTCAACCGAAGGGTATATTAAGGGCAAAAATTCCTATACTGATTTAGTAATTAACGAAAACGGGCATCAGGAAGTTCTGAGCCAGTATCTTGCATCTATGTCCAGACATTTTTATTCGTATCTGGAATTAATGCAGGATATCGGGCATGATATTTTGATAGAAGAGGATTTATTATGATAAAACTTGTTGCAACTGATATTGACGGTACGCTTTTAATTCCTGAAGGCAACTTTACCGAAGGAGTAAAACAGTGTGTTCGCAAATTATGCAATAAAGGAATAAAAGTTGTCCTTGTAACCGGCAGGATGAACGCTGCAGCAACAAGGATTGCAGATGATTTAGGGCTTGATACTCCTGTTGTATCTTATCAGGGCGGATTAATAAAGTATCAGGATAAAACCCTCTACGAGAGATGCCTGACACCGGAGCAGACAGAGAAAATTCTCGATTGTGCAAAAGAGGAAAACATTCATATAAATTTGTATAACGATGATATTTTGTATTCTGAAAAAGAGTGTTATGAAATTGAGCGCTATTGCAATAATTTGCATACAGAGTATGAAATTTGCGCCTTTAAAGATATAAAAAAAGACAAGGTTAATAAACTCCTTGCAATTGATTATTCTAATCCGGATAAAATCGACAGGTTAGAAAAAGAATTGCCGGAGATTTTTCCTGAACTTTATATAGTTAAATCAACTCCGTATTTCCTTGAATTTTCAAACAAAGAAGCTTCAAAATACTGCGCTGTACAATTCCTGCAAAATTATTGGGGAATAAAAGAAGAAGAGACTTTAACAATAGGCGACCAAAACAACGACATTGCCCTCTTAAAAGCCGGCGGAATACGTGTTGCAATGGGTAATGCAACAGAAGAATTAAAGCAGGTCGCAAATTATACAACAGACACTGTTTTTAATGACGGTTTTGTAAAAGCAATGGAAAGATTTTGTTAAGAATAAACAAACGGTGGACCATTTTTGATTTCAAACAAAATATTGTCGGCTATAATTTTTAACTCTTCGTTGGATTTTCCGTTTTCTTTTTGCTTGAAAAACTCATCGCATAAAGGTTCTATTGCAGACTCTTTTTTTGCTTTAAAGTTACGAAGTTCGGTAGACACAAGCCTGTTTTGCAGGTTTAATTCAATCTGCGCGTTGTATTTTTTTACCTGCACTTCTTTAACAGCTTCTGCTGCAGCTTTACCGCCGTAGGCAAGTGCTGAAATTCCGGCAATACCGAAAAACAGATTTTTAAACTGAGGGTTTTTAGGGTTCATAAGCCAGTCATAGAAAAACGAAAGATAATCATTTACGTGGGAAAAATAAGTAATTTTATTTCTGCCGCTTCCGCCCATCATCGGATTAACCTTTTCAGTTGCCTGATTCATACTGTCAAGAAGCCGGTTTAAATACTCTGCTTTCTCCTTTAGAGGCAGATTCATTTTATCTACGGTTTGCTTAACTTCATCAGGTCTTGCATAAACAGATTCCAGAAGGTTTTCTATAAGAAGCTTGTACGCCTCTTTTCCGGTCAAAACTTCTCCGTTATGTCCCTGAATTTCTCCTATCGGCTTATTTTTATTAAAATCATCTATTACATTATCCAGCCCTTTTCTGGTATTTTTCAGCCCTTTTGTAATAAATTCGTCACTTTTTCTGATGTTTCTAACTGCCCAGTAGCCGAGTCCTAAAATTGAAAGCAGCGTTATTCCGCCTGCAATCATAAGAGATTTGTTATCATTATTTTTATCTTGTTTTTCTTTGGCTTTAAAAGAAGTATTTTCGTACGGTTTTTCCGGCGCAAGCTCTTCTGAAAACGCTTTGGCTTTAGAAGAGAGCATACTCCTTATAATCTGAATTTTTCCTGAAAAAGAGCGTGTTTCAACCGCAATCAGGTTTTCCTGCAAATTTTTCTGAATATCAGCCTCCTGTTTTTTGACCCAGACCTCCTTAAACCCGTCAATAAATATTTTTCCCATAAAAGCCATTGAGCCTAATGTAATCACGCCCAGTGATGCGAGGATTGTTTTCCTGCTCGGAGATTGAATCATACTAAAAATACTCTGGTGAATCTCGTCATTAATGCAGTGGTTTCTTGTAATTCCCGGCAGCAGATATTCTTTTGAACTCTCTAACTTGCCTTTGGAAAACTTTTTCATCATTGCGGTAAATCCGCCCAGCAAAGCCATCACACCTACTGTCGCCGCGCACAATGGCAAAAGCGGACTTTTGTTTTTATCCTCTTTTTCGTAAACACCCGAAGGAAGTGGTATTTCATCAGATATTACAAGTGTATCGTAAGTTTCGTTAAGTGGTGATGACTTTGGTCCTTCAAGCAGCGGGTCTTTGACAAACGTGTTTACAATAACACCTTCTTTAACATAGGTGTCATTCTTTTTTTGAGTATTTGTCATATTTTTCTGATGTCTTGAAGATTCAAGATCCAGATTCACTTTCGGTATCATCTTTTTTCTTTCTTCGCATGATTTTGTGTAATATGGTTTTTAGATTAAATATTTTTTTATCTTCATCAATTTTTGTATCATCGTCTTTTGTGTTATTTCTTTTAAAAATCTTAAAAAGTCCTTCCAGTTTCGATTTTACCGTGCTTACGATTTCAGAGACTTTTTTTTCAATAAAAGCCTTTGCTTCCCCGAATATAGCATTAAGCTTATCCTGAATATCGACCAGTTTCTGTTTGATTTGAGATAGTTTGTCTTTAATATTAGAAATTACATTAAGGACAGCAGCTATACCTTTTATAAGGTTATTTACTCCGCCAACGACGATATTACTAATTGTATACACAACAGGTTTTAAAATAAAGCCGGTTGAACTTTGATTGATAAAATCAATCATTTTTTGCGCTAATTTCTCCAGGTTTTGCTGAAACTGCAAAAGCTGTTGCGCATGGTTGAGCAGATTTTTTTCATGAGCTTCAAGCCTCTGTTCTCTTGCCCTCATCATTGCGCCAATCATTGCGCACTGATGATAACTCCATTCACCTGCTTTTTGCGGACGTTCGCCCATTCTTGTGCTGCCTCCGCCGCCCATACCCGAACAAATAGGACAGGCGCCCGGCGACATTCCGTGCGGACAGGTTCCTGTATTAACTTTTCCGGCTCCGGCTGATATTCCTGCCAATAAAAAACTTCCTTTACTGCTTTTTAGTTTATCTTATGTATTGTTTTGAGGGAAATTTCGCCGCAGTAAAAGAAAGCTACATACAAAACTGTGACTCGCAGCATTGTTTTAAGATTAGCCCCCACCCTCCCCTATGAAGGGATGGAACGAGAGCTCTTGAGCATTCCGGCTTTTACGGCTGCGGCACAGTCACGGAATTCCACCGTAGTTTCCCCGTATTTAGTTTTCTTTATCGTATGATAAGGATAATTCTTTGTCAAAATAAATAATTAAAGTTAAAGGGATTCTTCTCAAGACCTTAATATAGCAGTAGTGTGGAGCTTGCTCCACAAGAGTTGTGTAAATTTATTATAAATTAAATTTTGTGGAGCAAGCTCCACACTACTGAGACTATTGTTTAATTATTGCGTTATCTTGAAATTGTGCTCACCTCTCCGGCGGGGAGGTCGCAGTTGTGTGAGCGTTAGCGAGCTACAAATGCGGGAGGGGGTTAGTCAAGACTAATCCCCATCCTAACCTTCCTGGGGTAAATATATTGGTTTGATACTACAAGCAGGATGTATTTATCCGTGGAAGGAATGCGCGTTATCGTTCTATTGTCCCCTCTCCCTCGCCCTCTTTGGGGTAAATGTATGTTCGGGCTTCAGCCCGACAAAAGCTCTGTAAATATATGGTTTCACCCAACCTGCATTTCTCCCCCCCTTTATTCTGCTTTTGCTTTATAATACAATATTGTCATTATGCTGGTCAGAAATTTTTATATAAAAGATATTGCAAATATTGCAGGACCTATTATTCTGGGTAATTTAGGCTTCATTATGATAGGTGTCGGAGATGTTATTGTTGCGGGAAGGTATTCAACTGATACGCTTGCGGCTGTAAGTCTTGCAACGGCTATTATTAACTGCATTATGATATTCGGAATCGGAATATTAGGGAGCACTTCCGCAATCCTTTCCAATTACCGGGGGGCAGGAAAAGAAGCTGAAAAGTATTTTTACCCGTCGTTAAAATTTGCCTCGATTCTATCAGTCATAATGTCAATCCTAATAGCGGCATTCATTCCGCTTATTGACAAATTTGGGTTTGAAGCAAAACTTGTGCCTTTAATCAAGGACTATTTCTGGATAACAGTTTTTTCAACTTTCGGCGCTTATATCCATTGTGTTGTAAAAGAGTTTTTGCAGGCATTTGAGATTGTTGTTTTTCCGAATATTCTAACGGTTATTTGCATTTTCATTAACCTCGGATTAAATATTCTGCTGGCGTTCGGCTGGGGAATAATTCCGGAGATGGGAACGGCAGGGCTTGCACTTGCAAGTTTAATTACAAGATATATTATGGGGCTTGTGCTTTTAATTTATTGCTATAAAAAAGTAAATATCAAACACCACAAGGATAAAAATTATTACAAAGATATGCTCCGTGTCGGCGTTCCGGCATCTCTTGCGGTTATGATAGAGTTTATCGGGTTTAATGCAATCACGGTAATTCTGGGCAGAATTTCAGGAATTTACGCAGCGGCTCAAAATATTGTCTGCACTCTCACCAGCGTGTCATTTATGGTTCCGCTTGCAATTTCAAACGCTACAGCTGTAAAAGTCGGGTTTGCAAACGGGGCTAAGTATTTTAAATCGCTTAAAACTTACGCTTATACAGGTATTGCAATGTGTGTAGCATTTATGACCTGCTCTGCAATTGTTGTCGGAATTTTTCCGGAACTTCTGTTAAGTTTGTTTACAAAAGATGCAGAACTTGTTGAAGTTTGTATACCTGTAGTTTATATGTTGTGCGCATTTCAAGTTTTTGACGGCTTGCAGGTAGCGTTAGCCGGAGTGTTTAAAGGGATTAAACAAACCGGAGTTGTAATGCTTGCAAACTTCATTGCTTACTGGCTTATATCAATTCCTCTCGGGTGTTACTTCGGGCTTAAATTAAAATTAAATCTTTTAGGATTCTGGTACAGCCTTGGTATTTCTGCTGTTGTTTTGTGTACAATAATGTTAGTAACACTTATTAAGAAATTCAAAACGGAGTACAAAGAAACATCATGCCGCACTTCTTTATAGGCGGAGGGGGAAATCCAGGGATAAATAAGGAAAACAATCCCAACAAAATCGAACCGCCTCTGATTACAATCAAAGATACCGATAACTACCGGCATATTGCGCGTTCGCTGCGTGCAAGGACGGGAGAAAAACTTTTGCTTATTGATGATAACCAGATTCAGTATGAAACAATCATTAAGGAGATTAACTCTAAAGAAATTATTTGCGAGATTCAAAAATCTTACCCGTCAAAAAGAGATTTGGATTTTGACTTATATTTAGCACAAAGCCCCCTGAGAAGCGACTCTCAGCTTACGATTATGGAAAAAGCAACAGAGCTTGGAATAAGAGAAGTTTTTCCGGTTGCAACGGATAATTGTGCTTTAAAAGTTGATAAACACGAAAAATGGCAGCGGGTTATGTATGAAGCTTCCAAACAGTGTGAGAGGACAAAGATTCCGACCTGCCACGAACTTTCTACTCTTGAAGAAGTCTTAACTAAAGACTTTGACAGAATTATAGTTTTTGCGGAACGCTCTTGTGAGATGAGTCTAAAACAGTATTTGAAAGAAAATCCGGTAAAAAAAGGTGAGAAATTTCTTGTAATCATCGGACCGGAAGGCGGATTTTCGGAGCGGGAATTTGAATACTTTAGAGGGAAAAATCTTCCTTTGATTACTCTCGGTGATTTGATACTAAAAGCCGATACTGCCGTTATAACCGCTTTAGGAGATATTATCTATGAATATCAGGGATGAATTTTTATCTGAAATCCATGACGGTTATCTTGTAGGCGGCGCAATAAGGGATTTAATGCTCGGAAAAACCACTACTGACAGGGATATTACAATCAAAGGCGCAGAAGAGTTTGCAAAGAAGCTTGCTGTGGATTTTTGCGGAACTTTTATTGTGCTTGATTCCGAAAACAAAATTTATCGTGTAGTTCTTGAGGATAAAATTAATTTCTTTGATATATCGGAGCTTCAGGGTGAAACTATTGAAGATGACCTGAAAAGGCGTGATTTTACAATAAATGCCATAGCCTATGACCTTAAAGCGGACAAAATTATTGATACAACAGGCGGGATGGCGGATTTAAAAAACAAAGTTTTAAGACACATTGATGATAAGAATTTTGAAGAAGATCCTCTAAGAATTCTACGAGCTTTCAGATTTACAGCAACAACCGGCTTTTCAATGACACCGGATATGGAAGCTGCTATAAAAAAATATTTACCGCTTGCTCTAAATCCGGCGCCGGAGCGGATTCACTACGAACTTATGAAACTCTTCGGCGGGGACTTTGCCTCAAAAGTTCTTTTGAAAATGGACGAATTCGGGCTTTTAGATAAAATATTTCCTTGCGTTATCGAGATGAAAAAAGTTACACCAAACACGCATCATCATCTGGATTTATTCCATCATGTCGTGGAAACCGTAAGGCAGATAGAAATTCAGTACGCAAATGCTCCGGAAGAAATTAAAGAGCACTTAGCGAGAGTCGATTTTGGCGGTTTTCCCCGGATAAATCATCTGAAACTTGCAGGTTTTCTGCACGATATAGGGAAGTTCTCCACCTGGACTCTTGAAGGAGGCAAAGACAGGTGTGATAAATACGCTTGTTTGCACAACAAGCCGGAATGTACGTCCTGCAGCGCCCGTCACAGGTTTATTAAGCACGATGACGTTGGCTCCAAAATGGTAATTCCGCGTCTTAGAAACTTAAAATTTTCTAAAAAGCAAATTGAATATATTTCCTGTATGATTAAAAATCATATTTACCCTTCTAGCGTACTGGCTGCGCCTGATTTTAACGAAAAAGTTAAAATGCGCTATATCAGAAAAATGGGAGATAATGTAATAGATAACATTGTTCTTGCCCGTGCCGACAGGCTATCTGCAAGAGGAGTTGATGTTACTGATGAGATGATAAAAAACAACCTTGACGGTTTAGAAACTCTTTTAAACTTTTACCTTGAAAAGCGCGAAACGCTGGAGCCTTTGCCAAAACTTCTCGACGGGAATGAAATTATGCAGATTTTGGACATTAAGCCGTCACCGCTTTTAGGCAAAATAGTTAACGCGCTAACTGAGGCGCAGTTAAACGGCGATATCGTTACAAAAGATGATGCCGTTAAGTTTGTATTAAATACAAAAGGTTAAAATTAATGTCAATTAATTTTTATTTATTATAAAATAGTAAAATGAAAATCTTTCCAATCACATTTAAAGGCAAACCTGATAATTACGCTAAAATAGATAATTTCCTTTCACGCTCCGCCCAGCCTCAAAAAGATGATTTTAAATGGCTTAAAGAACAGGGCGTAACAGACGTTATTAATTTTAGAACAATGGCTAACTCCGGCTTAGATTTTGACGAAAAAAAAGTTGTCGAATCACTCGGGATGAAATACCATAACATACCGACAGTTTCTGCAAAACCTCGTAAACATTCTGTTATGGATTTTTTAGACTTGATAAAAAACATTGCCCAAAATAACGGCAAAGCCCACATTCACTGCAAAGCAGGCGCCGACAGAACCGGAATGTATTCTTTTGTTTACAAAACACTGAAAAATATAGGCACAAAAGAAGAAAATGAAAAAGAATGGATTCAAAGAGGACATAATACAAAAAGATATCCCAATATGATAAAATGGACAGAAAATCTTCTGAAAAAGATTGCAAATAAATAGAACCGCTTCTTATAGAAAGCGGTTCTATTTTTATAACTTTTAAAAAAACTACTCAGCAGCAGTTTCTTCAGCCGGAGCTTCCGCTGCGGCTTCTGCTTCAGCTTTTGCAGCCTCTTCTGCTGCTTTTTTAGCTTCTTCTTCAGCAGCTTTCTTTGCCAGTGCTTTCTTTGATAATTTTACAACTTCAGGTTTTTTGTAGTTCAAAGTTCCGTCATCGTTGCAATTATTAATCAAATACTTAACTGTATCTGTAGGCTGAGCACCCTTAGAAATCCAGGCAAGAGCGCTTTCTTTATTGAGCTTCATAATCTTTGTCTTAGGATTGTAATGACCTAATTCTTCAATAGGTTTACCTTCTCTTTTTGTAGTTGAATTAATAACTATTATTCTGTAAGTCGGAGCTTTTTTAGCGCCTAATCTTTTTAATCTGATTTTTAACATATTTATATTCCTTCTTTTAATTTTAAGAGATGCTTACTTGACATTCACACCCCTTTAATTTAATACTCCTAAGAATCAAGCCGCTATTCTTAGATTGAATAAGTTCAAGAGGATATAACTTACCTGATTATAAATAACCACAAACATAAACAACAATCAAGGGGGGGGGGGTAAATATATTTGGTTTGTAGGTGAGACTATAAGTCGGGTGTCATTGCGAGGCACGTGAGTGCCGCGGCAATCCATTTTTTATTTAATTGTTATATTTCTTCCGGTTTGTTTCGGGGCAAATGGTTATCCCTTTTAATGACACCAAGCATTACTTCATATTTGAAATCATTTACCCCCTCCCTAGCCCTCCCCGTTGGAGAGGGAATGCGCGCTGATGTTCAACAGAAGTAGTGTGGAGCTTGCTCCACAAACTAGCTGAGAATACGAAAATTCTATGGCGGGTTAACCCCCGACATAAATTAACAAAATAAAGCTTGCATTTTTGTTTATAATAACAGAATCGTTTGACCTGATATGAGGTATAAATCGAGGTGAAGTTATACCCCGAAATCTTCTTCTGATAACCACTCCACAAGTGATTTGTCTTCGCCGAAAAATATATCAAACTGTTTTTCAACTTTTGGAGTTATAAGCACCTTACGGGTAATATTATATGCAGCAGGCTCTGTTCCGTCCTCTGCTTTAGAAACAATCATATGCTTTTCTTTATCGTAAACATTGGAATAATTTAAGTCAAGATTTACACAAAACGGAATTCGTTTTTTATCCTTATCATCATAGGAAATCAAGCCGAATGTTCTGCAAATAATACCTCTGGCTTTATAAATACTGCACCTGTTATCAACAAGAAACGGGCATTCATACAGCTTTTCTCTTGATTTTTTCAAGAGATTTATAATATTTTCAGTAACTCTGTCTTTAATTTCATCCTCTAATTCATTGTATGCAAGCATCATACACACGTATTCCAGCTCTGTTAGAGGATATTCGCCTTCTTTACAGCAATAAGCGCACCCTTCTTTACATTTAATAAAAGGTTTCTGGGCTTCAAACATTTTCCCCAGCTTTTCATCAAGAAATTCAAGATATTCTCTATACCGCGTTATCATTTTTTCGCATCCTGTCTCTGCGCGCAATTATTTCTTCACGCCTTTCCAGTTTATTATAAAGCTGTGAATTAATTTCACCGCCTATCAGTATTAAAATTGATGTATAGTAAAGCCAGACCATCATAACCGCAAATCCGGCAATAGTTCCGTATACAAAGTTATACGTATGCAAGTTGTTAATATACACTGAAAACAACCACGAACCCAGCAGCCAGGATACGCAGAAAAATATCGTTCCCGGTAAAGCACTATGCCTACGGAGTTTTTCGTTACCGCTCAAATCCGGCAGTATGTAATAACTCAAATACGCCATGATAAACAGGGTTAAAAACGCAATCGGCCAGCGGACAAATAACATAATGTTTGCCAGGTGCTGGGTCATTCCTATATAAGCAACCAAAAATTTTATAATAACTTTACCGAATACGATTAATGTAATACTCAAAAACAAAACCAGCGTATTTACAAATACCATAATAAGCGCCAGAAGCCTTGAATAAAGAAAACTTCTGGTTTCTTTTACCTTATAAGCTCTGTTCAAACCTTTCGCAACAATTGCTATTGTGTTTGTAGAAAGAAACAGCGTTATACAAAAGCCTAAAACTGCAACAAGTCCGCCTTTTTTGAAGAAGAAAACTTCGTTTAATACAGTATTAACAACCGTAAGCACATCTGTAGGCATAATATTCTGCATAAAAATAAAAATCGGCTGCATAAAGTTTTGCTTACCTATGTACCCGAAAATTGCCGTTAAAAACAGAAGAAAAGGACAGATTCCGATGCAGAGCATATACCCCATCTCGGATGCCATACCGAAATAGTCATGCTCTATTACAGAATTTATTATATTTCTCAGTGTTCTGAATCTCACGGTTTTATTTCTCTCAACAATTTGTCAATGGAGTCCTGTACATTTAATTTTATTGTGCAGCCTGCTGCAAAAGTATGTCCGCCGCCGCCAAATTTTGAACAAATCTCGGCTACATCAACTTTTTTAGAGCGCATTGAGATTTTAGTTAATTTTGTATCAACTTCTTTTGCTACAAAAGAAACTTCTGTTGTGTCTATTGCCCGGAGAGTTTCCGCGATTCCGTCCGTGTAATCGTCACCTGCTGAAAATTTCTCCAGATCTTTTTTATAAACAGTTGTATAGGCTATTTTATTGTCCTCCAAAAATACAGCTTTATTTACGCAATAGTTTTGGAACATTACAAAGTTTTTGGTTTTAGTTTCATAACACATTTTATATATATAATTCGGATTAGCTCCGGCATCAACCAGATCTGCCGCTGCCCGAAGAGTGCTTGATGAAGTATTTTCAAACCGGAAGTTCCCCGTATCTGTCATTATTGCCGTATATAAACAGATTGCGGAATCTTTATCAATTGTCCAGTTTTCGGATTTAAAAATATCAAAAAGAACTTCACCGCAGGAGCTTGCATCCGGATTAATAATCTGATAGTCGCCGAACCCCGGATTGGTTTTGTGATGGTCTATATTAATGCTTAATTTTGCTTTATCAAAAAGGATTTTGGAATCCAGAGTTCTCTCTATTGCCGCGACATCAAGAGTTATAACAAGGTCGTAAACAAGAGACTTATCAAAATAACGCTCAGCTAGGTCAATATTCGGCATAAATTTGTAATTATAAGGAATATTAGATACAACACTCATATCGGCTTTTTTCTTAAACCGGTGATAAATCATGCTATAGAGAGCGCACATAGAACCCAGTGTATCACCGTCAGGGTTCATGTGTGATAAAAGAAGTATCTTATTTGATGATTTTATGATATCATTTAAATTACAACTCATAGAAAAATAATAACATAAACAATGAAAAAAGTTCTTTATACAGATTTTGAAGGGGTAGATTCGGTAATAAGTTCAATGATGGATAATCCGCAGCTTAAAAAAGCAATTGCGCGGACTAACCTCATAAGCTTATGGGATAAAATTCTGCCTTCAAAATTCAAGGGCAGATCAAAACCTTATTCAATGCTTCCGGGTTATGTAATGGTAATTGCCTGCGAGAATCCGATTGTTGCGCAGGAGCTTTCGCTGCACAAAATTATTCTGCTTAAAAAATTTGAACCCTATGCAAAATCTTTAAAAATGAAGGTTTCGGATTTTAAATTCGACCCTAAAAAGTGGATTATTGATTAATTTCCTGTTTAGATTTTTCGATACATTCCTGAACAGTGTATTTATAATTCCCGTTTTCGTCTTTTAATTCTACTAAATCTCTAAAGGATAACCAAAAATCGCCTGTCAATAAAGTGTTTTTTGCTATTTCTACGATTTCATCAGCACTGCACTCACGCGGCGGATTCATAAATTTTTCCATTATGAATTTTCTGGTAAACGGTTCTATTTGCAATAATTCTTTGCATTGTTCCGAATTAAAGAACGGCTTGCCGTCACGAACTGTTTTCAAATATTTAAGCTCGGAAGGTTCTTTATATAAATCCAGTTCATTTATAATTTCGCAGCATTCTTTTTCACTAAACATCGGCTGTAAATTTTCATATCTTGCGTTTATTACAGCCTTAGCTTTTTTAGATTTAAGTAATATATAATGGTCGATTTTATACTTCATTTTATCCGGCATAATTTCTCCGGATTCCAGAATAAGAGGTTTGCATTCAGAGACGGAGTTGTCAACTTTTTCAAAGAAGCTTTTTGCATCAATCCAGCCGGTTTTTTTGTTCCACTCTTCCATTACAGCCTGTTTTGCTTCTGCTTTTTTAGTTCTGGCATTTGCTTTAGCCTGAGCTTTTTCTTCTTGCGCTGAGCGGGCTGCTATTTCAGCTATTTCACGCTGCTTCTTTAATTCCCATTGTTGTTTATCAGTACGTTCCAAAAACAGCCTCTTTAGAGTGTGTATAAGTTGCTTACCGTAACTATCGCTATCCTTTGGAACACTTTGCAGCGCTTCATCTAAAATAAACGGAAATTCCTGAATAGCAGCGCCCGTATCTGTTATAAAATTCCGGCAATCTTCTGCATTTAATTCCGTTATAGATAATACAGCTTCAAATGCTTTAGGGTAAGCTTTTAACAAATCAGCCTGCCCCATAAGTGCAGCACACTCATCACGATTAAATCTTGTTTCTCCGTCTTTATCTTTTGCATTTATAATTTGTTTAAAAATTTCCGGATACTTATCTATTTCTTCTCCGGCATCATCAAATAAGGTCATTGAATCCTGGAAATCAAATTTGTAGGTATTATCTTCATTTTTAGCATTAATAATTGCTCTGAAAGCTTTAGGGTAAAGATTTATGTCATCAATGCGGTGGTTGATTTCATATTTTTCTTGTTCTGAAAATCTGTTCAGATTAAATTTTGCATTTATAACTCTGCTGTTTTCGTTTGCATAATATTCATCAATAATTTTTTCAGGGTTTTTAACATCATTTTTCGCCATTAGGAATAAAGCACTTGCAGAAAGTGCACTTGCTCCCAGTTTTATACCGTCGGTAACAAGTTTTTCTTTTCTGCTTCCAAAAACTGTCCGGTTATCCATATTTCTTTTATAATTCATTCCATAATTATTGTAAAAAGATATTTTTCCTATATTCATAATTTCAAACCCTTTATTTTGTACAGTAATGAATAAAAAACAGGTAAAAAAATTTTTTGCGTCTATATTAATAAATATTTACAATATCCGGAGGGGTAAATATATTGGATATCTGGGGTAAATGTTTGGGTCTGGTAGTTAAGCCTACCGGTTTAGCGTCATTGCGAGGAGCGGGAGCGACACGGCAATCCATAGTGTCATTGTTAGGTTTCACACAACCTACTGTTTTTAATTGTAAAATTCGTTCGGGATTGCTTCGGGCTGAATTGCTATTCCCTCGCAATGACGTCGAGCTGGTAGTATTACATACCAAACCAAACATTTACCCCCGCAATGACGTGATTTTTAGAGGGTAATGAATATACGCTAATTGAGCGCCGCCGCATCTGCCCCCCCCCTTGCGGGGGAAGTACCCGAAGGGGGTAGGGGGGTAGTGGTTGAGGTGATAGTTTTTCAGCCCCTCTCCCGCATCCGTAAATTTTGCCAGACGGCTCAAGCTGGTTCAGATGGGGATTAGCTTTAACTGAACCCCACCCGCATTTGTAGCTCACTAACGTTCGCACAACTGCGACCTCCCCGATTGGAGAGGTGGATGTGTTTTTTCAAGGGAGGGAAAACGAACATTTTGCGCCTCTTTGCCAGAACAATAAACTTCATATTGTTACAAAAAATTTACATAGTACAAGTTTTATCCGCCTGAATATCTTTTGCCTTTTTATGTTTATGTTATTATGTTCGTAATTGGAGAGGATATTATGATAAATTTTTTATTAAAGCTTATTGGCGACCCTAATGAGAAAAAAGTTAAAAAAATCTCAGGGATTATTGATCACATCAACGCACTTGAGCCGGAATTTGCAAAACTTACAGACGAAGAGTTAAGGGCAAAAACAGACGAATTTAAGGCAATTCTTGCCAAACGCCCGACTTCTGATAACGAAAAAGCAGACAGACTCTTAGAAAAAGAAGCTCTGGATAAAATTCTGCCGGAAGCTTTTGCAACAGTCAGGGAAGCCGGAAAAAGAGTCTTAAATATGCGTCACTTTGACGTACAGTTAATCGGCGGATACTTTCTCCATAACGGTCATATTGCCGAGATGAGAACAGGTGAAGGAAAAACCCTTGTTGCAACTCTTGCTGCTTATCTAAACGCGCTTACAGGCAAAGGCGTGCACGTTGTTACGGTTAATGACTACCTTGCAAAACGTGACAGCGAGTGGATGGGACAGATTTATAAATTTCTTGGTTTAAGTGTTGGTGTTATTCTCTCCAACCAGCATGATGCGGATGAATTTAACAGAAAAAGAGCCGCTTATGCGTGCGATATAACTTACGGCACAAACAACGAGTTCGGGTTTGATTACTTGAGAGACAATATGGCAGCATCAAAAGAAATGCTTGTCCAGAGACCTTTTAACTACGCAATTATAGACGAAGTTGACAGTATTTTAATAGATGAAGCAAGAACTCCTCTTATTATTAGCGGTCGTGTCGAAAAATCTGCAGACACTTATACTCTTATGGCTAAAGTTGCTCCTCAGCTTGAAAAGAATAAAGATTATGAAGTTGATGAAAAAAATAAGAACGTTATCCTTACAGAGGACGGTATTGACAGAGCGCAGGAAATTATCGGCTGCAAAGATTTGTTTGATATAAACAACCAGTACGCGCATGACCTTCTGAATGCTCTTAAGGCAAAAGAATTGTTCATAAAAGACACGGATTATGTGGTTAAAGACGGCGAAGTAATGATTGTAGACGAGTTTACAGGTCGTTTAATGCCGGGAAGACGCTGGTCTGACGGACTTCATCAGGCAATTGAAGCAAAAGAAGGCGTAGAAATTCAGGATGAAACCCAGACTCTTGCAAGCATTACTTTCCAGAACTTATTCAGACTCTACCCTAAACTTTCCGGCATGACAGGTACTGCAATGACTGAGGAAGCAGAGTTTGGTAAAATCTATAACCTCGAAGTAACTGTTATTCCGACTAATAAGCCGGATATCAGAATTAATTACCCTGATGTCATTTATAAAACAGAAAAAGCAAAATATAATGCGGTTGTAAACGATATTATAGAGCAGCATAAATTAGGTCGTCCGGTTCTTGTCGGTACGGTCAGTATTGAAAAATCAGAATACATTTCATCACTTTTGACTAAAAAGGGGATTAAACATAATGTATTGAATGCCAAGCAGCACGAAAAGGAAGCTTATATTATTGCTCAGGCAGGACGAGTCGGGGCTGTAACTATTGCAACCAATATGGCAGGGCGCGGTACAGATATTCTGTTAGGCGGTAATGCTGAATTTCTAGCCAAGGAAGAGTTAGAAAAGCACAATATTACTCCGGACAGTCCTAATTATGAAGAACTAAAGGATTCAGCGCTCAAAAACGCGAGAGCAATTACAGAGCAGGAACACGCAAAAGTTGTGGAACTCGGCGGACTTCATGTAATAGGTACGGAAAGACACGAATCCAGAAGAATTGATAACCAGCTTAGAGGTCGTGCCGCACGTCAGGGAGACCCTGGGTCTACAAGATTCTTCCTATCGCTTGAAGATAACTTAATGAGAATCTTCGGCGGTGATAAAATTACCGGCTTGATGAATATGCTTAATGTTGAAGAAGATATGGCTATTGAATCAAAGCTTATTTCAAGGCAAATTCAGTCAGCACAGAAGAAAGTTGAAACATATCACTTTGATATCCGTAAAAACGTACTTCAGTATGACGACGTTATGAATATTCAGAGAGAAAAATTCTATGCACAACGCCGCAAAGTCCTTGAAGGTAAGGATTTGAGAAGTGATATTGAATATATGATTGATAAGGAAATCGACAGACTCTTAAAGAGTTATATAACTCCAGAAATGAATCCGGAAGAATACATTCAAGAGGATTTGCAGACACTTATCAAGGAGCTTCACTCAAACATTCCGCAGCTTTCATATATTAATGTGGATGATATTAAGAACCTGAGATTTGCAAGAATATATGATTCACTTAGAGACGCTGCCCAGAAGGCTTACAAAGAACACGAAGAAGAAATTATCGGATTCTATAATACAATTTCCGAGCAGTATGACCCATCATTTACAAAGCAGGAAGTATTCTCTGAAAACAATATAATGCGCTCGTTAGAGAGAGACATTCTCTTAAGAGTTGTTGATAACCAGTGGATAGACCATCTTCATAATATTGATATGCTCAAAGACGGCATCGGGCTTAGAGCTTACGGGCAAAAAGATCCTCTGATTGAGTATAAAAAGGAAGCTTATGACCTTTTCAACAAAATGATGTATGAAATCCAGAGCAATACAGTAAGATATCTCTTCAGAGCAAAGTTCGGAATCCAGTTTGTCGGTGATGACGGCGTGGAAACCATCGAACAGTAATTTTTCCAAAACAAAAAGCCGCAATCTGTTGCGGCATTAACTCTCGTTAGATAAAGGAGTGGAGGAGAAAATAAAGAAAAGAGATTATACTTATATAATTCCACATTTTATATATTTATAACATATTCAGTATATATTTGTTACAAAAATTTACAATTCTCTGCTTTTTTGTTTGTTGTATAATAGGAGATAAGCAGACCGGACAAGGGTTTTAGGCTTTAAGCGCTTGTACAAGGAGAGTATATTATGATTAATATTGCAGTATGCGGTTCGAACGGAAAAATGGGACAGGAGGTCATAAAGGCGGTTAATAGTGCTGAGGATATGACTCTTGTTGCGAAAATTGATATAAAAGACGGTGAATTTGCAACAATCAAGGATGCAAAAGACTCCGTAAAAATAGATATTTTGATAGATTTTACCCAGCCAAAATCAATATATGAAAACGCTCTTTACTGCTTAAATAACGGAATTAGTATTGTTATCGGAACAACAGGCTTGAGTGATGAGCAGATAGACGAGTTGAAGAAGCTTTCAGAAGCTCAAAAGCTCGGCTGCTTTATAGCTCCTAATTTTTCAACAGGTGCGGTTTTGATGATGAAATTTGCAAAAATGGCTTCAAAATATTTCAATAATGCAGAAATTATTGAACTTCACCATAACCAGAAAAAGGATGCGCCGTCAGGAACCGCGGTTAAAACGGCTTTAATGATGTCGGAAGAGAATTCTGATTTCACAGCCGGAAATTGCGCCGAAGTTGAAACAATTGAAGGCGCAAGAGGGGCTGAATCATACAATAATATACATATTCATTCCGTCAGACTTCCGGGGTATATAGCTTCTCAGGAGGTTATATTCGGAGCAGGCGGGCAGATCCTCACAATCAGACACGATTCAATGAACAGAGAATGCTATATGGACGGTGTTTTGAGAGCTGTAAGATACGTGAATGAGAACAAAAACTTTGTATACGGGTTAGATAACATATTGTAGAAGGATGGAAGATGAGAAAACCAAGAATAGCAATTTTAGGCGCAACCGGAGTTGTCGGAAGAGAAATTACAAAGATTACCGATGAATTAGGAATTGAATTTGAGAGTATAAAATTCCTTTCAAGTGCAAGAAGTGCAGGAAGCAAAATAACTTTTAAAGGCAAGGAATACACTGTAGAAGAAGCAAAGCCGGAAGTTTTTGACAATGTTGATATAGTTATGGCATCGGCAGGCGGCTCTACAAGTAAACTTTTTGCACCTGAAATTGTTAAGCGCGGCGGTTTAATTATCGATAACTCGTCTGCATTCAGAATGGAAAAAGATGTTCCGCTTGTTATTGCGGGGGTTAATGATGAAGACTTAAGAAAGCATAAAGGTATTATTGCAAATCCAAACTGCTCAACCTCCCAATTAATGCTTGTTCTTGAGCCTTTGAAAAAATTTGGAATAAAAAGACTGATTGTATCAACTTATCAGGCTGTTTCAGGCGCCGGGCTTGCGGCTATTAATGAATTAAGAGATGATACAATTGCTAATCTGGAAGGTAAACCGTTTGAAAATAAATGTTTCAAAAAACCGATTTCCTTTAATGTAATTCCGCAGATTGATGTATTTTGCGAAAACGGTTACACAAAAGAAGAAATGAAAGTTGTTAATGAAACAAGAAAAATTCTTCATCTTGATGACACTACAAAGATATCCTGTACGGCTGCCCGAGTTCCGGTATTTAACGGGCATTCAGAGGCTGTTGATATTGAATTTGAGAAAAATGTTACGCCGGATGAAGTCAGAGAAATTCTAAAGAATGCTTACGGGGTAAAGGTTATTGATAATCCGGAGAATTATGAATACCCGACAACTCGTGATGCAAGCGGAGTTGATCCGGTTTTTGCCGGAAGAATCAGAAAGAATCTGGCTTTTGATAACGGAATTTCACTCTGGTGTGTTGCCGATAATTTGAGAATCGGAGCTGCTTTAAATACCGTTAGAATTTGTAAGAGAGTTATAGAAATGGGGCTATTTTAAGATGAAAGTAGAAAAGATTTTAAATAAAGTAACAATAAGACCTACAAATAAAAAAATGAGAGAAGCAAAACAGGCTATAAATACAGTAAGCGGACTTCCAAAAGAAATGCCGGTTGAGAAGAAATTTTATATTCAGCCAATGTCAGAAAAATTTGCCAGAATTAAAGACAGCATACAGATGAAAATTGATAATATGAGAGGAAATAAATAGTTGGGAGAACTTGTCTCACAAACAGAAATCGTAAATATAGTGCAAAAAGGGCAGGCGGAAGGTAAAACTTATGCCGCAACAAACGGCTGCTTTGATATTCTCCATGTCGGTCATGTAAGATATCTAAAAAAAACAAAGTCACTAGCTGATTATTCAATTGTGATGCTTAATTCCGACTCTTCCGTAAAACTCATAAAAGGGGATGACCGCCCGATAAATTGTGAAGAAGACAGAGCTGAAATATTAAATGCTTTGAGCTCTGTTGATTATGTGGTATTATTTGAAGAGAAGTCTCCCGCAAAATTGCTGGAAGCTATAAAACCGGACATTTATACAAAAGGGGCTGACTATACTCTGGAAACTCTTCCGGAGAGAGAAATTGTTCAAAAGAACAACATAAAAGTAGAATTTATCGAATTTGTACAGGGTAAATCTACTACAAACGTTATTAATAAGTGTTTGAAATAATTATAAGGAGTTTATGTATGAAAACTTTTACATTGGAACAAATTGCACAAATTACAGGCGGTATGCTCTCTAAAGCAAAAGATGTTGCTATTACAAATATAGCACCTCCGCTTTTAGCAGATGAAAATACTCTTGCTCTTGCGCTCGGCGAAGATGAGATTAACAATCTATCCAAAACAAAAGCAAAAGCAGCCCTTGTTCCACTGGGAGTAAACATAGACGGATTTTCAACCATTGAAGTTGAAAGACCGCGTCTTGCAATGATGAAATTAATCACAATGTTTTATGAAGAGCCGCATGTAAATTCAGGCGTTCATCCGACAGCAACTGTTCACCCGTCTGCAAAACTCGGTCAAAATGTTTCATTAGGACCTAATGTTGTAGTGGGTGAAAATGCTCAAATCGGCGACAATACAAAAATTCTTGCTAACGGGTATATCGGAAACGGAGCTATAATCGGAAATGATTGTTTCTTCCACCCTGCCGTATGCATAGGTGACAGAGTAAAAGTCGGAAACAAAGTTATTTTACACCACGGCGTTTCACTTGGAGCTGACGGTTTCAGCTTTGTAACAGAAAACCCTAACAACATTGAGCAGGCACGCAAAGACGGTGAAATTAAAGAAAATGATATTGAACAGGTTATTTATAAAATACCTTCTATAGGTTCGGTAGAAATCGGCAACAACGTAGAAATCGGCGCTAATACAGCAATTGACAGAGGTACAATTGAAAATACAACAGTCGGCGATAACACAAAAATTGACGACCTTGTTATGATCGGTCACAACTGCAGAATCGGCAAGGGGTGTATGATTGTATCTCAGGTCGGTATTGCAGGAAGCTGTGTGATAGGTGACAGAGTTGTAATTGCAGGTCAGGCAGGTCTTGCAGACCATATCAGCATAGGAGATGACACTATTATTGCCGCTCAGGCAGGTGTTACAAAGAGCTTCCCTGCTAAATCTATTGTAGTAGGCGCTCCTGCAGTTCCGAGAAAAGAATTCATTAAGCAGCTTAAAATTATGAAAGATGCCGGTGATTTAATCACTAAATTTAAAAAATATGAACCGCTCTTACGCTCTTTTGAAGACGGGGTAAATGATGGGGCAGGGGTAAATACCGGAAGCAAAACTACTGTATAGTATTACAAGGATAAAAAGGTAAAATGGGTACAATAAAGTCAGAGATAAAGACCTCTGGAAAAGGTTTAATGAAGAATAAAAACTGCGAGGTGGTAATAAAGCCTTCAAGCAGCGGTCATATTCGTATTTTTTCCAAAGGTGCTGAAACTCCGTTTAATGTATGCATAGAAAATCTTTATTCTACAGACCATTGTGTTACATTGTGCAGTAAGGAGCATAGAACACTTCTTGGCGACTATAAATACAAAGTTATGCTTTGCGAACATTTTATAGCAGCCTGCGCAATCTGTAGAATCGATTCATTAGATGTGTACCTTTCAGAAACTGAAATGCCGATATTTGACGGCAGCTCCAAAGTCTGGGTTGACTTATTCAATCAGGCTGGAATAGAGGGAGTAAACAAGGATTTGTATACGGTAAGTGAGCCTGTTTATTACCTTAACGGCAAGACAAGCCTTGTTGTCCTTCCGGATAAAGAGCTTAGAATCACTTACGCCGTAAACTATGACCATCCGGATTTAAGAGAAAGATGGGTTACAATGGATAATGATAATCTCAAAGAGATTATTGAAGCCAGAACTTTCGGGTTCTATAAGGATCTTAGAAAATTCCAGATGCTCGGATTTGCAAAAGGCGTTACCATTGATAACACCGTAGGACTCAAAGATGTCGGCTATACAACGGAACTACGCTCTGCGGACGAACCTATCAAGCACAAAATACTTGACTTGCTCGGTGATTTTTATCTTACAGGAGTTTCACCGCTCAATATGCGGGCTCAGATTCTTGTAAAAGAGGCAGGGCATGCCGTACATACAAAAGTTGCACAAATATTAAAATCAAAGTTAGTTAAAATATAGGGATAAATATAAAAGGAGAGATTTATGACAGAAGAGATTGGAACAAAAGTCGGCGTAAATGAAGCAGGAGAAGATATTTTATCTTTTGATGTGATGCAAATTATGGAAATGATTCCTCACAGATACCCGTTTTTGCTCGTAGACAAGATTACTGAATGTGTTCCGGGTAAATACGCAAAAGGATACAAAAATTTAACTATGAACGAAGCATTCTTTCAGGGACATTTTCCCAGTAATCCTGTAATGCCGGGTGTGTTACAGCTTGAAGCTCTTGCTCAATGTTCTGCTCCTGTTTTAATGTGCCTCCCTCAATATCAGGGGAAATTAACATTATACGCAGGCGTTGACAATGTAAGATTCAAAAATATTGTAAGACCGGGTGACAGATTTGAAATGCATATAGAACTCATAAAGGCAAAAGGTCCTATCTGCAAGAGCCATGGCGTAGGTTACGTTGACGGCAAAGTCTGCATTGAAGCTGATATGACTGTTGCTTTAAAATAATAAATCCGTAAAAAAAGGAGCTTTTTTAAAAAAGCTCCTTTTTTTGTATCAATTTAAACTAGAATCTTTCAAGCATAACAACAGCTTGAGCTTCAATAGCAAGCTTTTCACCTACGGCATCAAGTTGTTCCTTAGTCTTAGCCTTTATGGAAATATCCGTCTGATCAAGTCCGAGGCAAGGTGCAAGAACAGATTTCATCTGTGGAATATAAGGCATCAACTTTGGCTCCTGTGCAATAATATTGGTATCAATATTACTAATCCAGTAGCCCTGAGCCTGAACTTTATCACAAACTTTTTTCAAAAGAGTAAGGCTGTCCGCATCCTTAAATCTGTCATCTGTATCTGGGAAAAGTGTCCCGATATCATCCATTGCCAGTGCACCAAGGAGAGCATCCATTATAGCGTGCACAAGAACATCTGCATCCGAATGCCCTTCAAGACCTTTTTCATAAGGTAATTTCACACCGCCTATAATCAAATCCCTACCTTCTATAAGCTTATGAATATCATATCCGATACCTATTCTATATTGTTGTTCTGACATAACTAAAACCCTCTCATTAGAATTTAGACATCCTGTATATATTTATTATACCACATGAAGATATCTTATTGTAGTGTTCTTAATATTTTTTAACAAATAACATAAGAGCTTGTCTTTACATTTCTTAATATTTAAGCAACAAAAAGGCAATTTTTTGAAACAGATATACTTTATATATATGTAAGAGATAAACGAAAGAGAGAGTAAGAAAGATGACAGCAACATACGACGCAATCGAAAGAAATAAAAAACCGGCAGGAGCTTTAGAAATCCCTTCTGACTTTCAATTTTATTATCTTAAAAAACAAGACAGACAAATGAGATTCAACAACGGCGGCGACCCAATCTACGCTGTATTTGATAAAATCGACAACAGACCTCTCTCTAAAATCGCTAAAGACTTTGTTAAAGAATTAAAAGACGATTCAATCAGATTTATCTCTACATTATTGAAATAAAGTGTAATTAAATAATTTTTCTATTTAGTTTCCAATAAAATATGTTTAGACAAGGAGAATATATGTTACAATCAAGTTACAATTATGACGGAAGTATCAGGGCTGCTCAAATAGCTCAGCAAGATGTTGAACAGTCTTTAAGCGAGAGAAAGCGTAATACTAATTCATACAGACAAAGAGTAGATAAATATATTAAACTCTTAGAAAAATTAGATAGAACAGACTCCAATCCCGGGAATGGCAGGGTAGATATTTCAGTATTTAATAAAAATTTGGGCAATGGTATCAAAAACGGATACGAAGCTTGCTTTGGAGACTATGATCCACATAATATGGCAACACGAAGTTCAGTTAATATAGAATTGCAAGCCAGAACTATGGCAGATCGGGATTTTGGACTCTAAGCCATATTGTAAAATTCTTTAAAATAAATGGTTTTTGTCCGGCTTACTAATTTAGCGTCATTGCGAGGAGCGGGAGCGAGACGGCAATCCATTTAGTTATTGTCGGCTAAAGCCCGACCTATTACTTGTGGAGCAAGCTCCACACTACTGCTATTATCTTAAACTAGTGACTAGTGAGGAGTGAGGAGTGAATAGAAGTTATATGTTAAAACTCCTTCTTGAGCCTTCTTCGTGGTACAAACCGCCGCCGCAGATTGTTTCTACAACTTTCAAGACAAATTCCCTTGAGGCATCCGATGAATTCAGAAAAAATTCTCTGTTTGCCAGATGTCTGATTTTAAATATTGAATTTTGAGTTTTATCAGCAGGAACAAATAACGAGGCGACTTCTTTATCCAGAAGAATCTGCATCATTTCGTTTCTGGAGGTTATTCCTTCCATTAATTCATTATAATTTCCGTTGATAGCCATTATACGCCCGGAAAACATCGGCTGAGCACCTTCTCTGTATAAAGCCTGGGGTTCATAGTTACATCTGGTTGTGAGGCTTATTGTATGCCATAGAATATTAATAATAACAACGGTTTTATCTTTGTCGTGTTCAACATAGATGTTTTCTGTTGTAATTCCTCTGGCAGCAAAGGATTGTTTTAAAGAATCCGCAGTTGCTTTAAGGTTATCTATCATCTCGGCAAAAATTTCTGTAGTATTCATTGTCGCGTGCTGATAGTCCAGAAACTGTTTATACATGTGACTTGATACAAGCCCGATTCTCTCCTGAATTAGTGTGGATTTTCTAAATGAAGTTTCCATATTATTGAAATTTTCGTAGCCTTTACTCAAAATTAAAAGCCTCCTTATATAATTGTACACTCAAATGTATGTCAATGTAAACAACAGTATGTGAAGATTTGTAAATATTTTTCTCAAAAAGTGTTATAAATTCTGAAAATGTGGAATTAAACAAGTATAAGATGTGAGTAGTAGGTATATTCACATGTGTGATTATATTTACTACCCGGAAAGGAGTCTTAACAATGGAAGTATTAAATTTGGTATTATTCGGCTGTGTATTCTACCTTGCATTGATAGGCATTCCGACTCTTTGTGAAAAGAGGGGTAAATAAGGGATAGAGTAAAATTACTCTAAAAGCTGAATGAAAAACCCGTTAGATTTATATCAGACGTGACAGCTCGCCGTTTTCAGCAGCGAGTGAAAGCTTCTGCTCTTCCGAGGAGATGTCTATTGAATCAAGCCCAAGAGATTTGGCAGTTTCAATAAAGAGTTTTTCAAAGAGAATGTATACAATTTTTGCCTGATTATTGTATTTCTGAATAAGTGCAAGGGTATCATTGATTATCATCAGGGCGTCATGGAGTTTATTGTCAGAAATATAGAGGCGGGCAATAAAGTATTTTGCAAGCGTTAAAATATTAAATATTGCGGAATTTTCAGCTTTTTCCAGAATGTCGTTGTATATAATCTCTGCTTTCTGTTTGATACCGATATTTGCGTATGAATAAGCTATCAAGAGGTCGCACAGCATCTCAATCTGGGTTTGGTGAATATCGGCAGCAAGCAATTTTGCCTGATATATATTCTGGGCAAATGTTTTATAGTCGTCTTTATGGGATGCAAATTCCTGCAATATCAGGAAAATTACCTTTGAAAAACTTGTAGCGTTTTCAACATTTGAAGTTGAAAAACTTTTGCCCTGCAAAAAGTCTCTTATTGCTAAGATACATTCTTTATCCGGCATATCAACGTTAAGAGTCTGCTTTATTAAATCAAAGAAATTGTCCAGATCTTTATCCAGTAAAAATAATTTTGCAAAAGCAGTAAGCCTGAAAGTATCAAGCATGTGTTCAACAAAAAGATTGGTAGAAAAACTGACCGGTTTAATTTTTTCTATTATATCAGCCTTTATAACTCCGAGTAAGTCATTTGATACATCAACGCACTGAGAAAAATCACCTATATTAAACAGTATTTCTATATTCACTAAAGAGAGAAGCAGGAATTTTGTATTAACAGCACCGTCGGAAGTCAGCAATGTCGGATTTTCCATACGCGTCAGAATATTATGCAAAAGCGTTAGAGCATCCGTATAATTTGAAGCTATCAAAGCCCCTTGCAACATAAGATTTGATAATTTTACAATTTTTTCATTATTATTTTCATTCATTGCATCTATCAGAAGAATATTTTCTATTGAATAAATTTTTGCAGGAGAATAATTATACAAACTCATTAAGATATTCTGATAAACTTCTTTTTTATTGTTTTCAATATCTTCCTCCGGAATATTGTTTCCTATATGCTCTATGAGAGACAGAAATCCGAGACAGTTTTTCAGATAAGCATCATAGTCTCCGGCGGTCATAGCTAACTGGGAGTTTCTCCAGAGAAGCAGATATTCTTCCTTAAATAGCCCTAGTTTTCCCATAATAAGAAGCGTTGATGTATCATCAAGCCCTTTTCCGATTTTTGCCAGTATATTTTTTGACATAAATTCATTAGCTTCTTTTTTCAGAGAATCAAGAATAACCGGTTTTATAAGATTATAGTTATTTATGTACAGTATATTATTTTCAACAAAAGCAAACCCTGCTCTCTCTAAAACTTGAACAGCTTTTGCAACATCTTTTATTCCAAGCTGCGTAAGAATATCATAATCAAGTCTTTCTCCAAGATAAGCGGCATATGCAAGAACCAGTGACGCATCCATATTCCTGCTCATGAACTTAAGCCTTGCTTTTAAAAGTCCCGCAAGAGTATTCGGCATTATAACAGAACTGTTACTTTTTATCAACAGTCTATTTTCAAAACAAAGAAGAATATTTTTTTCCATAAGATATCTTAGCGCATTATCAAAATAAAGATATGAGCCCTGAAAATTCTCCTTTATTTTTTCAAAATAAAAAGACTGAATAAAGTCGGAAGCTTCTTCTTTCAGGGAAGAAAGCATACTGTCCATGCCGGTCTTTTGCAGAATATATTCTGTGTACAGCCCGGTTCTTAAAAGTCCTTTAATTTTTGAATGCAAAGAAGTTTCACTGTCGGTTGTAAATACAAATTGTGCGTTAATATTCTTAAATCTGTCAAAATAGAGAGAAATAGTCTGAATGGAAGTATCGTCAATATATTCAAAATTTTCAATTATAACAACAGTGTTTTTCAGAGAAGCTAATAATACCCCGAAATCTTCCATATATGCAAATCTGGCATCCTCAGGAGAAGAAGCTTTTCTGGGAGTGGATTTTATTAAATCAAGTATTGCGGAAAAGCGCTTCGCTTCAAAGTCTTTAGGAATAGAAGCACTGTGAAAAGGCAGATTATAATAATCTTTAAAAAGTTGTGTCAAAACACCCCAAGGTTTGTAATTCAACTCTTCGGTACATACAGCATGAATAACCCGAATCCCCTTTGATTTATAATAATTAACCAGATCTGATGTATTTATTCCCAGACCTTTTTCAGAACGAATTGATACAATTTTATTTTCCTTATATTGCTCAAAGAAAGAAACGGCATTTGTTTTAACAAAACTGCACTTTGCATTGATATCAAAGACTTTAAACCCGTAAATATCATCGTTTTTTTCTCGTTGAACAGTTGCCTTTTTTATACTTTGCGGCTGAATATCTACCGGAGTTTCGGATATTCCTTCATCCGGAGGCAGAATATAATTTTCCAGAAGGATTTCATAATACATCAAGGAACTTCCATTTTTTTCTACGGAATAAAGGGAGTCTGTTTGGTAATCATTGCTTACGCTGTCAAAAACAAATTGATCAAGTATAATTTGCATACCCTTCAAATATTTTTTCTCATTTCTCTTAACAGAAAGCAGCTTGACATTATTATCGACCGTTATCTTTTCCTGCAAATCTTCTGAACTTTTCTTAATAATTGAAATTGTTAGATTGAGGGGAGTTTTAAGTTCTTCTAATATCCGGAAATTTAAATCTGCAAACGCATTCATTAGCTTCAGTGCAAGTCTGACGGCTTTGTTGGCAGAAGTCGGGAATGATAATTCTTTGTTGAAGTTTACAATAAAAATATCGTTGTAAGTTATAATTTTACCTTCCAGTCCTGCAAATTGAGCTGTCAAAAGATTTTTAAGTTTAAAAAAGAATTTTGTGAATAATTCCTGCGAGCCTAACTGACGCCTTATGTTTTTTAAAGCTCCAAATTTTATAACAAGAGAAGCGAATTCATCACATTCACACTCCTGATACGCAAGACTTGTCTTAACCGGAAAGCCGCACTTGCATTTCTCTGAGGCAGTAGAGACTGTTTTTCCGCATTTTGAACATTTAGTAAGGATAATATATCCGCACTTTTCACAAACAGGATTTTCGCCTGTTGAATTACAGTTCGGGCATTCCAGTGCTAAAACTTTATGACAGTGCGGACAAACTGTCACATTTTCTGAAATCTCTTTATGACATTTAGGACATTTCATATCTAGAATTATAGTCTAAAATTAAACTTTATGCTATAATTTAGGGGTAAATATTTTTGAAAATATTTTTTGTAGCTATTCGGGAGAGGGTATGACTTTATTAAAGATTTTAATTGAGCCTGCAATTTTAATTATCACGGCATTTTTTCTGTTTTTTATAATGACTGTTCTGAAGAACTATGCAAAAGTAGAAAAGAATCTTAACGCAGTGTATGTGTTCTTAAGATCGTTGAACAAAAAAGAATTGTCATATCGTTTTAATGAACTTGATAATTTTATGAAGAATAACGCTTTTACATCAACCTCATGGGAGGATTTTAAAAAAGCACTGATTTTTCCTGAAAAACTTTTTGTAGCTGCAAAAAATCCTACTTCCAATAACGAATTTAAACCGGAAATATATTTGACACTTGACGCTTCATACTTTTTTAATGAAGATACTCTTGTTTACTCAAAAATTAACCATAAATTTATACAGACCATGCCGACGCTTCTGACAGGTCTCGGACCATTTTTTACATTTTTAAAAATGGCTGTCGCATTTACGGAAGTAAATTTTTCCATGGAATCAAATGTCGGGCAATCTCTTAACGGACTTATCGCTAATATTCAAATAGCAGCACTATGTTCGGTTTTTGCGGTAGGTTTTTCACTTCTGTTTATGTTTATAGAAAAAATTATGTATAACAGAATGTGCAAAAAATATTACCTTGCAATCCAGAAAGAATTAATAAGACTGTTTGATGTTGTAACCAGTGAAAAATTCCTTATTGATCTTGTAAAAGAATCAAAAATCCAGAGCATTACAAACGAAAAACTGTTAAAGGCTCTGCCTGAAAATTTTGCAAAAGCAATTGATAAATGTATAAGTAATACAACAGTCCCTTACCTGGAAAATATTTTATACAGTTTAAATAAGCTGAATGAGTCCTTTAATAAAGGAAATAACGGTGGGGATGTTGTGGATAAATTATTTTAAGAGGTTTGAATGAGAATAAGACCGCGCAAGGAAGATACAGGTGTAGATAATATTTTCTGGGTTACAATGACAGATTTGATGACCGCTCTTGTGCTGGTTTTTATTGTGCTGTTTTTCTATACGTATATGACCAGTTATTATGAAAAACTCCAGAGTAAACTCGAACAGAAAAAAGCAGCGCAGGCTCTTGAAGAGACTTTAAAAGAACAAAATATTGATGCTAATATTGATACTTCCGGTGTTGTAAAAATTTCTGATCTGGAACTTTTTGATGTAAACAGTTATGAGCTTTCTGATAAAGGTAAACAGTATCTGGCAAAATTTTCTCCGGCGTATCTGGATTCAATAT
This sequence comes from Candidatus Gastranaerophilales bacterium, assembly GCA_944324185.1. GTDB lineage: Bacteria > Cyanobacteriota > Vampirovibrionia > Gastranaerophilales > Gastranaerophilaceae > CAG-196. The sequence continues at coordinate 4,354 of CALUVI010000005.1, read as the reverse complement.
TTTCTAATGAGTATTTGAACAATAATATAGAAAAAATCATAATTCAAGGGCACACTGATTCACAAACATTCAAAGGTGAATTTTCAGAAGACGAGCAATATATGAAAAATATGGAATTGAGCCTTAAAAGAGCTTATGAAGTAGCTAATTATATGACAAATACCCCGTATAACAAAGAAAACGGAAACCGCTTAAGAAAAATGATTATTGTAGAAGGCGCAAGCTTCTCCTCTCCGATTCTTGTAAACGGCAAAGAAGATTATGCAAAAAGCCGCAGAGTTGAACTTAAAGTCGTTATGAAAGGCTCTGAAAAGTAAGGTTTTTACAGTGATCAAGTGAACAGGTGACCAAGAGGGGGCTGGTGACTAAGTGACTGAGGAAATAAAAACTGTAGTGTGGAGCTTGCTCCACAAGAGTTGTGGAAGTTATTATCTGGCTAAAGCACGACCTATTTACTATTATGTACTTCTAACCCCCTCCCTAGCCCTCCCCGTTGGAGAGGGAATGCGCGCTGATGTTCAATTTGTTTGGAAATGTAGGTCAGGTTTTACCTGACGATAACTTTTTCCGGTGGGAACACTGACGCTTTTCCCACCCTACGCCGACTTATACTATGGTTGTGGAGCAAGCTCCACACTACTGCACCGACTGCCATATAACAATTTCTATCAGCGGCGAAGCCCTCCCGAGCGTTTTTAGCGAGGGGTGAAGTGCGGGCTTTGCCCGCAACAGCCGTTTAATCCTATGCTCGAAGAGCATTCATAACAACAACGTTTCTTCTTTTTTGCTTCGTTTTTTCTTCTTTGTTTTCCAAAGAAGAAAAAACGAAGATATATAAAAAGCAGTAGTGTGGAGCTTGCTCCACAAAAGTTGTGTAAGTTATTGTCGGGTTAAAGCCTGACCTATTATTAGTGAATAGAAATTTTAAAGAGGGTTGGTAAATGTATAGGTTTGGGAAGCCAACAATAACTGTAAGCGGAAATCGTTTTAAGAATTTCCGCTTACAGTTTAAAAAAAGCAATTAAAACTCCGGCTACAGCAGCAATCAGAATATAAAACAAAGGATCTTTTTTTGATTTCCAGCTGATAAGCAGAAGAAAAGCAAGCAGAATCATTGCTTTTATATCTTTGATTTCCGGCTTTAAAAGTCCTATTGCAACGGCGGTTAAAAGTCCGCAGCTTATAGGTTTTAGTGTTTCAATCAAAGACCTTACGTAAAAATTGTCGCTGAATTTTCTAAGGAGTTTTGAAACTATAATTACAAGAAAAAGCGACGGCAGCATTTCCGCAACGGTAGCAAGCGCTGAACCTAAAATTCCTGCACTTTTTAGCCCCGCATACGTTGCAACATTTATACCGACAGGTCCCGGAGTAATTGACGCCACTGCAACCATTTGCGTAAGTTCATCCAGCGAATACCAGTTATAAACCTGTGATATATGATAAAGAAACGGAATTGTTGCGTATCCGCCTCCGAATGAAAATAAACCTATTTTAAAAAATTCTAAGAAAAGGTGGACAAAAATCATGCCTTACCCTCCCTGAGTTTTTTATACCCGACTCCAAGAAGCGCAAACAGTAGAATTGTCTGGATCGGGGAAAGCTTAAAAATGAGTAATGTCAAAAGAGTTAGGATAAATATAGTATAGAAAAAGTTATCCCTCTTTGATTTTTGCCACATTTCTCTTACTGTCAGCATAATCAACGCTATTACAGACACTCCTACACCCCACAATGCGCCTTGAATGTAGGAATTATTAATCAGGGTGGAAATTATCGAAGCCAATAAAACAATACACCAGAACGGAACAAAAGTAACCCCGAGCATTGCAATAATTGCGCCCCACTTCCCACGGAGTTTGTACCCGATAAACATTGACATATTAGCAGCAATAATTCCCGGAAGAGATTGAGCAAGCGCAAAATAGTCAATAACATCATCGTGTGAAACTAGTTTTCTCTTGTCGACAAATTCGCTTGTCATAATCGGCAGTATTACATATCCGCCGCCGAGAAGAATTGCTCCTATTTTACAGAATATTAAAAATAATTTAAACAGCGACATAATTTCCTCTTTGTATATTTACCTTTCTGCCGGCTTTTTTAACAAGCTTTTTATCTTCTTCCGGAGAAAAACCTGTTGTGGTAAGATAATTCCCTACGATTGCAGAATCTGCACAATATTTGAATGCTTTTTCAAGAGTTTCTTCCGATAATCTTGCTTTCTTGCCGCCGGCAATTCTTATTGAAGCGTTCGAACAAGCTATCTTGAAGATTGCAAGTGTTCTCAAAACATTTTCTTCATCAATTTTATCCCAATAATTCTCAAACGGAGTGTTTGGAATCGGGGTCAAAATGTTTACCGGAATACTTTCAGGATTGATTTCAGCAAGCTCAAGCGCCATTTCAACTCTCTGTTCTACAGTTTCTCCCATACCGATTATAACGCCGCAGCAAAGCTCCATGCCGTATTTTTTGACGAGTTTTACAGTATTGATTCTGTCTTCATAATTGTGCGTTGTGCATATTTGCGGGTGATAAGACTTGCAGGTGTTAATGTTGTGGTGAAACCTCACAAGACCTGCTTCGGAAAGCTTTTTAGCCTGCTCTTCGTTTAAAATTCCAATACTTGCGCAGCTTTTTATTCCTTCTTTATTCAAAGCTTTAATCATATCGAGCATTCTGCCAAAGTCGCTTTCATCGGGCGTTTTGCCGGAAGTAACGATTGCAATTCTGTCAGCTCCGTTTTTTACCCCGTCAAGTGCTGCGTGAACAACGGTTTCAACCCCCATTAGTGGATAAGTTTCAATATCGGTATTGTAGTGTGAGCTCTGGGCGCAATATTTGCAGTTTTGCGAGCATTTGCCGGAGCGGGCGTTAATTATCGAACAAAATTCGACTTTGTCTTTTAAGTATTTTTGAGACTCTTTTAAAAGCTCGTCTAAATCCATATTGTATAATTTTAATAATTCATCTTTGCTTAACATTATTTACCTCGTTTATTATTAATATGTTTTTGTATAAGTTTAAGAGATTCTTTACCCCTGAATTGCTGTCGGGTTCAGAATGACGGCAAGCTTGGCGTTTGACATACCAACTCAATACATTTACCCCCGGAATGACGGCTAGTTTATCGGCTTACATTCAAATTTGCCGTCATTGCGAGGCGCGTAAGCGCCGTGGTAATCCATTTAGTTTTTGTTGGGTCTCCCCCAACCTACATTTCTTGTGGAGCAAGCTCCACACTACTATTTTTATATTCTCTGTCACTTAATCACTTTGTCACCAGTAACTCTTCTTGATCACTTGATCACCTGGTCACTGTAAATCCTTCAATAACTCCTCAGCATCCGCATGTCAGCCCCGCACAAAGATTTATTGACTGCCCCGTAACACCCCGTGCATCATTTGAGATTAAATACTTAACCATGCCGGCAACTTCCGGAGGTGTCACAAACCTTTTTTGCGGAATGCATTCAATAATTTCTTCTTTAGAGAAGTCTCCTTCCGAGGCGGAAGAATTTCCCATATCGGTATCAACCCAGCCCGGATTAATTGTGTTAACTGTAATTCCGTATTCTGCAAGTTCTAAGGCAAGAGATTTTGCAGCGCCGATTAACCCTGATTTTGCCGCTGAATACAAACTTGCACCGGCTTCGCCCACAATTCCGCTTATAGACCCGATATTAATTATCCTTCCCCAATGATTCTTTTTCATATAAGGAACCGACTTTTTTATCAAGTACAAAGGCGCTTCCAGATTGGTTTTTATAATATGTTCAATTTGTAAAAGGCTTACATCTTCTATTGGAGAATAAATATACTCACCTGCATTATTAACCAGAACATCTATGTTATTTTGTTCTATATAACCGCCTAAAGCTTCAAGTTCACTTTGATTGGTCAAATCTGCAATAAAATAGTTTTCATACACTTTTAAAAGCTCTTCATTGCGTCCGGTTGCAAAAACTCTTTCACCTGCTTCCATACAAGCAGCTGCAATAGCTTTGCCGATTCCTCTTCCTGCACCTGTTATCAGTATATTCATAATAAAAAATCCCTATGAATATTATATCATAAGGATAAAAAATCGAATCTACCAAAAGGCGGTCTCACCGCTGCAAAGACCGCCCTAAACTTAGCTCATAAATTGCGCCTGATATGCTCTATATGTTATCGGCGCTTCCTGAGCTTCCGGCTTATTGGACAATCCAAAAGCCTGCTGCGCCTCAGATCTTAAGCCTGCAAAATATGTCATTGCCTGACCGTCAATTGCACTCTGGCTCAATAACTGAATGGCGTTGTTGAATGCTGCGTAATCTTTGTCATAATCACCTGTCGCCTGAATTCCGAT
>CALUVI010000004.1 GCA_944324185.1 Candidatus Gastranaerophilales bacterium | reverse complement strand
ACCCGACAAAAACGGCAAGTCTGCCTTAAAAGTTTAATTACCCCATCTTACATCTTACTAAAAATTTCAGCCCGCATGCGCGGGCTTTTCTTTTGACAATATGTAGAGAATGTTATAGAGATTCTTCCCTGTCTTGGATTATTCGGGGTGCCGGAAAGTTCCCAGCTTCCCTCAACCTTACGGGCTAGGCAAAGCCGTCGCCCTACCGAAAATCCGCTCTCCCGCAAGGGGCGAGGGGAACATCACGCTTAGCGTTCAGCATACCCTCCCCTTGTGGAAGGGTCGAAATCTTTGATTTCGGGGAGGGGTTTTATACAGATTTACGTCTGTAATTTTAATGCCTAAAATTATCTTGGACAGTTGTGCCCCTTGCGGGGGAAGTACCTGAAGGGGGTAGGGGGGGGAATAGTTTTGCGTCATTGCGAGAAGCGGAAGCGATGTGGCAATCCATATTGTTATTGTTGGGTTTCACACAACCTACTGTTTTTAATTGTGAAATTTGTTCTGGATTGCTTCGGGCTGAATGGATATTCACTCGCAATGACGCCAGACTTGTAGGCTTACTTCATACCTGAAATCATTTACCCCCGCAATGACGACCAACTAGTAGTTTTGACCACCAGCCCAATACATTTACCCCCGCAATGACGTAATTTTTAGAGGACGTAGGAGTAACTTTTTGTTGTTTGAACCCCACCCGCATTTGTAGCTCACTGGCGTTCGCACAACTGCGACCTCCCCAACTTGGGAGGTGAGCGCGGTTATTGGGCGAAGGGTCAACTTTTTGTTATTTGAGCCCCTCACCCGAATTTCTAAGTTTCGCTCCAGCTCAACTTGAAATTCTTCCCTCTCTCACAAGGGAGCGAGGGTTAGGCGTTAATCGGACGACAACGCGCGTTCCCTCTCCAGCGGGGAGGGCTGGGGAGGGGGTTAATTTTTGTTGTCTGAACCCCACCCGCATTTGTAGCTTACTGGCATTCGCACAACTACAACCTCCCGCATTGGAGAGGTATATGCGCTTATTTTGCGTGACAAGATTTTTAGTAAAATATAGGAGCCACCGGTACAAAAATCAATATTAAAAAAGGATGGCTTTCAAGCCATCCTTTTTATAACTAACCTCTGATACCGAGTTCTTTAACAAGGCTTCTGTATCCTTCCAGATTCTTTTCTTTCAGGAATGAAAGAAGTCTTTTTCTTTTACCAACCATCATCAAAAGACCGCGTTTTGTTGCAAAGTCTTTTTTGTTAGATTTCATATGTTCTGTAAGTTCTGAAATCTTTTTGGTTAACATAGCGATTTGTACTTCGGCAGAGCCGGTGTCTTTTGCATTTGCACCAAATTTTTCAACAATTTCCTGTTTGTTCTTTAAGTTCATAATTTTTCCTTTCTTTTTTGCTCCTTAGTAAGACAGGGAATAAATCTGTAGGATTCAACTTTGAATCATTTACCCTGCCCTCACCGGGCACGTACAAGCGTCATATCGGCTTATGCGCTTTACAGGAAAAAATATAATATAAACATGCTCTTAAATCAAGAGGAAGCTTTAAGTTTTTTAACCTATCGGGTGATATGAACCTATTACATAGAACATTTTTACAAGAGGTTTAATTTCTTCAAAAGCTTTCTTAATTTTTTCATCAAGAATATGTCCTTCAAAATCAATATAGAAAACGTATTCGCCTAGTTCTTTTTTTGAAGGTCTTGAATCTATATAGGACATATTAATTCCGTGTTCTTCCAGAATCGTTAATATTTTATTCAAAGCTCCGGCTTTATTCTCGGTTGAAAATGTAATACTGGTCTTATCATACCCCGTTTGCGGTGACATGAATTTTCCCAGAAGTATAAATCTTGTCTGGTTATTGATTTCATCGTTAATATTATTTTCTATAACAGGAACCCCGTACATTTCAGCGCATTCTACACTTCCGATTGCTGCAGCTTCCGGCTCTTCCGCAACCAGCGAGCGAACTGCAGCCGAAGTTGACAGAGTTGCTTCTTCTATTAAAGAATCCGGAAAATTTGCCTGCAAAAAATGCTTACATTGAGCCAGAGCCTGCGGATGAGAACGTACTACTTTAATTTCAGATTTATGCTTTGCAAACCCTAAAAGTGCGTGCTCAACTCCCATGGTAGTTTCTGCAATAATTTTATAACCTTCTTTTTTTAAAGACGAAAGATTATCGAGAGTTTCTCTTACAATACCTTCTATTGAATTTTCAATTGGTATAACTGCAACAATATCTTCATTATTTTCATCTTTCAAAGCCTTGATTATACTTGAGATTGATTTCAGGTTTGTACTTACACAATTAAGCTTAAAAGCATCTATAAACATATTTTTTGCAAAATCACTGTATGACCCGCGAGGTCCTAAAAATAATAATTTTCTGATTCTTGATGTATCTAAAAGTTCCATATATTAATTCCTGTATTGTAGTTATTTCATTGATGACTAATTCGATTTAGCCGGCACCTTCTCATAAAGTTTTTTCAACAATGCTTCTCTGGAAACCGTCGGCACAATATTGTTAGCTTTTTGAGCATATATTAAAGCGGAACCGTAGCGTTTTTGCAAAACAAATAAATTAGCCAGCTCCTCATAATAATTCGCTTTAAGCTGCAGATTACTTTCCCGCTCCGCCAGCTCTTTATATATCTCAACAGCAGCACTGTAATCACCAGCTTCTTTTAAACTTGATGCTGTTGCAATTTTAGACTTTGTTGTGGAAACAGCTTTCTTTGGAGCATACTGTTCTTCAGGATTTGGAATTGCCTCTCCCGGAATTTCATTATCATCGATCGGTCGTAATTCTTCTTCGGGATTAGGCTGGCTTTGCTGTACATCAGACAACTGCTCCTGATTTTGCTGAGCAGCTTCATTTTCGATTGCAGGTGCTCCTGCTTTTAAAGGAGGCTCATCCAGAGGTTCTGCATTCTGTTCCTGCACAGTTCCCGTCCGTGTATCAGAAGTTGTATTTTGCACTTTGACATTATTATCAGGAGCTTGCGATATTGTTCTATTTATATTTGGAATATTTTGCGGTTCGACACCTTCCTCTTCTGACGGTATGTAATCAAACGCCTTCATTATTATCATAAAAAATATTAAACATATAAAAAGCAGTATAAGTAACGTCTTTTTTGAAGCAAAATCATAATTGTTATTCATAATATTCACACTCCTGATTTCATTTTATTTAATTCTACACCAAAAGCAAACATTGCAAAATCATATTTTACCGGATCCTCGGGACAGAATTTTTTCAAGTTGTCCGTAAGCTCGATTACAGCCTTAAAGTCATTGCTTTTCCTTTCCAGAAGCCCCATCAATCTTGAAACACGGGCGACATGTACATCCAGCGGGATAAGCAAGTCCTTTGGTTTCATAAATTTCCATATACCTAAATCGACTACGGATTTTCTTACCATCCACCTTAAGAACATATTCATGCGCTTCATTGCCCCGCCGTTTTGCGGGTTCGGTATCATGTGATAAAAACCCTGACCGGCAGTTTCCGGAACATTAGAATAAAAATAATCAACAACCGTCTGTAAAAAGTTTTCAGAATTAAAGCCGTATTCAAACAACTCTTCCAGCCCCCCGGATTCATTATAAAGTTTATGGAGAATCTCGAAAACCGGAATAATATCATGGTCTTTAGAAAAACGATATTCTACACCTTTCAGATTCGAAAAATCCCCGTTTTTAACATAGTTTGAAATATCATTTCCCGCTCTTGAGTCTATATCTTCGAGCTTTTTTATAAACATTTTGCGGTTTCCGTAAGCAAAAAGCGAGGCAATAAATCCGTACAACTCCTTATCCTCTTTTGTTTTACCGCGATGAGGAAAGAGTATCGGATCGTCTTTTATAAAACTCTCCGTTTCATATTTTGCAGCTAATTTATCCAGTTCTTCTTTTGTAATCATCGTATATTCTTAAAAAAATCTTCTAATATTTTACCACATTTTTCTTCTTCTATACCACCATAAATTTTTAGGGACGATATCCTTTTTGGGGGTAAACATTGAGGATTGGAGACAAAGATGCCATAATCAGGGTTGTACGCTCCAAAGTAGAGAGTTTTTATTCCGGACATAAGTATTGCCCAGCTGCACATCGGGCATGGTTCTAGTGTTACATACATTTCACAATCTATCAGGCGGGAAGTGTTTAAAACTTTTTGTGCTTCTCTTATTGCAAGAATTTCCGCATGCGCCGTAACATCATTATCAATTTCTCTTCTGTTATGAGCCTCTGCAATAACTTTACCGTCTTTTTTGATTACACAACCTACCGGAACATCTATTGTACATTTTAAAGCTTGTTCTATTGCATTTTGCATATATTTATTTTATCAAAAAAGTTATTGTTAGTCAGTTATGCTCCAACAAAGCTTCTGCCAAGCGTTGCCTGAGCTGCTGCTATTCACTAATCACTCCGTCACCAACAAAATACATTTCCTACAACGACACATAATTTGTAATGACAGTATCCGTATATATTTACCCCCCCCAGACTTCGTCATCATAGTATGCGAGTTCCAAGTGACCGAGAATAACAGTATCGCCGTTTTTCAGTCCGTATTTATGCAGCTCGTCAAATACACCCATGCCTTTCATAATATTTTGAAGTCTTACAACCTGCTCTGTATTTCTGGCATCCGTTACTTTTGCAAGCCTGCTAAGCTTTCCGCCTGAAATCAGATAAGTCTCTTTATCAAGTTTTGTAACTTCAAAAGTACTGTCATCATTATCATAGGCGTCCAAGTCCTCTTCAATATCAATATCAAATTCCGGTTTTGGAATCTCATCGACTTTTTTGGAAACAAAATGTAAAAGTTCATCCACGCCTTGTTTTGTAACGGCTGAAATCGGGAAAATATCCGAAGAAAACTGTTTAAATTCTTCCTTAAATTTATTCAAATCCTCTTCTAATATGGCATCTATTTTGTTCAAAACAAGAACCTGATACAGATTAGCAAGCCCTTCCGAATGTTTTCTTAACTCATTATTTATTATTTTATAGTTTTCCACCGGATTTTCAGCCGTCAAGTCAACAACATGTATAAGGAATCTGCATCTTTCAACATGCCTTAAGAACTCATGCCCTAAGCCGACGCCTTCCGATGCGCCTTCAATAAGTCCCGGAATATCAGCTATTACATAAGAGCCGCCGTCATCTTTTTTAACAACTCCAAGATGAGGAACTAAAGTTGTGAACGGATAATCAGCAATCTTAGGTCTTGCAGAGCTTACAGCACTTATAAAAGTTGATTTACCCGCATTAGGCATACCAAGCAAGCCGACATCAGCAATTAATTTAAGTTCTAATTCCAGAACTCTTTCAATCCCCGGCTCTCCCGGCTCGCAAAACTGGGGCGCTCTTTTTTGTGCAGTTGCGAACCTTGCATTGCCCCTTCCGCCCCTGCCGCCTTTTGCTATCAAAACCTGCTGCTCGTTTTCCGTTAAATCCGCAATGAGTTTACCGCTTTTAACGTCTCTTACAACTGTTCCTAACGGCACTCTTATATACAAATCTTTTGCGCAAGCACCATGCATACCTTTTATTCCGCCGTTTTCACCGGACTGAGCCTTAAATACGGATTTTATCTTAAAATCCAGAAGAGTAGACATATTTTCGTCTGCAACAAAATATATGTCGCCGCCTCTTCCGCCGTCACCGCCTGCCGGTCCGCCTTTATCTACGTATTTTTCACGGCGCCAGGCAACCATACCGTTACCGCCATGACCTGATATTACTCTGATTTTTGCTTTATCTAAAAATTTCATTTTTTTAATCCTTTACCCGGTTTACATTTTGTATAAAGACTACCGGTCTATTTTGCAATTCGTTTAAGTAAACTGCATCATAAGTTGTGATGGTTTAATACTACTATGAACATAATAAATATACAAAACACCCCCGGATAAGAATTAGGGTTGGGTTTACTAACCCAACATTAACTTACAACTTTTACCCCCTCAAATATACTTTTTCTTCCCATTTTTATTTGTATTATAATTAAGTAATGAACAAGATTAAAAATACATTATTCAGTAATAAACCTGTTACAATTGATGATAACTCTCTCATTATGGGGATAGAATCCAGTTGTGATGAAACAGCCTGCGCTATAGTTAAAGCGGGGAGAGAAGTTATCGCAAACGTTGTGGCTTCTCAAATCAAGATTCACGAAGAATACGGCGGAGTTATTCCGGAAATTGCAGCAAGAGAACATTTAGAAGCAATTAATGTTGTAATAGATGAAGCTTTAAAACAAGCCGGTGTAAAAGGTGAAGATATTACAGCATTTTCGGCGACTGTAGGTCCCGGGCTTGTAGGATGTCTGCTTGTGGGGATGAATGCCGCTAAAACTATGGCGCTTGTATACGACAAACCGTTTATCGGGGTTAATCACCTCAATGCGCATCTGGCGGCGAATTTTATCGATACAGAATTAAAACCTCCATTTATTGCGCTTCTTGTAAGCGGCGGACATACGCAAATTATTAAAGTAAGTTCTTATTCAGATATGGAAATAATCGGCGAAACTATTGATGATGCTGTAGGAGAAGCTTATGACAAAGTTGCAAGACTAATCGGACTTCCGTATCCGGGCGGTCCAAAACTGGATAAACTTGCACAGGAAGGCAATCCTCACGCATTTAAGCTTCCGGAAGCCAAAGTCGGCGGTTATGATTTCAGCTTTAGCGGGCTTAAAACTGCTGTTTTAAGGCTTGTAAAGAGTTTTGACGGCAAAAAAATGCCTGTAAAAGATATTTGCGCAAGTTTTCAGGAATGTGTTTCTTCAACTCTGCTTAAAAAAGTTAAAAATGCCTTGATAGAAACAGGTTACAAGCAGGTTGTTCTGGCAGGCGGAGTTGCGGCAAATTCAGAAATAAGAAAAAAGATTTTCGCTCTGAAAAACGAAGGGTATGAAGTTTTTGCTCCTGTTATGAAATATTGTACTGATAATGCCTCAATGGTAGCATCTTCCGCTTATTTCTTTGATAACACATTCGATGATATTAATGTGGAAGTATTTTCCAGAACATAATAATCAGCGTTGACTTAAAACCCTGATATACATTATTATTAGTAAAGATGAAAAATTATAAGAAGAAAAAAGAGTCATTTTTTTCAAAAGTTGTTAATTTTGTTTTAACAATAATAGTTGCCTGTGCAATAGGCTCACAGGTTTGTACTGCTGCAAATAATAATCTGAGGATTGCGCAGGTGAGCGATGCTCATTTTTCTTCTTTTGAAGAAAACACGTCTTACAAGTTCCTGAAAAAATCCGGTGACTTGCTTGACGACGTTATATTTCAGATTAATACCTCCGGACCGTATGATTTTGTAGTTTTTACCGGAGATTTAATTAATGTTCCAAAATCAGATGAGTTGGAAAAATTTATAAATCACGCAAACAAACTTGTTTACCCGTGGTACGCAATTGACGGAAATCACGACATTGATATCGACGGAAAGCTTTCTAAGGAGAAGTTTTTGAAAATTCTGGCAAATCATAATGACAATATGAACCAGAAAAATATTTATTATGCATTCACTCCGAAGAAAGGTTTTCGGGTTATATGCTTAGACTCAATTATTGACTACAAGTTAACTGCAAACGGAGAAATCTCTAACGAAGAATTTTTGTGGCTTAAACAAGAATTGGAAGAACACGAAAAAGATACAGTTGTCGTATGTACCCACGTACCGATTATAGAGCCTTATTCCAGCGCTAACCATAAATTGTTAAATGAATATGAAGTAAGGAAATTGCTAAAAACGCATAAGAATCCGGTGATAGTATTACAGGGGCATTATCATGCGGTTAAAGCAAAGCAGGATGATAATCTGCTTGTAATTTCATGCCCGTCCCTTGTAACGTATCCGAATGCTTTCAGGGTAATTAATATAAACTCAAATAAAAACAGAACTCTTGTCGATGTCTATTTAAAAGAAACTAACTTAAAAGACATTCAATCCCGTTCAAAGCTCAGATTAATGGGTTCAGACAAGCTGTATGGGGAAGAAACTGACAGAAATACAACATTCAAGCTAGGAAGGAAAGATTGATGGACGAATTTAGAATAAAATTCAGAGGTGTAAGAGGAAGTTATCCGGTATCCGATAAAAATTTCTTAAAATACGGCGGAAATACAGCCTGTATAGAAGTACATGCCGGCGAACATTTGATTATTCTTGATGCCGGCACAGGTCTTATAAGTCTGGGAAATGAACTTATGCACAAATACATTGAATCAGGAATAACAATAACTGACAGAACTCCTGTAAAATGTACAATCCTTCTGAGCCATATTCATTTAGATCATATTCAGGGATTCCCGTTCTTCAGACCTTGTCATCTGGCTTCTACAAGGATGTGTATGCTTGGAGGTGTAAATTACAATGAAACGCTGGAGGATGAACTGTCTAAAATTTTGTTCACAAAATCTTTTCCGCTGGATTTGGGAGACATTGCCGCTGATTTAAAGATTATGGATTTGAATGAGACTAATTATGTTATCTTTAAGCAGGGTGAAATGCCGCGGGTTGTAAGGGTTAACGAATTAAAAGACGGCGACTACACTGACGATGATGTTGTAATAACCTGTTATAAATCGTACGCTCATCCTCAAAACGGAGTTTTTATATATAAAATAGCGTACAAAGGTAAATCTCTTGTTTACGCGACTGATAAAGAAAGCTATCCGGGCGGAGATAAAAAGTTAATCAAATTTGCAAAAGGGTGTGACCTTTTAATCCACGATTCTCAGTATTCAACAGAAGATTATTTGAGTATTTATGTTCCGAAACAAGGGTTTGGACATTCTACTTTTGAAATGGCGCTGGATTGCAAGCAGCAGGTCGGCGCAAAGCAGCTTGTCTATTTCCATTATGATCCGGGATATAATGATGAAAAACTCGATATGCTTGCTGAAGAATACGCTTCTAAAGATGCAATTATGGCTTACGAAGGCTTAGAAATTAATTTATTATGAAAAGAATAATTTCTTTAGTTTTATTGCTTATAATGATATTCTGCTCCGGCTATAAAAAGCCGTACAGATATACTATTGATGCAGAAAAAGACGCATTTTACCATAACAATGTAGGCTTGAATTATCTGAAAGACAGAATATATTATGCTGCAATACAGGAATTCAAAATAGCAATTCAGCTTAGCCCGAACACGCAGGCAACGGCTATTTTTAAGAATAATCTCGGGGAAACATACGATTTTATCGGCTACCCTGATATGGCAAGAGTGTGTTTTGAGGACGCAATAAAACTTTACGGGCTGAATTTTAAATACTATCTAAACCTTACAGATTGCTATAATAAACTGGGGATTACAAAAACAAAAATCAAAGAGTTATCCTCCAGTGAAAACCCGTATGACAAAATAACAGTAGGACTTTTGTATATCCAATCGGGAGAGGTCAGAAAAGGTGTTATTTTACTGGATGAGCTTTGCGCCTCCGAGCCTGATTTAGTCATAACCTCTGCTATAAGGCAATACTTAAAAGAAGTTACTGATAAAATGTAGTTATTTGAAAAATATTTTCATATTACGATCTACAAGCCTGTTAAATGCTTCTGCTGTTCTTTCTACACTTTTGTTTTCTATAATACTATGCTGGATTAGATTAAAAATGCTTGCAGGATTTGTAGTAAAAATTTTCATATAAGTTTCCATTGCAGATTGCACAACTTTAGGATAAGAGCGGTCTTTTTGTGATAAACCGTTATACATCATCCTTCTAGTTAAGCTTGCAATCAATGTATATGCTTTTAATGCAGCATTCTCTTCTGTTTTGTAATTTTCAACCTGATCCCTGTGCTCCCATAGACTTCTTAATTCATATCCGAGAAACAAAGGTCTGCCGTTAAAGAAGAAAAAGTCTTTTTGTGCAGGTTTCTTTGAATAAAATATGTTCATAACATCAGATGGCTGCTCCATTCCTTGTATACGCTGAATTGTGTTTAATGCTTTTAAATCTTCAATTCCGTCTTCATTATTCAGCTGCACGGACATAAACATAAAACGTCCTTCCGGAAAAGAAAAGTCATTATGTATAACATTTTTATAACCGTTAAAATTTGTTTTATTTATATTATTTATTCTCATAATCTATTTAAGTCTTATAAAAATTTTTTTTGCTATTGACCTAAAATTATTTTATAATAGCGTTATGAATAAAAAAAGTGATTTTGCGGGAATATTTTATCCGGACAAACCGGAAGAGCTTACGAAACTGCTGGACTCCTACAAGGAGCAGCCGGATGCTGATTATAAAAGCAAGGCTGTAATTGTGCCGCATGCAGGCTATGTATACTCCGGACACGCTGCAATGGCAGGGTTTCAGTATCTTGAGCCTAATGAAAATATTTTTATAATAGCACCTTCACATCATGTAAATTTCAATAATATAGCATTACCGGAATACAGCTTTTTTGAAACGCCGCTCGGAAACTTAGAAGTCAATAACCGGCTTATCAAAGAAATAGCAGGGAAATTTCCGTGTACTGTTGATAACGATATTTTTGAAAAAGAGCACTCAATAGAAGTTCAGCTTCCTTTTTTGCAAAACCTGTTTTATCCGCAGAGACAGAGTGCTGCTGATTTTGTCAAGAATCTTAAAAAAATCGGGCGCAAAATAAGAATAATACCTGTTCTAACGGGAAACTGCGACCATAGGCTTATCAGTGATTTAATTTCCACATACTGGGAGAATTCTTCTTTTGTAATTTCATCGGATTTAAGCCATTTTTACCCTCAGCAGCAGTGCAGGCAGATTGATACGTATACTGCAACTATAATTGAGACGGGTAAAATAGAGTTTCTTGAAAATGCTCAGGCTTGCGGGCTTGTCGGTATAAAAGGGCTTGTAGATTTTGCTAATAACAATGAATGTACAATGATTCGTGCTGAAATGTATAATTCCGGAGACATAAGCAATGATAAAGATCGGGTTGTCGGTTACGGTTCCTGGTTTTTGTATACGGATTCAAGAAACGATTTTATAGAAAAATACTGTTCTGATTATGTCCTAAAGACCGCCCGTGCAAGTGTTACAGCGGCAGTAAACGGTGAAGAATATATACCGCGGCATATTCCGAGCGTTTTAACGGAGTTTGGCGCTTCTTTCGTTACACTTAAATCAAAGGGAAAACTACGCGGCTGCATAGGCTCGATTTATCCGACAAAACCGTTAATTTTAGATATTATAGATAATGCAAAAAACGCCGCTTTTCAAGACCCGAGATTTAATCCGCTTACAGCTGAAGAGCTTGGAGAACTCAATTTCTCGGTTTCTATACTTTCTTCAATTGAGAGAATTAAGTTTAAAGATGAAAGAGACCTGTTATCAAAAATTTACCCTCACGGAATTATTTTAATAGAGCGGGATAAGCGCGCTGTTTATCTCCCTGTTGTCTGGGAGCAGCTTCCCGACAGAGAAATTTTCCTGAACTCCTTAAAAGAAAAAGCCGGACTTCCGCCTGAATACTTTTCAAGAACTCTAGAAGCCTACAAGTTTGATGCTTTGTATATTACAGATGAAGTTGTAGAATAATTATATTGCAAAGCATTGAGGCGCGTTTCAGCATCCTCTCTGTTTGGAGGTGAACCCCAACAATATTCAATTCTATTGTCAAATATGCTTAAGATTGCTTCGGGCTGTCTTGACTGCTCCCTCGCAATTGTACATGTCAAGTAATTAGTTACATTTTACTTAGAATAAAAAAGGAGTAATTACTATGACATCAACAAGCAATAAGAATTTAATTTCTCGCACTCTGGCAATAAGAATGATGGCTTGTGTAGAGGAATATGAGGCAATCAAGCGCAAAGAAAGTAAACAGTTTAAAACGGTTATGGAATTTTGTAAATTTCATAAATTTTCACATCAAAACTTTATGAAAATTTATCATAGATATAAATCCAATCCGTGCCCCGAATCATTACTTCCCCAAAAACGCGGTCCAAAATATCAAAAAAGAAGAACCGATTTAGAAATAGAAAAAATGATTATTGAACTTAGAAAACAAGGAAATAATCGTTATTCTATCAAGGCAATGTTAAAGAAACAATTTTTGAACTTGCACCATCTGAAACTACCATATACAATATTTGCAGAAGAAATAATTTAAATAGGCTTACTAAATTAGAAAAGAAAGAGAAACGTAAAATAATAATGGCACATGTCGGAGAATTAGTACATATAGACTTACATCAGGTATCAAAAGGTATAACAATAGCAGAACCGGATCAAACATATTATCTATTGGGAGTAATAGATGATTATACCCGTTTGTGCTGGCTGGAAGTTTTAGATAACAAAAAAGCATTGACAGTAATGTTTGCAACGTTAAAGGCTTTTAATATGTTAAAGCATAGATATAACATTGAAATAGATGCAGTAATGAGTGACAATGGAGCAGAATTTGGTTCCGGTCGCTTCGCCAAGAATAAAGATGAGCATCCATTTGAACGTTTACTCTCTGAGATGGAAATGAAACATCTTTATACAAAACCATATAAGCCTCAGACAAATGGGAAAATAGAAAGATTTTGGAAAACTTTGAAAGAAGAATTTTTAGAGGATTCTCTATTTAATGATATTGATGATTTAAAAAATGAAATACTGGGATTTATTGTTTATTACAATGAACACAGACCACATTCCGCCATTAATGGGTTAACACCATTAGAATTTTTGAATAAATGTAACTAATTGATTGACATGTACAGCAATGACGCGGAAAATCGTAGGTCCGCCGGTAGGATATGGTAAATCTTTGATTTACCGCAGCATTATACTAAAGCTTCCTGCTTTTTGAATTGCATTTCATACAAAGCTCTGTACTGCCCGTTTTCTATGGACATTAACTCTTCATGATTTCCGAGTTCTACAAGCTCTCCTTCTGTTATTACCGCAATCCTGTCGGCATTTTTGATTGTAGAAAGCCTGTGAGCGATTACAAATACGGTTTTATTCTGTATTAAATTATCTAAAGCTTTTTGTACAATAGCTTCCGACTTATTATCAAGAGCCGATGTTGCTTCATCTAAGATTACAATCGGAGTGTTTTTAATCATAGCTCTTGCAATAGCAACCCTTTGTCTCTGACCGCCGGAGAGAGTCAAACCTCTTTCTCCTAAAAGTGTTTCCAAGCCGTCCGGAAGCTCGGCAATCATTTCCTGCAGATGCGCAGATTCAATTGCCTGCTCAAGTTCTGCTTCTGTTGCCTCCGGATTTCCCATCATAATATTTTCTCTTATTGTACCTGAAAACAGGAAATTATCCTGAAATACCATTGCGATGTTGTGTCTCAGAGAATTAATTGAAAAATCTCTGATATCAATTCCGTCAAAAGTTATTGAACCTGATTTGATATCGTAAAATCTCGGAATCAAATTAACCAATGTTGATTTACCACCGCCGGAATTGCCGACTATAGCAAGCGTTTCATTTTTGCGGACAGATAAATTCAAATTCTTAAGTACCGGCTGATCCGGAAGGTATTCAAAACATACATTTTTGAATTCGATTTTGTCGTTAAAATCTTTCATTTGAATAGCATCTTTTCTGTCTTGAATTTCAGGGTTAAGGTCAAATAATTCAAACACCCTGCCCATTGCAACGAAAATATTTTGAATACTTGTAAGAGTGTTTCCGAGTGTTTTAACCGGTTTATATAAAAGAAGTAATGAAGTTACAAAAGATGCAAACGCTCCGGCTGTCATCTGCCCGCTTGTAATTAAGTGAGTTCCGTAACCCAGAACGATTGCAATTCCGCAAGATGCTATTACATACATCAAAGGGCTCATCCAGGCTGCACGCTTGGTGAGTGACATATTTACTCTGAAAGACTCCCAGATCTGGTCTCTGAAATAGTTTTCCTGTCTCTGCTGCAGCTCGTAAGCTGCCATAACCTTGTTACCGCTGTAGGTTTCGTTAATATTTGTTGTAATATTACCGCCGATTACCATGTTTTTATTTGAAGCGGCTTTAATTCTTTTTCTTATTAACGCAACAGGAATAAAAGCAATTCCGAGTACCATAACGCCTATTAAAGCGAGTTTCCAGGAACTGTAAAGCATAACAGCTATCAGACCTAATGCTCCGAAAACGCTTGTTGTAATTGTCTTAATCTGGTCTACAATTCCAGCGGAAGCTGTCTGCGGATCGCTCATGTATCTGGAGATAATAATACCTGACGTATTTTCGTCAAAGAATTGAGGATCCATATAGATTAATTTATGGAACAAATCCATTTTTACGTCGTTTGTAATTCTCTGGGAAGTCCATGCTGAAATATAGTCATTAAGGTATCTCAAAACACCCTGAAATCCTGCAAATGCAATTACACCAAACGGGATAATAAATGCAAACAATTGCCAAGAGAGCGTAAATTCATGCCCGAGAAGGTGAAAAACCCAATCCTGCTTTCCTACAACATAATCCATATAAGGTTTTAGCGCAAACGCTGTAACGCCGTCGAGAAGCCCTAATGGTATTGCGACTATAAACCCGCAGATTATTCTGAACATATAAGGTTTTATGTATGGAAAAATCCTTGAAAGCAGCCATCCGTATTTGAACGAATTTTGCGCTGTTGTATTACTTAATTTCATTTACTATCCTCATTTTGCTTTTTACTAATTTTATTGTATCATAAAATCTTCTGCAAAATTTTAGAAAGCGTGTTGTTTGTTTTCAAAAACTCTTCCCGGTTCATTTTCTTGTACTTTTCAGGTGTCCAGGAGTTGTGTAAAAGAATAATTCCGCCATTATTTTCGAGCGCAAAATCTGAATAATCATGTTTGAAATAGAAACTTTTGTATATCTTAACTGGTTTGTTAAAACTCTTTGCGTGTTCAAACTCCGGCATAGTATGTAATTTGTCTCTGTCGAGTTTTAAACATTTATCTTCTGTATCAATTATTTTATTTAAAATATCGTTGCCGAGATAACTCCAATTTGTTATCTTTTTATACATTTTAGGGTAAATGTATTTAAGCAACAGTTTATTTCTAAAAGCTTTATTCACATATTCAATACGCTTTTTTATTCTTCTCTCCCATTTAGTTAAAATTTTACATTCAGTTTTTGCTTTAATTAAACAAATATGCGGGTAAATAAGTGCAAATTCAGCATTGTTTTCAAGAATCTCTCTTGCTTTTTTACCTGTAATAATTGTATCAACATCCATCCAAATTCCGCCGTATTTTTTAAGAACAGCACATCTTATGGCATCTGACTGAACTGCAAGCGAGAAATTGATATAAAATTTAGGGTCAAAGTAATTTTCTCCAAGCCAATTTTTGAGGTTAGAATAATCAAGAATTACAATTTCATAATCCGGAAGATATTTTTTCCAACTTGCCAGGCACAATTCCAAATACCCCGGAATGTTTTCTTTAGGTTCCCAGAATGTGAAGATTCTCTTCATTATTATCCTTTTCAAATTTTTCTTTGTAGTCTGCAGGATGCGCCCAATCCCAGCTTGTATTTCGTTTTACGACTTTCGCAGGGCTGCCGGCAATTATGGAATGTTCTTCCGTGAAAGCTTTTGTTACAACTGACGCTATTCCTACAATGCAATCGTCAGGGATTTGTGCATTCTTTGTTAAAGTCGTTCTTTCTCCAAGCCATACGTGATTGCCTATTTTTATAGGTTTAGCGGGAAGATTCAGGACTTTTTTAGTGTTACAATCCAGTACGCTGTGTGCGTCAGTTATAATTCTCACATTGTTTGAGAACATACAGTCTCTGCCGATTTCAATGGAATTGTCAACTAAAAATATAGAGGTGTCGGCAGAAAAGGTATTTTCTCCGATTGCGACAGAACAGTTTTTGCCATATAAAGCAATCCGGTATTTACCGTTTACTCCGGCTCCGATTTTAATAACAGAATCAGAACAGTCAAATATAAAATTGGTTTTAACAAGCTTGTGTGACTTATCGATAATTAGAGTGTTGTTATTCCCATAGAAATTAACTTTAAATCCCTTATAATTTTTATTTATTTTAGCAGTTTTTTCCTGGCCATTGTCGATAATAATTAACCTGTTATTCTTTCCGATATTTGAATTCTGCCTGTAAGGATACAGCAGATTATAAAGCAGACTTCCTTCCTGAGCTTTAATCCTAAAGCCAGGGATTTTTAAAATTATATGCGAAGTCCATAGTCTGAAAACTTCGGTTATTGAAAAGAACATAAACACATTACTATTATACAATAAAATTTTTATTTAATTTCTTTAACAAATTTAATTTTTATACCTAAAATAGTGATAACTTTTCTTACGATGTTGTCATTATATTCATTTTTGATTGAAAATAATTTTTCTGGAAAATTTTTGTACTCAGCTTTGTGATATCCATAAGAACCTCGTTCCCAGATGTGAACGTATTCCATATTTGAAAAAAAGTTTGAAAATCTTGATACCAGATCTACTCCTGCGCAGCTGTTGCTGCTTATAAAGTATTTGCAATTTGAAAGTATATACATGGAGCACAAATATTCCATTCCTAGTTGGTATTTATGGTTAGGTCTGTTTACTTCTATACTTGATAAATATGTAGTGTTTGAATGTTCATAATTCCCGTACATATACTGATTGTTTGGTATAAGCAGTTCTCCGAATGCATCCTTAAACTTGTTGTAAATTTCTAAATCTTCTGTTGCAACATATATTTTTTTGTAATGATATTTGCTTTTAAGTTCTTTTGCTTCTTTGATAAGCATTTCAGGTGTTGCAGGAATAGAATGTTCTTTAGGTTTAATTCTGATATAGTCAGTTCCCCTGCATAGTATACCGAGTATTTCCGATTCATTACCGATAAGTCTGTTTATCTTATCGTCAATGTACTGCTGTGCATCATCACTGAGTTTTATATATTTTAGGGCTTCTTTTTTGTACGGAAATTTTTCAATGCACGCACTGTTAAGCACTCTTTGCAGTTTAATAACACTTCCCGGTATATTTGTGAAATCAGAATCATCAATAAGTATTTTAACCTGTGAATTGTCTCCAATATTATCTAAATCCTTTAATGATATTCCGCATGGTTGCTTAAAATAATATTCCCAGGTGTTATCTTTAAATTTTCTCCCGTCTTTAAAATATTGATTGTTATTGTGCTGTAAGTCTATTATCGGAATATAGCCCTGTTCCAGAGCTTTAGCAAGCCTGTTTATTATCATAACGTATATCCAGGCAAGTCCCGAGGTTTCTTTTATCTGCGGTAAAATAATTGCATAAACGGGCTGCCCGTTTGAGTTTACCTGTGGATTTGAAGCTTTGTCTGCTATATTCATCTTAAACCCTCATTTTATGTTTATATAAAATATTTTAACTCAAAAACTTGCAAATTATAATTGCAGAAATCTCCGCATTATTGTTCTAAAGGAAAAATAATGCAGTGAAATTAAAATAACAAAGAATATCTATTAGATGAATAACTTTATACAAATTCGTACAATTTGCAGAAGTCTTGGATATAAAGAAATCTCAAATAAATTTGTTCAGGCTGTGATATTATGTTTTAACTGCAAAGCCGTCAGTTTTTATAATTTACGACTGTTCACATATTAATAATGTTTCAACTTCTATCTTACCGCTATTTTGAATTCCTTGAAACAAGCTGAAAGTATAGCCTAAATTCCAATTTTCTATCATTGGTTTAATTTTGTAGAAATCGTTATAATTGTGATAGATACTTATAAGCAAAATAGGTTTTTGTTCTTTTATTGTTTTATAAGCACCTTTTAGAAAATTTTGTTCAAACCCTTCAATATCAACTTTTATAAGCCCGACATCAATATTATTTTCTTCAACATACTTGTCTAGAGTTGTAATTTTGATAGTCTCATTACCTTCTTCAGAAATATTATTTTCGCAGCTTTTAAGCAGATTATCTGTAGAATTGATTTTTAGTTCCTTATCAGAATCGCCAAGTCCTATATTTTCAATTTTAACCCCTGAAATAGAATTTAATTCAAGTGTTTTAAGAGCCGTTTCATAATTTAATTTAGAGGGTTCAAAAGAATAAATCGGATTATTTTTGAAATAATCACGAAAAATAAGAACACTGTCTGCAATATGACAACCGACATCTATTATTGCTTTATCTTTAATTTTTTCAGGATTTTTGAGGGTATCAAGTCCGTGTTGATAATAGAATACAGAAGCCTCAAAAAGATTTACAGGTAACTTATAATTTTTCCACTGAAAGTAATTATCAACTTTTTCAGGTTCTTGTTCAAATTTTTTAATTTTATCTAGTTGTTGTAGTTCTTCTTTAGTGTAGATATTTTTTATAGGTACCATTTTGGTGAGATAAGTTTGTTCGACTTTTAATACAATATCATGTGGATCATTTAAATTTTGAATAAGATTACTAAGATTTTTTTCATGCTCTTCTTGTGTAAGTTTATTTTTATTCTCATAAAAAGATGTAAGCCTGAACAGATTAGTAAATCTCTGTAAATTTGCTTGTTTGGTTTCAGATATTAAAGGAGCCATTATGCAGCCTCCTTATATCTGATTTCAAATTCAACTAGGGAGGTTACTCTCTCTCTACGGCGACAAGGGTTTGAGCCGTTTTAAATGTCTTATTTTGCATGTAATCATTCATTTTTTACTTCCTTAATTTAGCTCTAAGTAAACTTGCATAATCCTTAAACTCTTTTTTCTGCTGGGTTTTACCGAAGTTGCTTGTATGCAACCGGCGGTTTGTTGAAACTAAATCCAATTTCTTAATTTTTAGCCCGTTTTTATCCATTTTTGTCTGCCAGTCAATAATCTCTCCGGCAGTTACTGATTCATCAAAAAGCCCGATTTTGTCAAAAATTTCCCGTCGCATAAGAACGGCTCCTGTAAATAAACCGTAATAGGGCTCCGGCTTAACAGCAGTTTTTTGTTTTTCTTCTTCCGGAATCTCCGGTGACACAAAGTCTTTAACCTTGCACATAACAGCAGACAATGTCTCATCGGCTTGTAATTCTTCAAACATCATCCTAAGTGAATCCGGATTCATAACATCATCATGGTCGTGAAACATAATAAAGTCTCCATTAGAAGCAATGATAGCTTTATTTTTCGCCTTGACCGGTCCTTCGGATTCAGAATTTCTAATAACATTGCAGCCCAAACTTTTCGCAAGCTCAAAGGTATTGTCAGTAGACCCGTCATCCACTACGATAATCTCTACGTCCATATTTTGTTTTTTTATCCCATCAATGGCTTCTTTAAGATAATTAGCTCCATTTCTCACGGGAATGATTATTGATATTAAATTATTATACATTGACTATGCAACCTTTCTGTAACTATATGCTTTTAGCAGGATTACTCTCTACGGCGACAAGGGTTTGAGTCTCTTCCAACTGCACGCCGGGTTGGGTTCTTACATTTACATTTTCTGCGGCATTGCAGCGGCTGCATAAGTCAAAATATTTTTTTTGATTAAATTCCTTAACCCACTTGGTTAGAAGTTTTTGTGGAGTATTCATTACATCGATGACATCTCCTTCCGGAATATAAAAATCAGGATTTGTTGATGCAAAATATACAGCCGGAGCACAAATATAAAGTTTTCCTTTGAATAAAATCAAGCATTTGGGATAGCCAAAACAATGGCATGCTGCCAAGTTTTTAATAGCAAGCTCTCTGTCTTTTAGATTTTCATTACTAATATAATTTCTGTTAACCCAGCTATCACCGGCTTTGGTAAGCCAGTGTTTTGCATCAATATTATTGTCTTTGCAAATTTGTAATATTTCATCATATTTCAGTCTGCTTGTAAGTTTTTTATTTATACTATAATCAGAAAGACTGAGTAAGACTTTAGGGTTTTGCATAGCTTTGATTAATTCTTCTGATGGTATAATTGTACCATTTGAAATTATCTGTATATGTAGAATCTGTTTTTTGCTACAAACATATTCGACCATTTTGGCTAAATCTTTTACTAATAGTGTTTCTCCGCCTTGAAGCCTAAAACTAACAATTAAATCAACACTTTTTAATAATTTATCTATTTCCGCCTTGAATGTTTCAAAATTAGTCATATAATGTGCTTCTTTAGTAAAATAAGGCATATACGAATGACATTCTTTGCAACGTAATGTACATTGAGTATTTGTTTCATATACGAAGTGAATAATGGAATCTTTTTTTGAAAAGAAACTTCTAATTTTGAGATAATAGTAAAAGAAGTTAAATCCTAAATTTTCGTACCAGTATTTTTTTTTAGATAGTTTAACCTCTGTATTAAAGATCATTTTTAAATATTTTTTTCTCATAATATTAATTCCTTGCCTTTCATTTTATTGACAAAAATGCTCATTCTTTTATTTAAAACGCTACTGTTTATGCTTTTTTCATAATTTTCTTTTAATTCTTCATAAAAAGGTGTCATTTGGGCATATTTCCAAAATGTATCAAAGTCTGCAAGCGGTTTTATTTGATTTCCTATTTTAAAATAATTAACTTTCCAGGGTTTATATACATTAACAAAATGTCTTATAATTCCATTTCCAGATATTTGCACATTAAATTTACTATTAAGTTTTACAGAGTCCTCTTTTAGAATAACATTCAAAATGTCCTGATCCGCAAAATTAATTTTACTTCGGTTTAATTTTTCAAATTGTAAAGCTTTAGAAGTATAATTATTTTCTTGCCATTTTTTTAGATTAATTAACATTACACCGGCATTAAAATAGAAATTAAGTCCGAAATCTTTTTTGAAATTTTCTATTATATCATTGCTGCTCTCATCAGTTACCCAGCCAACAGTTTTTTCTATGTGCTGACTGAAAAGTTCTTGTATGTCACCTGTTGCAATTAAATCTACGTCCAAATAAAGAACATTTTCAAATTTAGGTTTTAGATTGCTTATAAAAAATCTGTTATAAGTAGAAATTGAAACGTGTGAAGCTTGATTTATATACTCAAAATCACTTAAATAAGAATATATATCAAATTTAATGAACTCTATAGAAAAATTATTAAATGTTTCATTAAGACTTATAATTTTGCGCTGATTTTCTATACTGATGCCGCTATCAAGAATATAAAATCTGCAAAAAGATTCCGTATTGTCGCAAATACTTGCAATTGTTGTTGCGACAAATGGCGCATAGTTGTTATCTGATGATAAGAAAATGGGTATATTAGCCATGTATAGCAACTCCTTTATTTTGCTTCATTTTTTCTCTTAATTTGTCAATAACGTACAAATTAAAGTAGTTAAGTGTTAATGCGCAAGGATTATTATTTACAATATCATCAAATAATTTTAACTCAAATTTGTTATACATGTTGCGTGTCCTGTTTACCATTGGCGCAATTTTAAGAAAATATAGCCGCACTTTTTTTATTTGATACGCTCTATTTTCATCATATTGAGGTAATATCCATTCAGTTATCATCCTGACATCTATTTTGTCGAATAAATTATTTTTTATATAGAAATCATAGATTTTATTCAATATATTTAAATTTGCAGAAAATGAATCTGTTTTTAGGGTGCCAGTAATACTAGTTTTTCTTATTAAATAATGATAGGTGCTATCTCTTATAACGTATATTTTATCTAGGTAAGCATATGTTATTGCTTGAAAATATTGATCCTCAATTATATATCCATCAGGGAAATGAGCATTTATTCTATCTAAAAAAGTTTTTTTCCATAAGTGAGCCCAAGTATTCCAAATAATATTTAATATTGCAGGTTTTGCATCAATAAATTTATGAGTAATGTTGTTGTATGTTCTGTCAGGGAAATGTTGTTCAGGTGGTAAATTTTTATTATGGACTTGTATATTTGTATTTAATACTACTTCTGCTTGACTTTCTATTGCAGCATGTAACATTTTCTCAATGTAATCTAAATCAATCCAGTCATCAGAATCAAGAAAATATATAAACTCTCCTGTCGCAATTTTAAGTCCTGTATTTCTTGCTGTTGACAAACCACCGTTATTAGTTCTATTGCAGATGATTATTCTACTATCAAGCTTTTTATATCTTTCTATTATTTTTTGAGAATTATCAGGAGAACAATCATTAACACAAATTATTTCTAAATTTTTGTAAGTTTGATGAATTACACTATTTAAACATTTTTCTAAATATTGTTCAACATTATATATTGGAATGATTATAGAAACTTTTTTATGCATTTAGTTTTTCCTTTAATCTTGTTTGAGTAAGCAATGGTTTATACTTTTCTTGTTTAATGTCTTGTGCGTGCGGAACTTGATATAAATAGCATTTGTCAGTATTATCTATGTTTTGCCAAAAATTAGACAAATATGTAAATATTTCTTGAATAGACAAGCAAGGGCTATTTTTGCCAAAAATTTTACAAAAATCTTTTACAAATGCGAGTTCTCCATTAAAAATGTCTTCAAAGAATTCATGACGTTTATTTTCATTTATATTTTCTTTTGAATAAACAGGGTTACAATTTAAAATATCTATAATAGGATTTTCTGGACTTGTTAATAACAATTCTATCAAGTCCCAATTAAGAGTTTTTAGATGAACTTCTATAGGAGTATTAGTCAAATTAAAATATTTATATTTATAATTTATACCAGACACTAAATATATGCCATATAAATTGTTACGATTTAAATATTTGCTTAATAATGTTTGAGCAGAAAACGAAACAATTGCACAAGAATCGACAATACCTATAATTTTATCATCAACTTGTAAATGATTGATGTATTTTTTGTATTCAAAGTCGCTACGAGTGTTATAATTTTCGGATTCTTCCAAGCATAAGCTTCTTAACTTTCGAGAAGCATAAACGTAATGGTTTTGTATATTATTTGTTGCAAAATAATTATATATTTTATTTAATACAAAACCATCTCTAGCAATGAATAGTAAGTCTGTAATGTTTTGATTTTTTGCGATTTCAATAGAAGATTTAACAAATTCTGTACATAAGATTCCACCCAAATTATATCCAATGGATTCCCAATAATTTTTAAATTCATTATTTTGCCAATTAAGAATTCTCAACCCTAAAATGATACTTGCAGTGAGAGATTTGTTAGTTAAATTATAAAATTTTAATAAGCGCGTATTTGCTGGTACTTGCATAAATCTTTTTATTACTTTTGGGTAATAAAAAGATTCTATTCCAAATGCTTTAGGCATGATTACATCAGAATTATAATTATCACCAATATGTAAAATTTTATTTGGCGCAATATCAAAGTCTTTAATAATATGTTGAAAGATTTCACCTGAGGCTTTCGTTTTTCTTATTTCAGAAGAAACATATATACTGTCAAAATACTTAAATCCTTTCTGGTGTAAAATTTCTATAAGTATTGAGGTTGGTAGGTACATATCAGATGTAATAATTACTGTTTTATTATGTTTTCTAGCATAATTAAATATTTCTAACATTTCATTATTAGGTTGTAATAGCTTAGTTTCTATTTCAATTTCTATTTTTTTATAATTATGATATTCTTGGGGCATTTTAGAGTAGATTTCATCAAGAGAAACTTCGTCATTATTTTTTTTCAAAGACTTAACGAGACGAACTTTTTTTTCTGCCATAATTCTCTCATAGCAATACCCTGTAGCATTATAATATTTCTCTATATAATTAAATAAATCTGTAGGTTTTATGAAAGGTCTTAACAATAATGTATCAAATATGTCAAAAGAAATTATCTCAGCGTTATCAATTTTTTCTATTAATGACTTTATATTAAAGAATTCATTTATATAAATTTGAGAAAAATGATCATATAAATGCGGGTATATTTCTTCAAGGCGAGTTTTGAAATTTTGAATATCTTTGATTTTATGAAAAAGGTGTACTAATTCTTGTAAAATAGGAGTAACAATCTTTTGACAATTATTTTTTTGCATATCTTGTATAGTTGTAGAAAACCAATTTGCGATTACAAAACCATTATTAATACTTGTAGCCATATTGCATATCTCTTTTAGTCCGTAAATTTTATCATTGAGGACATCGAGTGATGGTGTTTTTGAGGTAATTGAATCGGACCTTTTTACTATAATAACATAGCAATTGTCTATAATTTCTACTGTATTTGCTTTTAATGCGGTTTTAAACGCAAATACAGGGTCTTCCATATCTCGTAACAAAGGGAATTTGATATTATTAATTTTAATTAATTTTGAGTCAAAAATTGCACTACAATATGTTGAACAAAAATTGTTTTTATCTTCTTTTATTTTATTATTTATTGTTTCATCAATATATCCGGTTTCAGAATCTTTATAAGCTCCCTTTACGATATCTGCACCAGTTTCTTTAGCTTTTATGTAAAGCGTCTCATAAAAATTGTTTTCTTCTGGATAATCGTCGCTGTCTAAAAAAGCAATGTATTCGCCTTGGGCAGTATCGATGCCGGCGTTGCGGGCGCAGGCGGCGCCTTTGTTTTCTTTGAAGTCGATTATTTTAATTCTTTCATCCTTTGATGCGTACTCTTTCAAGATTTCAAGGCAGCCGTCCGGAGAACAATCATTAATACAGATTATCTCAATGTCCTTCAATGTTTGGTTACAAACGCTATCAAGGCATTTTCTGAGATAATTCTCTGTGTTATAAACCGGTATGATTACTGATACTTTTGGCACTTTGTTCTCCTGTTATTGTTTTCTTACGCTTGCCTGTGTCTGGTTTTGCGCCTTCCTTCCCTTTTGAGGGAAGGTTAGGATGGGTGATTGTTTTACCCCTCCCCCTGCCCCCTCCCACAAGGGGCGGGGGAAAAGTTTATTATTCATTTTTGATTGCTTCGGGCTGTATTGGTTATTCCCTCGCAATGACGTATTACTACTGTTTTTGTGCGTGAGTTTTATTCAATTGTCATTACTCTTGCTGGCACCCACCCTGCCCTCCCTCATCAGGGAGGGTTGCGCCAAGCCGGAAGTCTGCTTTCTAAGGTATTAATATTAAGCCGGCAGGATTTCTTCCTCGCTAAATGCATTTACGCCAAACTGGTAGAGAGACTTACCAGCCTAATACATTTACCCCCCTTTGGTGCTCCGCAAGGGGGGCAAAGGCTGACTTGGTTTAGGGAATTATTCTTTGTAATGATATCAAGCTTGTAGTATTACTATCAACCCCGATACATTTACCCCCTAGGCTTCGACTTTTTGTTCTCTTTCACGGGTTTCTTCTTTTGTGTAGCCGATTGAATCCTTTTCAGGAGTCCAGCCGGTTTCTTCTTTAACTTCGTGGATAGGATCGGCTAACAACAGTTCCTGAGCGTCATCATAAGCTTTAGATTCCATTTCAAAGTTATCTTCTGAAGCAATAGAAGAATCAATGCTTGCCGCTGAATCAGAAGCAGAACCTTCGATAATCAATTCCGCATCAACCATATCTTTAATGAATTTGTTTAATCTTGCCTCAATGTCAGCAGGAGCGCCTGATAAGCCTTTGAGTGCAGAAAGAATGCTCTCAACGCTTGCGCCGTTCATAAGATTTTCGTAAACCGCTGTCCCAAGACCGTTTAAGCCGTAGTATATCCCTGTTTCAGAGTTAATAATAATTGCAATGCCGTCTGTTACATCAGCAAACATTTTTTCTTCATTTAACACATAATTCATTTTTATTCTCCTTATTTATTTCTTTTACTTTCACTAATTCTCTGTATTCTTCTTCTGCATGTTCCACAAAAGACAGCCGGTAATTATCTTCTTTTGCAAATTCTGCATTAATTTCCGCCTGTACTCCGTTAACAGGAGCCGGAAGCGTAATTCCTTTAGCCTCAAGAGCTTCTGTAAATAAATCAAAATCTCTTATTATATTTTCGTTTTCGCTTTCAAATTGTTTTAAAGCTTCCTTAACTGCTTCATACGAAACGCCGCGTTTCAAATTCTCAAACACATTTGTCGCAAATTTGTTCATCGAATAAATTATTCCGGTTTCACTGTTCAGAATATTTGCAAAATCAAACGTTATATCCAGATAAATTTTGTCCTCCGTGATAGTTTTTCTTTCACGTTTTTCAAGATTATTCATAAAATCACGCAGGAATTCTGTATTCTTTTCAATATCAGAGCAGAGATTGAATTTATAGAACTCAAAGTCTTTAACCATATCCATCATCTTTTTGACGGTTTTATTGTCGTTTAAGTCTTGAGTCTGCATCAATGTTGAGTGAATCAACTGGCAAATTGCCCTTCCTTTTTCGCACGGATGGATTGAAGGCTCTTTGTCCGATACAATTTCAGGGAAAAGACAAATTTTAATCGGGTAATTCATTCTGAATCTGTCGTGGAAATTTGCAATATTAAACACGTATTTGTCTTTTCTTGCGTTATTTGAAACGAATCTTGAACCGCCCAGATAATCATACAATTCGTTATACATCTTAGGTGAAAGTGTGATTATAGAATAGATAGGGCTTGATAAAAGCTCGTTGCCTTTCTTATGCAGAATCAAATAATCATCAGAGACGTATTCAAAACCTTTAATCATAGAAAGTACAGACAAAGTAGATTTGCCCCTCTGACCTCTTGCGCACATCAAAATTCCGTTTCCGTTAAGTCCGATAACCGCTCCGTGGGCAAGATTCGAGGTCGGAGTTTTTAAAATATTATTGAAGAACTGAACAAACAAATGCCCTTCTTTAATAAATTCTTCCGGCTCCAGATTTCTTACGCCATAATAGTAAGTATTCTTTTCAAAATCGTTTCCGATAAAGAAGCCTCTTTCCGCCTGAATATCAATTGCAGGTTTCGTCTTAGAAAAATCTTTATCAATTACATGAAGCCAGTCAAAAGATTTTCTTTTAGCATAAATCCAGTCAATTCTAAGTTTTAGATTGGTTTTAGGATTGAATTTGGGCGAAAGCTGCGGAATTAGAGTATTAAAATCAGTTCCTTTCCACAAAATAAGTGTTGCGTCATACTTTGGCGCATTGTCACGCAAAACAAAAGTCAACTGCTTTTCAATATGCGGCAAAAACTCTTCGCTGTAACCGATTAATCTTACAACAGTACAGCCAAGATCAACATATTTTATAAACTTTTTCTCTTTGTTTTTCAAATACTTATCAATATTTGAAAAACAATTTCTGATTTCTTCTTTTGTAAAATCTCTAAACTGCATTAATTCTTCCTTATTTTGTAAACTCGTACTGTCTGGTTTTTAAATCTTTGATGAATAATTCAATCAATTTTGGATGTTTCCGGATTCTTTTCAATAAGAAGTATTTTGGTTTAAGTGCAAGGTATTCAGGAATTTGTTCCGGATTTTTTAATAAATTCCCGACTTTCATTGCTCTGCATTTTGTCCTCAAATCCTCAAGATAGAATCTGTTGTACATTACCATATTTGAATATTCATTTGTTTCTTTTTCAAAAAGCTTGTCATGCTTAATTTCCTCCGGCAAAACATCCGGAGAAATTTTTTCAATGAATTTCATTGCAAAATTCATCTGAATTTCCGTATGTGTTTTTCTTGCATTTTCTCTTACAATATCCCAGTCAAAATCCGGCTTGCTCTCCATCAGATATTTGCAGTCAAACAAAGTATACAAAAGTCCTGCCTGACTGGTTTTGTTTCTGAGGTTTCTTGCAAGGTTAACAAGAGATATAAATAATAAATCTTCATTTGAAGGGATAAGTGCATTTACACCGAATGCAACAATTTTTCTTGCTCTTTTATAAAGTCCTTTGAGTAAAGATTTTTCGTGTCCGGTTTCCATATAAATGAATTTGTGGACATCTAAAGCACCTTCTTCGCTTCCTTCCGGATGAAGGTCAATTGCATGAATATCAACTTTTTCCCACCAGTAACCGAGAGGTTCTGCTAATTTTGCGCATTTCATCAAGTCTTTTTCAGGAACAAGGATATCAATATCGCTCATTACTCTCGGTAAATCCTGCCTTAAAAACTTCATTGCTCCGCCTTTTAAAAGCATCGGAATAATGCCGGCTTTATTCAATTCTCTTCCGATTTTTGTAAAATGAGAGATAGTGCTAAGGTTTTTAAATCTGAAAAATTTTAACAAACCTTTCAGGCGCGGACCTTCATAGGCAGTGAAATTTAATTCCGGATGGCGTTTCATAAAATAAGAAAGCATCAGGGATTTATTTCCGCCTTTGACTTCTATATCAAAATCTTTCAAAAGGTTGTCTAAATCCTGCTGGGTAGGATTTTTGCTGAATGCAAGCTGAAGCAGACCTTTGTCTGTAGGATACAAAATTTCATTAAAGAAATTCTCAATCAAAGCGTCAGTAATTGAGATATCGTTATTCAAATATCCGCTGTCTTTAATTTCTTCTATTTCTTTTTTCCAGAGAACTTGCACTTATATACCTCTTTCCAGTACCGGAACCAATCCTAATAAATAATACTTTGCTGTCTTTAAGCTTTCCTTTTTAGTAAGCAGAGGCAGGCTTAAAAACTTTTTCTGTTCAGTTATTGCCCAGAATTCTTTGTCTCTTATCTGAGCATTTTGTTCTCTTAAAAAATTGAGAACAGCTTTTTTAGCATTGTTTTTGTCAAGTGTATGTTTTTCAGATTTTGTATGAACCGTAGAATTTGGATTTCTGAAATAATAGTAGTTTACATCCGGTACAGTTACGATTTTGTTTGCATAATAAAT
This sequence comes from Candidatus Gastranaerophilales bacterium, assembly GCA_944324185.1. GTDB lineage: Bacteria > Cyanobacteriota > Vampirovibrionia > Gastranaerophilales > Gastranaerophilaceae > CAG-196. The sequence continues at coordinate 36,684 of CALUVI010000004.1, read as the reverse complement.
TGCCTGTATCGTAAATAATTTATCTTCGCAATAAACTCCCTCCTGCCAGATAATATTATTCTCTTTCAGCATAGAATGCCTGTAGATTTTATTTGTAGGACAAGGATTTTTTACCTGATTTCCGATATCAATTTTTTCCTGCAAAGTCACAGCCGTTTTTTCTTCTGTTATTTCAAGTCTTTTCTTTGTTTTGCCGTTTCCTATTCTTACATTTGTTGCAAGTGCTATATCCGCATCATATTTTTTTGCTGTATCGTATAGCATTTCATAATAATTCAAGTCAATCCAATCATCAGAATCAACAAAACCGATGTATTCGCCCTCTGCAATTCTCAGCCCTGCATTTCTTGCAGCTCCCTGTTTTTTATGCTCCTGATTTATGATTTTGATTCTGGCATCATTGTTTGCAATTTTTTCAATAATTTCAAGCGAGTTGTCTGTAGACCCGTCATTTACACAAATGATTTCTATATCATCTAATGTTTGGTTAACCAGTGAAGATAAACATTTATTGATATATTTTTCGGTATTAAAAACCGGAATAATGACAGATACTTTAATCATTAAACTCTCCTTTTTGATTCATTATTCCGTAGATGCCAGTCATTTGTGATATTAAACCCTTTTCTTTTCAGTATTACTTTTAAATTATAACATAACATTTTATCTAAAAAGTAATGTAAATAAAATTATTAATCAAACGTAACATTTTATCTATTTTGTTATGCGGTATTCAAATGCAGTAAAATCAATCTGCTTAACACTAATAATATCACGAATAATCGAGTAGTCAAATGTAAAATTTATTAGCCAGTCAGGGGATTTTTTTGACATAAACAAAAAGCATAATAGTCTAAAACCCCCGCCAATACAGGGTGTATAACAAAATAGATAAAATGTTATGCACAATATTTTGTTATAGGCATGCTATACAGGTGATTTTAGTAGCATTTGTAAATTAAATCCTGATTGTTTAATTCTACAAATTCTTTATAAACATACGGAATATCAACAGAAATTTCTCCATTTTCAGTATCCGGAATAAGGTTGTAGTCGTTTACAAAATTTTTATCGAGCGCAATTTTGTATTTGCCGGGTGAAATTCCTGAAAAATAATAATTACCGGAGGCGTCTACGGTAGAGTAGGCAACTTCTTTCCCTTCCGTATCAAATAAACTTATTATAAAATCAGTAACTTGCATATTCCTGTTAAAATCGTCAACAATATTTAGTTTGCCGGAAATATTGCCGACAGAACTTTTTAGCGGGAATTCAACGCGGGTTGTTTTCATTGGTTCAACATAAATAGCCTGTTTTAGCTTATTCAGCGGAGACAGATTTGTATGCAGATTATCTCCGTCCAGTTTAACTTCATAATACCCTTTATCTACACATTGCAAAGGGCAGAAGCCACTTCTTTTTGTTTTAATTGTATGACTTTTCCACGAGACAGCAACAGGAACACCGGCGACTTTTATATCCTCTTTGTCAAATTTGTTGTTGTGATTTTTGTCAATGAATGCCGCAATTTCTACAAAACCTTCGTTTGGTGAAGTTGTTCCGACGGATTGCAGCCCGTTGTTTGAGAAGGCGAATGTGTCGTTGAAAGTAAAATTAATTGAGTGCCGGGAATTTGACGGGATGTACATGTTATTGAACATATACCCCATAGCCGTATTGTACTGGTAATTGAGACTTATAATCATTCCGGATTTTGTGCGGTATCCGATTGCAGCAGTGTATGTGCAGCCTCCGTCAAGCCCCTGATATTTATATCCGGCTCCGAGAGCAAGTATAATTCTTTTGAATTCCGGAAAACGGTAATTAACTTTTATCATATTGTAATCGTTTTTTGCCCCGCCTGATTCATAGTTAACGCTGTCGTGTCCGAGGGTAAGAACTCCTTTATTTTTAGGCAGTCTGTAGCTGGTATTAAAATAAAGAGAGCTGTAAGAACTCTTAAAACCGTTTGAGAGAGTATTAATAGCGGTGGTGTATTCAGTGTTGTAGGCGTTTCCCATATATCCGGCATCCAGAGACAGTTTGGAATTTATACTTTTATTGGCATTAAAATTGTAATAGTAATTGAGATTGTGCCCGATACTGTTTTCTCCGTATCTTAAATTCCCGTTCAGCCTGAGCTTTGCAAAATTTAAAAGATTTGCGCCGGCATTAATGTAAGCTTCGTCAAAAGTAGTTGTTCCTCCGGAATATCTTTTATCCAGATTGGAAAAATATCTTGTATACCGCATATTTGCATTAAATTTGTTTCTTGTATAATTATAAACGGCTTCTGCACCCAGTCTGTCGCAGATGAATCCGGAATCAGAGCCTGCGACATAATAATTAGGTGATTGCTGGTAGAGCCGGAGTTTTAGGGTTGAGTTATTGTAATCAAAAATATTTTCTAGCGAAAAAGAGTAACCGGGCTGATAGTTTCCGTTATTGAAATTATAATCTTTCATAAGCGAAAGCCCTGCAAGGGCGTTTAACTTGTAAAACTCATTCCTGTAGAGATTAAGTGTATTGATTAAAGTAACACCTTCCATTGTGTTTGGGTTTCTGTAAACTCCGGATGATAAAATTGAATAGTCATTGTAAAGATTGGTTATGAAAATTGAATCATTATTTCTTTGAATAATTTTGTCATAAATAAGTTTTGTATCAAGGTTCATACGCTCATTTATTCCGTATCTTCTCCCTGCACCCGCAACAATTTTTTTTGAATTCATCTGGTAAATATATCCGTTAGAGCTGAAAAGTCTGTTGTTAAATCCGGAAACTCCTGCAAAAATGCGGTGTTTTGCTTCTCCTTTTTTAAGAAAATCTGTATTGTTTTTCTTTTCATACTCGTTGTAGTCAGAAATTTGCGCCCCTATAAGCATTGTCCCGATTGAGTTATAATTATCCCTGAAACCGGAAACCTGTCCGAGTTCATAAAAATATTTATCCCGCAGTTTGTTACGATAGGAAAAACTAAGCCCCCCGAATGAGAAAAACTGCTGGGTATAATTGTTTGTATTGAAATTTAGAGTGTAATCTCCTTCATACAATTTGCCCTTAAGGCTCATTCTTGTATTATTGTTGAACATTACATTGTTTTGTGTTGCGTTTAGATAAACCTGTTTGGTCGAATCATTCATGAGAGAATTTGAAACTTCAAAAGTATCAAATGAAATTTTGCCCTTCTCTTTCGGATGCAAAATTTCTTTTTCTTCAATAACTTCGTCACCGGCATCAGGTTCAGTCTTTACAATATATTTGTTTTTAGCTTCTACGCATAATGTGCCGGAATCAACAGTAAATTCAGAATTGAAAATTTTTCCTGCAATGTTTTTGTCTATATAAAATTCGTTTATTTCAATAATCCCGTCTTTGAGAAATTTTTGTCCGGAGGATATCTTGTTGTTATTTAAAGATACTCCGTTTTTATTTACTATAACTTTTTCATCTTCAAAATTAGTAAATGATATTTCTTTTTGCGAGTGATTAATTTCAGTGGGAAGGTTAAAGATTTTTGTAATTTGTTTGACCGGAAGGAGAATGTCACCGGAGTGTACAGGAAGTATCTCAATATCATAATAATCAGCCCCGTTAACATTTAATGACGTTACAGTTGTTGTAACAGATTCGGAAAATGCGGGGCATAGAGTTAAACACAAAGTAAAAAGAACCAGTACAAAAAATTTCATCAGGGTTTCCTGTAAATATTCAGAGTAATGACCGCCTCATAAACACCTGCTGTATCTTCATCTATTGAATACGTGTTCCCTAAAGGGCTGCTGCTTACGCTTTGTGAAACATTTATTTCCTGCTCTCCTCCGCTTAATACCCTGCAGCACAATTCCCCCTTGTAATTAAGAGGCTGTATATCAGAGCTGTTAATAACAGGATATGCAATTATATCAGGATTCTTAGACGGAGCACCCGAAGCTATATCGGCTACAGCGGCGGAATCCGGCAAATGCTCTTTATTTCCGAGCATAATATAGAGGTTGTTATTGTTTAAAACATAAGCATTTTTAACACCTCCGGTTGTTTCAATACTTGACGACAGAATAAAATCATAGGTATTATCATCCCCGTTTGTTTTTATATTAAATATAGCTTCTAATCCTGTTTGAGAACCGTTTTCAGGATTAATAACACTGTTATTTTTAGACGAAGGAATCGTTTTTACAACAGCCGCAGACGGAACGATGGTTGTAAGAACGCTTTCCATTACAGCAGCGCCGGAACAAGCCGGCGCCGGTAGTAACAAAAGTAAAAATAAAATAAATTGATTTCTCATTGAAAAAATCCTATGTGGTAGTATCAGTTAATGTTACGTGAGCTTCATAAGTTCCCGCATTGTCGTCAAATGAATATGTTGTTGAATCAACAGATGAAGAAATTGTGGTTGTGGCAGTAGTTACACCCGGATTTACTTTGAATTCATACTGGTTTTTGCCGTCATTGTATTGCGGCTCAACCGTTGTTGCTCCTGCAATTTCAACCCCTGATACAGGATAAGCTATGGCATTTGCGTTATTTGAAGGAATTGCCGTTCCGGTTCTTATGTCTGCAAGTGCAGAGCCGGCAGGCTTTTTCTCAGTGTTTGTTAAAATTACATATACAACACCTGCTTTTTTGAAAAATGCCTGCTCGTATCCGTTCTGCGTATCAGCTTTTGCGGTTAGATAAAGGTCTGTTTCAGCGTTTGACCTTATTGTAAAAATTGAAGAAAATCCGCTGTCCAGATTACCAGTCTCAGGATCAATTGTTTTTGTCTGAATGTCAGTTTCAGCCTTGATGTCAACAAACGGTGCAAGAGTTGCTCTCAAAATTTGTGTGTCAAAAGTTTCTGCCTGCACTCCGAGGCTTGCCGCTCCTAATACGAGCATTGTTGTTAAAAGTTTTTTGTTCATAATTTCTCCTTAAATTGAGTTACCTACGTTGAATGAAATCTCTTTTATAAGATTTTTATTTTCCCCTTTTTCGTTTTTGTATGTTAAAATGACTTTTAGTATGTAATTCCCGGCTTCGAGATTTTCTGGAATAAGCCCTGTTTCCTCAAAAATTCCGTTGGCTCTTATTGTGTTACTGTTCATACTAAATTCTTTTATAAGTTCTTTGTTTTTAATAATTTGTGCTTTTCCGTGATACCGGACTTTACTGTTTCCGCCGGCGGAAAGTTTCATATAGTAAACAAGGTTTTTGTTATTCTGTTCCACTTTTAAGTCATTAAAACTTCCGGCTTTTACAAATCTTCCCTTATCAACATAAATAGGGATTCCGAGCCTTGTTTTTACGATAAGTTTTGTATTGACGTTTTTGTTTTTGGCAGGCAGAATAATTTCTTTTGCCGCAACATCTTCAAGAAACATAACCATTCTGGATTCTCCGTCCGGAAGGCTTTTAATGTCGGTAAAAGTTACCCTGACAAGCTGCGGATTCCCGTTTTTGAGCGTAAATTCGTTCGGAACAAATCTTGCATGGGGAATGAGATTGTCAGGTTTCTCAGAAACCGGTACGGCATTCATCTTGCCGTCGTCAGTGATTGTAAAATATTCCGGATAAAGCTTGTATCTTATTGTCTCATTCTTGTCCGCCTGCACGCTGAAAGACGTTGTAAGGTAATTTCCGCTGCTTTTATTGGCATTAAGTTCAATAAGAGTCGGCGTAACTTTGACTGCTGCGTAAGCAGGGCATAATAGAGCCGGTATAAAACCAAGAGAAATAGCTGCTTTAACAAAAATATTCATATTATTCTCTCTCCATAATGTAAGTTAGCGGATATTGCTGTATACCCTCTTTGATAAACCTGTCAGAGTTATTTTTGAAAGAGTACTCTATTGTAAGAGACGTAGGAATTGTATTCCCGCTTTCAAAACCCTCTAAAGTAGAGGTCCCTCTGGCTAACAGATACCTTTTATTCGGCAGAATTTGTGTAAGATTCTGTTCATAGCTTGAAATATTTCCCGTATAACTCTTGATTAAAAAAGAATATTCTCCTTCAATATTTGTAATCCCGGAAGTGTCAAGCCATAGATTCCAGCCGGTATTGGAAGTCAAATCAAGCCTTATATCATTTTTGTTTTTAACTGAAATCTGTTTATTAAAAACTTCTTCTTCACTCAGGACTATATACGGATCTCCGCTGAATGATGACAGGGTTTGTTTTTCTTCAATAATAAAAGTGAATAAAAAATCGCATTCATATTCCTGAACAATACTTGTGCGGTTTACGAATTTTAAAGGTACTGAATACGTTCCTGCCGGTAATTCTCCTATGTTTTCCAACCTGAGAGTTATATTTTTCTGCGCCGTTCTTGTAAAATCAATATCTCCGAGCGGGTCTATATAGAATAATTGCATCCCTGTGTTGCTTAACTGGTAAGATTCCCCGTCACAAATAAGAAATAACTTATTTACAGGAATTTTAATATTTGGATTTTCATTATTGGTTATAAAAGGTTCAAGTGCACTTGCCCAGAGCCTTGAAATCCCTATTTGCGGATAAGTTAAATTAATATTAGCAGTTATGTTTGAAGGCGTTATAACAGGCATTCCCGAGAGTTCCGCGCGCATAAACATATCCGCCCTTACGACAGGAGGCAGGATAAAAGTTATAAAGAGTAAAATAATATTAATTATTTTTTTCATTATGAATTAAATCCTCAAGTCACTTTTTTTATAAAATATTTTTTCAGGTAAATAAATAATACAAAGCGGGAAACAGTCGGGTAATTTTGTGAATATCTGTCCGGGGAATTTCTATTTTATATGCTGCTTTTATAGTTTAATTGATATGAAAAAAATGATATTCACATTTTTAATAATTTACTTCTCTGCTTGCAGCGTGTTTGCGGAAAATCGTTCAGAGCAGGTAATACAGGGGAGTGTGCCCGAGGTTTTGCACATAGAAAAAATTATTGTTGAAAATGTCGAATATGATAAAGACGATGAGCTTGAAAATATGCAGATAAGAAAGACGGAAATTTTAGATGAAAAGTGCTGCCGGATGAGTCTCTGTCCGTTTTCGGTGAGAATTACAACAAATCTGGCGGATCCGATTCAGGTTAGTGCAAAGATGGAGAGCTGCTGCAGCACTTGCGGAAGATATCCGATGGACAATGAAGATTTGTCGGTGACACCTTCTTCTTATACAATTAACAATCCGCACGACAAAGTGGAAACAGACTTTTTTACGCCGCAGGTGCTTGCGCACGATGATACGGTTTGTACGACTTACAGGGCTCATCTTGTTATAACACTCGGACGGGTTTAGATTATGTTAAAAAAAATAATAACTTTTTTTATGCTTCTTGCAATAACAGCCCCTGCAGCATTTGCCAGAATAGGGCAGCCTAGTTTTGTCTTTGCAATAGACCGGAACCCCGTTGCCGGAGATACGCCGGCAGGGGGAAATACCGGTCATAAAGACGGTCTGTCGGGCGGCGCTGTTACTGCAATAACTCTCGGGTCAATCGGCGGTGCGGCGCTTCTCGGACTCGGCGGATGGCTGTATAAAAGAAAAACTGCACAATGTCTTACGCCCGGAGGTATAAGAGGCAATATCGACCCTCTCATACCTTTTTGTATTGAAAAAAATCCCGATGCGGAATTTTATGCAAGAATAAACAGAAATTATCCGTATTTACAAAAAGCCTTAAGTCTGAATGAAATACATTATTGCCCGAATTCAAAGTATATTTTAATCTATGATACACCGCAGGAGAAAAGAACCTATGATACCGTTAAATTTAATTTACCTGCGGGAGTAAAATCAATAAAAATAACCCACGTAACAGACCCCTTTAAAAACGGTGATTTGACGACAGAATTGTTTTTTACAAGTAAGAATGTCCAATCTGAAATCGATGTTCTTAAAGACATTAAAAACGAGACAGAACTTGAGGGAGTAATTATAAAAACAGTTCCTGCAGACACTTTAAAATACGACTCGGCGGTTTATGTAATAACAAATTATACGGAAAAGAAAATCTACGGGATTGTATTTGAGTTTGTTTATTAATTTTTGTAATTAAAAAATGTCTGTCGGGTAAAATTCGACAAAAATTGAGTTATTGTCGGGCTGAAGCTCCCTTGTGGGGAAACGGATTTGCGGACGGACGACACGGACGTTAGCGAGGTAGTCCGGATAGCGAGCAATGTAAACGGATAGGAGCTCTGCTCCGAAAGTGAGATTTTGCGAACGTGGAGCAAATCCAAGACATTACCCGAAGGGGGTAGGGAGGGCATGGTTGAAGTAATAGTTTTTCAGCCCCTCTCCCGAATTTCTAAGTTCGCACGACTCGCCAACAAATTCTCCCCACGCCCCAAAAGAGCTAGGGAAATGCGCAAATGGGGTATCAGGGGAAATATTTGGGCTGGTAGGTAAAACTACTAGCTTGGCGTCATTGCGAGGAGCGAGAGCGACGCGGCAATCCATATTGTTATTGTTGGGTTCCACACAACATACTGTTTTTAATTGTAAAATTCGTTCCGGATTGCTTCGGGCTGAACAGCTATCCCCTCGCAATGACATGATTTTTATAGGGCGAGGGGAATGTGCTAATTGGACGACACAAGCGCGTTCCTTCCACGGATAAATACATCCTGCTTGTAGTATTACATACCAAACCAATATATTTACCCCGGGAAGGTTAGGATGGTGAGTAACTTTGTCTGAACCCCACCCGCATTTGTAGCTCACTAACGCTCGCACAACTTCGACCACCTTAACTTGGGAGATAAGTGCGGTTATTGGACGAGGGAATGCATTAATCAAACGATAATGTATATTCGCGTGCCCCTTTGGGGAGAACGGATTGAGCCGGCAGGAGCTTTGCTCCGATAGTGAAACTTCGTGAGCGTGGAGCAAATCCGAGACAGGGAAGAATTTAAAGTTGAGCAGGAGCGAAACTTAGAAATTCGGGGGAGAGGTCAAATTATTCACTTCCATACCCCATGCTCTCTTCGGGTACTTCCCCCTCAAGGGCGTGGGCAAAAGCGCTTGCGTTCACTTGGCGTTTAACCAGCTTGTAGTCATTCATAGCCCGACATCCATTCAAGGGCGAAGAATCCCTAAAACTTTCAAAATTAAAAAGATTCTTCGGGCTAACGCCCTCTGAATGACTGCACTCTTGGAAGTTTCACTTACTAGTGCAGCAGAATAGGATGTGGTAAATCTTTGATCTACCGCATCTACTTTAATAAAAAAAGAGTCTTTCGACTCTTTTTTAAAAATGCGCCCGGAGGGATTCGAACCCCCGACCTTTTGGTTCGTAGCCAAACGCTCTATCCAACTGGGCTACGGGCGCTTACTTTTTCTGGGGGTAAATATAATACTTTACTTTCCCCACCTGTCTACTATATCAACAAGATAAAAATTTTTCAAGTTTAAAATTTAGTAAATTTTCGTTTACAAAGCCTTGATACAACAAAATATTTTGAATAAGATTTAGTCAAAGACTATCACAAATAAGGAGAAGGTATGAGCGAGCAATACAGAAGAAATCCTTTTATGGATTACAGAGATGCTGTCCCTTTTATGAATTTGTCCGGATATATTGTTAAGCGTCCGACGGTTCTGGATGAAAAACCGGCAATGTCTCTTCAGGAACACCTTATGAGAAAGAAATTCTCCCGTATGGTAAATCTTAGAAGAATGATGTATTGCAAGCTATGCGAGGATTACAGAAATGGAAGAAGATAAATTTATAGAACTTGCAAAAAAAGCAAAGACAGCTTCAAAAAAAATTGCGGTGCTTCCTGTAGGAGTCAAAAACACTGCTTTATTAAATATTGCTAAAAATCTGAAAGACAACAAAGAAAAGATTTTTGAAGCAAATCAAAGGGATTTAGATGAAGCAAAACCTCTTGTTGAAGCCGGAAAATTAAGCCAATCCACATACAACCGTTTAAAATTGGACGAAAACAAAATGCGGGATATGGTTCAGGGAATTATTGATATTTCCAACCTTGAAGATCCGGTAGGCAAAGTTCTTTTAAAAAGAGAGTTGGATGAAGGGCTGGTTCTGACTAAAGTTTCCTGTCCGATTGGAGTTTTAGGGATAATTTTTGAAGCAAGACCGGATGTTATATCACAAATTTCAGCACTTGCTATAAAATCTTCTAATGTAGTGGTTCTGAAAGGCGGAAAAGAGTCGATTAACACTAATAAAGAAATTATGCGGGTTATTCAGGAAGCTCTTGATAACACTTATAATTTCCCGAAAAATGTTTTGACTCAGGTTTTTACAAGAGATGATGTCGCTAATATGCTTTCTCAGGACAAGTATATTGATTTAATTATCCCGAGAGGCGGCAACAGCCTTGTGAAATTCATTAAAGAAAATACTAAAATTCCTGTTCTCGGACACGCTGACGGAATTTGCCATATCTTTGTTGATGAAAGTGCGGATTTAGAAAAAGCAAAAAGAGTTATTATTGATGCCAAAACCCAGTATCCTTCTGCCTGCAATTCTGTAGAAACGCTTTTAATACATAAAGGATTTGAATATGCTAATGAATTATTAAAGGCTCTTGAAGATGCCGGAATAGAACTTATAGATAAGCCTGAAAGTTGGCATAAGGAGTATTCTGACAAGATTCTTGCATACAAATTCACAGCTTCGCTTGAAGAAGCAATCGAGCATATAAACACATACTCCTCCGGTCATACGGAATCTATTATTACCGAGGATGAAAAGAATGCGAAAATTTTTATGAATGCGGTTGATTCTGCAGGAGTTTACCATAATGTTTCAACAAGGTTTGCTGACGGATTCAGGTACGGTTTTGGGGCAGAAGTCGGAATTTCTACCAACAAGACTCACGCAAGGGGACCTGTTGGATTAGAAGGGCTTACTATATACAAATACAATCTTGAAGGAAACGGCGATATTGTAAAAGATTATGTAGAAGGCATAAAACACTTTCACCATAAAGATTTAGGGTAAGAGGTAAATAGGTAAAAAAGGGAGATTTATGAAAATAGGAGTTATCGGGCTGGGGTTGATTGGCGGCTCTATATTTAAAAAGTGCCGTGAAAAATATGACGTGGTTGGTGTTTCACGCTCTTTAGAAGAAGAAAATGTAAGCAGTGATTATTCGACACTCAAAGGCTGCGATGTTGTTTTTGTCTGCACTCCTATGAATAAAACGCTGGATATTTTAGATAAATTGGAAAATTATCTGGATGAAAATACTATAGTTACCGATGTTTGCAGTTTAAAAGAGTTTGTATCCCATAAATCTTACAAATACAAGTTCATTCCGTCTCATCCGATGGCAGGAACGGAGCATAGCGGCTGGGAACACTCCTTTGCGGAACTTTTTAATGGGGCAGTCTGGGCGGTTACTCCAAAAGAAGATACGGATTTAAAAGATTTTGGAGTATTAAAAACAGTAATTGAATCAACGGGAGCAAATGTTATAATGACAACTCCTCTTGAGCACGACAGAGCTGTAGCTTTGATTTCTCACGCTCCTATGCTTGTAGCGCAGGCACTTTGTAAAAATATTGAAGATAACGGGCTTGCTCAGAAACTTGCCGCATCAGGTTTTAGAGATACAACAAGGCTTGCTCTTTCAAATACAGAAATGGCGAATGATATGGTTGTTATGAACGGAGAAAACATAAAAGACGTTATTAAGCTCCTTAATGAAAACGTAAATAAACTTTTTGCCGGTAATTACAGGGAAGAAGCAGAAAAAATTAAAGCTTTCCGCAGTGAACTTTATGCAAAGAGTTAAGTTAATGTTGGGTTTTACCCAACATTAACGCCTGTCACTAGCTATAGAGATTCTTCGGGCTTGCCCTCTGAATGACGGCACTTTGGTAAGTGAGACTATAAGTCTTCTGCCATTGCGGGGGTAAATGTATTTGGGTTGGTAGTCAGTACGACGAGCTCGTTGTCATTGCAAGAAAACCTCCGATTTTCGTTGCAATCCATTAAAGTTCTTCTCAGGAAAAACCTGACATATAAACTAAAAATTTGCCCGAATTTTATAAAACAACAGCCTGATAAGCTCAGGTTATAATAAGAGTTTTCCATTCTTTGTAACAAATTGTAAAATTTTTCCTAAAAACCCTAAAGTTTTAGAAAAAAATGCCGATAACATTAATACAAAGGACAGGGCAAAGGATATGGCAGAAACATTTAACCTGAATACATTCTTACAAACATACAAAACCCAAACGTATGATCCGACTAAACAACACGCGGCTGCTGAAGAGAAAATGGAAGAAAAGCTCCTGCAGCAGGCGGAAGAAGCTGTTAAGCAAAGCGGATTTTTAACCCTGACTCTTTCTGAAAAGATGGCAGAACTCGGTATAGGTGAAAGGGCTTTAAAGCAGTTTGCCGACACTGCCCTGGGATTATTAACAGATGTTGTTAACCCTATCGGAGATTATCTGGAAAAATACGAAAATATCTTTGACCAGAGAGTTTATAATACTGAAATTCAAAGTTATGCAAAGCAAATGTTCTTCGCATCTCAAGCTATGAGGCAGGAAGCTGCTGAAAATACAACAGGGCAAAACTTTGTATATGATATGTAACCTCCTTTTCTTCCATGTAATATATTAAAAAGCGCGGGTGACAAAATTGTCACCCGCGCTTTTTTAAAGACATTTATTAAATTATAAAGCTGCTTTTGCTGCTTCTACAACAACAGAGAAAGCTTCTTTGTCGTTTACTGCAAGATCAGCAAGCATTTTTCTGTTAACCTGAATGTTTGCTTTTTTGCAGGCATTAACGAATCTTGAATAGCTCATACCCTGTTCTCTAACAGCGGCATTGATTCTTACAATCCAAAGACGTCTCATATTGCGTTTTGTAGCGCGTCTGTCTCTGTAAGCGTATTTAAGAGCCTTCATTACTGCAATATTTGCAACTTTGAAGATTCTGCTTCTTGCGCCTTTAAAACCTTTAGCAAGCTTTAATATTTTTTTGTGTCTGTTGCGACATACATTTCCACGTTTAATTCTCATTGTTCAACACTCCTATCTAGCATACTTCTTGTAAGGTAACTCTTTAGAAACCAGTTTTTCGTGAGTTTCAGAAATTACGGCATCTCCGAAAATCTTACGTTTTCTGGATTCTGACTTGTGTTGAAGCAAGTGACCGATACCTGCATGTCTTCTTGTAATTTTACCTGTGCCTGTAACTTTGTATCTCTTAGCTGCAGCACGGTGTGTTTTTAATTTTGGCATTTCTTTTCTCCTTTTTTACAATAATCAACTAATCTTGCGACCGGTTGATTAAGGCTTTTGTGTATAATCCGGGCAAGGCATACCATAGCACTATACTCCGGCATATTTGAAGTTTAGTATAAAGACTTTGCCCTGTCAAGCTATAGTTACAGATTTATTAAGATACGGTAATACTTTTGGACAGTTTTTTCATCAGATAATTCTAAAATTTTATTTATTTTTGTTATTAAACTATCCTTATCCGCAAAATGACTATAATCAAACAATTCTTTAACTTCAACCTCCAGAGCTCTTGAAATATTCTCAAGGCTTTCTTCTTTAGGTATTTGCACTCCTCTTTCAATTTTAGAGAGATTAGAAGCTTCCATATTTAAAATTTCAGCAAGCTTTAATTGCGTAAGCCCTCTTTTTTCCCGCAATTCTTTTATTCTAAGACCTAAATTTTTAGAAATTTCACCCATCTCAACAACAGAATACTATCTTTTCTATTGCATATAAAGATTTTAGTAAGATTATTAGTCTTGACAAATAGAGCTTAATATGACTATAATATAGTATAAATATTCTTATTATAATCTTTTTCACCCCAAAATTATGCCCAAGATAACATTTACCTAAAAGAAAGGAGCATTATATGACAAGAATTTCTGGAAATGAAGAACCTAAGCAGAATTCAAATTCCGGCAAACTTTCGGATGTGGAATACGAAAAAAGGATGGAAAATTTATCCGGCAAGATAAAACCTCAGGCAGAAAACCTTGAGGACTTAAAAAATGCCAGAAATATTAAGAAGCAGCAGATTGCACTTGCTAGAAGTCAGGGTGCTGTTGAAACGGTCAGAAATTTAGAGGCTGACCTTGCCAGAATAGAAGCTGATATTAGAAAAAATACAAGTATATTTTAAGAGTTAAAAGAGAGTCGGGTGAGACCCGACAATAACATTCAAGGATACAACTTATGGCAGATAATATTAATTTCAACGACTTTGCAGACAGATTTAATGCGTATATTCAGAACGCAAAAAATACACAACCCTCTGATGAGACTTCTGAAATAAGAATTGATCAAAAAACTTTTGCAAAAGAAATCTGCAAAGACACAAGCGTATTTCAAAAACTTGATATTAATAAAGACGGATATATTAGTGAAAATGAGTTTTACACACTTATTAACATTGATAAAGACGGGAATGGAATTGTTACAAAAGATGAAATACACTCCTCCGCAATGCGGGATGCGGAGTTTTCGGCAAAGCGCAACATAGATAAATGGTTTACAAATGATGTAAACAGAGACGGCATAATAAACAATGCGGAAGCTGCTTTTTATGAATTAAGAATGTGTGATAACAGTTATGTTGGACTTGAAGGCAGATTATCAAGCGCTGAATTAGCTAAAGTATATAATACTGATGAAAAAGTAAGTGATCTTGTAACTATGGATAGATGGATTGAGGGGTGGACAGAAAGTATAAAAGAAGAAGTTGAAGACAGGTATGGTATTCAGCTTTCACAAAAAGATATAATAACAATCAAAAAATATATGATTCAACAGTTAAATACCTGGCTCTTTAAAACCGGTGACGAAGATGATTCAAATCTGTACAACCAGTGCAACAATACTGCATACACACGGCTTATAACTGATAATGAGCAGATATCCTGCTGCGGCGGCAGTATTGACCGCCCGCCCCTTGCAACCCAGCCTGTAAGAAATGAACAGGGTGAAATTGAAGTAACCGGATGTGCTTCTTTATTTAGTGAAATAGCGAGAGAAGGAGATATAAATACATCTGATGAGATGAAAAATCGGTTATGCTGGGCTATGTTTCCGACTAAAACCCAGGAGGAGCAGGCTGATATGACTCCGGAAGAGTACGCCTCCCATCAGGCAGATTGGAATAAAATGCGCAACATGAAAGCTTTTGATTTTAGAGAGCTTTTAAAACCGGAAAACAAAGCAAAGCTAGAAGAATTCGAGTCGCATTCATATATGAGTGTGCCGCAAATTGTACGGTACATAGATATTGTTGAAGAAGTTACCGGTAAAAGCTGGGACAGTGACGGTTGGGAAATCGGTATTGATGAATGGATGAATATTTGCGAAAAAGTTAACGGTACTGACGGAGATGAAGAAAGGCTCAATGGTAAAACAAGAGCTGATATTCCGGAAAACAGACAGGCGCTTTTGAGGTTTCTGGAAGAAAAAGGCTGGCTGTACGAACAGTTTAAATAAAATTTTGTTTACATAATCCGGTTTTAAAAAACATTATAGATTGCTTCGGGATGAATGGCTGTTCCCTCGCAATGACGCTAAACTTGTAAGTTTACTTCCATAGTGCCGTCTTTCAGAGGACGTAAGTCCGATGAATCTCTTAAACATTAAATATTATAGGAATTCTTCAGCCCTGAATTGCTGTCGGCTTCTGAATGACGGCAAGCCTAGAGTTCTTACGCCAAGCCCGATACATTTACATCCTGAATGACAGAACTTTTAGAACTATAACAATATTCGCTAAAATATTTGTTTACATAATCCGGTTTTAATGTTAATCTTGTATTTATGGATAACAAAGTTTTGTTTAATATCGGCTATGGTCTTTATGTTCTGACTGCAAACGAGGGAGAAAAAGACAACGGATGTATTATAAATACCGTTATGCAGGTAACATCCGACCCGCTGCAAATCGCTATTGCAGTCAATAAAAAGAATTACACAAACGAGATGATACAGAGAACAAAAAAGTTCAATGTTTCTATCCTTAGTGAAAGTTCAAAATTTGAAATTTTTAAACATTTTGGGTTCCAATCAGGGCGTGATGTTGATAAGTTTGCTTCTTTTTATGACACAAAAAGAAGCCCGAACGGAGTTTTATATATTACTCAAAACACAAACTCCTATATGTCAGCTTACGTTAAGCAGGTAATAGATTTAGGGACACATACATTATTTATAGCCCGGCTTGTTGCGGCTGAAATTCTATCAGAAGAACCAACTGTAACTTATACATATTACCAGAATAACATTAAGCCGAAACCGCAAAAAACTGAAAAAAAAGGCTGGAGATGCAAAATTTGCGGATATATTTATGAAGGAGAGTATTTACCCCCGGACTTTATTTGTCCGATATGCAAACACAGTGCCGCTGATTTTGAAAAAATCGGATAAAAATTCAACACATAACAATCCACAAAAGTTTTCTGGTTTGACGTCCCAAGAATATTCCAACCATTGAGAAAAAGATATCATACAGTACCTGAACTCCGCTCTGGGAAGTTATCCAGCTTGTTACCAGATCCATCGGGGCGTGTCTCAGCGTTGCAATAAAAAGCATATATAAAATTCCGAGTACATGTATTGTCAAAACCCCGATAATAGAGATTAAAAATACTCTCAAAACATCTGTCCTGCCTTTAAGTAATGTTCCCGCAAAAAATATTGCCGGTACAAATGCCAGAATGTAGCCGAAGCCGTATTCAAACATATAACTGATGCCGCCTCCGAGCGCAAATATCGGGAAAAACAGACCGAGAATTATATACATCACTATAGACAGAATCCCGAATTTTCTGCCCAGAAGCGCCACGATAAAAAATACAACCGGAATTTGCGGTATATATTTGTAACTCTTTATAAAATGATGCAAAATTTCATAATCATTGACATCTCCGGACAAAAAAGTAAAAGTATCCAGCGGAAAATACGGATGTTTTATTGTAACCTGCGTAAAGGTTGCAACAATAATGAGCAATACGCAAAGACCGGTCAAAATAAGCGTCCCGAGCGTTATTTTTATCGGTTCGCCTTTATATTTAAAACTGTTTATTTCTTTTTCTATTCTTTTGCTCATTATATAACCTGCAGACCCTTACTCTGCAATAATATTCATCCCGAGATTTTTTAACTTTTCTATATTTTCCTGATATTTCATTTTAAATTTGTCATAAAAAATATTTTCAGTCCACATAATAAGCGCATCTTCATTGTTGTCCTGATAATACCCTTTTCTTGTACCAAGAGACTGAAACCCGTATTTTTCATAAAGCTTGATTGCCGGAATATTTGAGACTCTGACTTCAAGAGTCAGGTATTTTACTCCGTCCTTATAGCAGTCCTCTATGATTTGATGAATGAGAGCTTCGCCAATATGATGTCTTAAGAAATCTTTTTTCACTGCAATTGTTGTAATATGCCCTTCTTCTAAAATATGCCAGGTGCCTGCATATCCGACAAGTTCACCGGATGAGGTTTTTGCAGTATAGTATTTTGCAAGCGCATTTGACATCTCGTCATAAAAAGACGATTTTGCCCAGTGGTGTTTGCCGTAAGCTTCCGCTTCAATAGCAGCAACAGCTTCCACATCATCTTTTGTCATTCTTGAAATTTTTATTTCAAATAATTCTATTAAGGACATATACTTTCCCAATCAATATCATCTTCGGTTTCTTCACCCGGCTCAACAATTCTGTCACCATCCTCAAGCATGAGCATTAAGGAGAGTTTTAACTGTTTTTTATAGTTTTCTAATGCTTTCTCACGCGTTTTTGCACAAAAAGCAAAACTCGGAATCTCTTTAATTTCAATATAGTGATAAGGATTGCCGTTAAAATCCAAATCAGTACCTTCTATAAGCGTCCATGGAAGGTTCATATAATAATCCAAATCTTTTTTTACTTCATCAGTCATCCAGCGACCTCTCCGTTAAAGGCTGCTTAATCATAATTCCTTCACCGCCGATTACATCTGCCTGATGTCCGTTTATATATAAGTACACCGGCAGGTTTGTATTTGCTTTTGCGGTTTTTATAAGCTGACGGATTCTTGTATACGTACTCTCAGTTCCGCCGCCGCCTTCAAAAGCGGAAGAGAGATCTATCATTATGTTATCGTCACCTTCTCTTACTGATAAAATTTTTGTTCCCGCAGGAATTTCAGATATAAAGCCCTTGGACTTTTCCCAGTTGGTCGGAGCTTTTATAAGTTCTTTTATTGCAAAAGCAAAACAGGATTTTTCCGTATTAACATCACATTCACGGTTAAGAGAGTGCAAATTTCCGCTTGAATCAACCACAAAAATTTTTACTGTTTTATACTCATGTTTCTGAACAGGTTTTTCCTGCTGAGTTTCATTGCCGTCAATCGGAGTTAATTCTTCTGCAGGCGGTGTTGTTTCATTTCCGGGCAGGCTTAGATGAAAATCACCATTGCTGAAAAATGAAAAATATACATAAGCAACTGATATTACAATTAGTATAAACAAACCCAGTTTTTGAGAAAAATTCATGGCTTAATCTCCTTTTACAAATATTTTACCATCAATTTTTATTTTGTTGTTAACAATATTTATATTTTCAATTTTCGCATCACATTTTTCATTATCAAGCATAGAAAGAGTAAATTCCAGAGGATTTACAAGATTAAGCAGGTTGGCAACTTTTTCCAGAGAAAGATTTCCGTAAGCACTGTTGAGTTTTATATTCCCAGCACGGATTTTCCCGTCTTTTATAACAAAATCCGAAGATGCAACAAACACGCGTTTTTTAGTTCCGCTTGCTATCGGAAAAGTATATTCTGTTAATATATAAAGCTGATTATTTTGTATCTTGGTGCTTACTCCTGTTATCTGGAACAATGGATAAGCTATATTATTCACTGTATCAAGGACTTTTTTGTATGCTTTGTCCTGCAATGCAGTATTCATACTTTCTTCAGAGAGAAGCAAGTCATAAGAAAATTTCATATCGGATTTGAATTCAACAGGATCTTTTGTATAATCCACAAAATTATAGTCTGTAATGGATTTAAGATGTACATAAGGTACCGGAATACCTTCTGTTACGATATTTTCACCGGTAATTTCAAGGTTTTTAAATATACCTTTTTTGATACTTGAAGTTGTGTATCCTTCAAATATAACTTTGTAATCTCCGCCGGTTTCTTTTTTCAAAGAAGATTTGATAATATGCCCCGCAATACCTTCTGAAATCGGATTCATAATTGAAAAGTGTTTGTGATTCTGCAGATAATCTTTTGAATATCTGTCAACTGCAAATCCGGTATTAACCGTAAAAATCATTAAAATAAAACATAAAATAATCTTTTTCATAATTCCATATCCTTTTTAGAAATTGGGTGATTGTCGGATTTCACCCAACAAAAACTGTTTTAGTTTATGTTATTGTCAGACAATACCTGACCTACATTTCTACACCTACATTTCTTATACAAATTTTGTGGAGCAAGCTCCACACTACTATTTTTATATTCTTAGTCACTTAATCACTCAGTCACCAATAAAAACCTCTCTTGATCACCTGATCACTTGGTCACTTGATCACCGATAAATAAATTTACGCCCCTCCTTCTTTCACACCTTTATAAAACTCATTTGCAATAAGCTGGGAGTATTTATCCTTCTGACTCAGAGAAATTGCAAGTTTTTCCGAACCGTCAGAAGTTGTTACGCTTGCTACAATTCCAGATATATCTGAAAACGGAAGCTTTGTAACCTCTGCTTCAAATTTGGCATAAGGAACATTTTTCCCGTAGATATTCATTGTTCCTCGTGAAGTTATTTTGATGTTTTTAACAGTAATTGCCTGATATTTGAATTTTTCGGCAAGGTCTTTCATTTTTTTATCAACATTATTGCTTTTGATATCATTCTGCGTAAGAAGCGGTTTTTTGCCGGAATCCACTATAATCATCTTTTGCCCGGAAGCTTTATGCTCGGCAAGAATAGCTTTATAGCCGCCGAGATTAACCGCATTATCAATTTGAAACTCTTCATTTAAACCGGAAAAGTTTCCTATTTTTTTCGCACTTTCTATTGCGTGCTCCTGTATGAAATTCCCGATACTGACTTTTACCGCTTCAACATATTTTTGTCCGCCGATTGCGTTAAAACCGATAATAGCCAAAACCAGTAAAAAAGCGTTAAAAATAATCTTTATTAATCTAAACATTACTTGCACCTCTGGTGTATATTATGTACAATTATAACTATGACAAAGCCTGAAATCAATCTTATAAATACAGTGGATATAAACATTGAAGATGCAACGCCTGCAATGCAGCGATACATAGAAATAAAACGCGAACATCCGGACTGTCTTCTTTTATACCGTATGGGAGATTTTTACGAAACTTTTTTTGAAGATGCGGTTACTTTGTCCCGCGAACTTGAAATTACCCTGACCGGCAGAGAGAGCGGTGCTCTGGGAAAAATTCCGCTTGCAGGAATTCCTGTTAAGGCAATTGACGGATATTTGGAAAAACTTGTTGCAAAAGATATGAAAATTGCAATTTGTGAACAGCTGGAAGATCCGAAACTTGCAAAGGGTATTGTAAAAAGAGGAGTGGTAAGAATTATTACTCCCGGAACAATTATTGAAGGCAATTTTCTGAACCAAAACAGCAACAATTATATGTGTGCGGTTTTTAAGAATAAATCTAAAAACGGTGAAGAAAAGTGGGGATTTGCTTACACTGATATCTCAACCGGCGAATTTAAAGCAACCAGCCTTAATTATGAGACTCTTGTTACGGAACTTGTACGGCTTAAGCCTTCCGAAATCATTGCTCCGGCTAAAAAATTAAAGCTTGAGCCGTTTCAAATCGTTCCTGAAGAAACAGTCGACTTGCCGGAAGAGATTACAAATTATTATAATTGTTCAAAAGTCCCGGAAAAAGTTTTTGAAGAAAATTTTGCAAAAGAAAACTTAAAACAGGTATTTAAAATAAACAACCTTGATGCTATCGGATACAATACTTGCCCTTTGGGGTTTAGAGCTGCAGCAGGGCTTCTGGCATATATATGGGAAAATCTTAAAGACGGTTTCCCGAAATTTGAAAAAATCAAGACTTATGAACTTTCTGAATACATGACAATTGATGCCGGCTCAAGAAAAAATCTTGAGCTTACCGAAACCCTCAGGGAAAAGAATAAATACGGCTCGCTTTTGTGGGCTATTGACAGAACTTCTACCAACATGGGTGCAAGGCTTCTCAGATCCTGGATTTGTCAGCCGCTTAAAGAAAAAGACAAAATTGTAGAAAGACAGAATGTTGTAAAAACGCTCGTAGAAAATTCTGCAGCACGAATTGAAATTCATGGAATGCTTGAGCAAATCTACGACATACAGAGACTTTCTACAAGGCTCAGTAATACATCTGCCGCCCCGAGAGACTTTTTGAGCTTGAAATCCTCACTCAAAATTTTGCCTGAATTAGTTGAAACATCTAAACAAACAGGTCTTGATGTTTTCAAAACCATCGAAAAAGATCTGGAAAAACTTAAAGATTATGCTGATATTATTGAACAGACTATTCGAGATGACGCACCGGTTGTAATAAAAGAGGGCGGAATTATCAAAAAGGGGGTCAATGCAGATCTGGATTACCTGAAAGATCTTATGAACAACGGAGAAAGCTGGCTCACAGAGTTTGGGCAGAAAGAAAGAGACAGAACCGGTATCCAGAGTTTAAAAGTAAGCTATAATAAAGTCTTTGGATATTATATAGAAATTACCAACTCTAATCTGGACAAGGTACCTGCCGATTATATCAGAAAACAGACACTCACCGGCGCTGAAAGATTTATAACCGATGAGCTTAAAAAACATGAAGACGAGGTTTTAAACGCACAGGTTAAAGCGTACGAGCTTGAATACAAATTATTCAGTAACTTTAGAGATTATTCAAAAGAGTATGTTACTCTGATACGTGAAACAGCAGAATGCATTGCAAGACTGGACGTATTTACTTCTTTTGCGCTTACGGCGGCAGAGCATAATTATACCTGCCCTGAGATTAATGAAACGGGAGATTTTATTGTAAGAAACGGACGTCACCCTGTTCTGGAACAAATACTTCCGCTCGGGACGTATGTTGCAAACGATATTGAACTTTCAAGCAGTAACAAAAGCAAAACCCAGTTTATGATTCTAACAGGACCTAATATGGCGGGTAAATCGACCTATATGCGTCAAAACGCTCTCATAGCAATCCTTGCACAAACAGGCTCTTTTATACCGGCTGATTATGCTCAAATAGGGATTATTGATAAAATCTTTACCCGCGTGGGTGCAAGCGATGATTTAACGCTCGGCAAATCTACATTTATGGTTGAAATGACTGAAACTGCCTGTATTTTGAACAATGCAACAGATAAAAGTCTTATTTTGATTGATGAAATCGGGCGCGGAACAAGCACGTACGACGGTGTTGCAATAGCCTGGGCAGTCGCGGAATATATAGCCAACAATATTAAGGCAAAATGTATTTTTGCGACCCATTACCACGAACTGAACGTTATGACCCGGACTTACCCGCAAATTAAAAACTACAGAATTACTGTAAGCGAAGAAAACGGCGAGATTGAATTTTTAAGAAAAATTGTTCCGGGAGGCGCCAGCAAGAGTTATGGTATTCAGGTCGCTAAAATGGCAGGGCTTCCGAACTCTGTTGTCAAACGCTCAGAAGAGCTTATGAGCAGAATGCAGAGAGACTTTTCAAAAAATCTTGCAGGACGTAAAAAAACTTCCGAACTTGAAGCAGAAGCTCCGCAATTAAATCTGTTTCAAGGATAACAACCGACAAAATGTTTAAGCTTTTCACAAAATAATCCGTGATTTTCGCAGTAAGTTATAAACATTCCCCGGCTATATCTCCTGCCGGCTTACAATTTAAGCCATACCACTCCGTAAGGCGCAATTCTTAGGTGCATTGTTCTGTTTGTAAGCGATACATTCACCTTGACATCATCGTCATTTATAAGATTCTTAAATTCATCAATTCTTTTACCGTCAGATTTCAAAACAACTTCCATCGGAATTGTAACTTCCGCAACAAGTTTTTCGCCAGAAAGGTTATTTATTACAAGAATTTTCTCATCTTTATAACTTCTTATATATGCAAAATTAGCGGGAGAAGAAGTCTTTAAAAGTGTAAAGTCACCTTTGGACATAGACGGCAGTGTTTTTCTTATTGCTATAAGATTTTTAACTTTCTTATAGACCTTGCTGTTAAATTCATAGTAATCTTTAGAAGCGCCATAGAATAATTTAGCAGGAACCGCCCCTCTATGGATATCACGGCTGTCAAAATAGCTCAAAAGCTTAAATTTACCTTTTTTCTGTTTCTCAATTCTTTCCTGTTCACTTTTTTTAGCATTTTCAAAATTATTTCTGACTCCGACTTCATCTCCGTAGTAAATAATCGGAATTCCCGGAAGTGACATAAGAATAGAAAAAGCAAGTTCAATTCTGTCAGGGTCATTGTCTAAAAAGTTAGCCATACGACCGCTTACACCAAGCCCTTTTCTGAATTCAGCTCCTTTTGACACAAGTGCATTATAGATAATTTCTCTTGTCTGAGGATCAATCATCTCAAGAGTTAACTCATCATGCACTCTCAAAAATATTCCCCAAGCAGCAGCAGAGGGTATTTGCGGTGTTGATTTGTATGCATTAATAAAATGCTGCTTATCTGCGGTTATCAACGATGCCCATATAGCCGGCATATACGGGAAATGGTAAGCAATCTGAAACTCGTCTGTTCTTTTGATTTCTTTTTCATGACCGTTTATAGTCGTTTTGAATTTTCTTTCTTTACCAAAATACGGCAAAATATCATTCGGATACTGGCAAGCTTCTGCCTGAATCACAGTTCTCGGTGCCGTCATCTGGATATAATTGCTTATAAGTTTAATAATGGCATGAGTTTTCGGAAGATTCTCCGCCGAAGTACCGTCCTCTTTTGAAAGATAAGGTATTGCATCAAGCCTGAAAATATCTATTCCGATATTTGTCCAGTAATTGATTGTATCAAGCCAGTAGTACAAAACTTCCGGATTTTCCCAGTTCATATCAAGCTGGAACGGATAAAATGTATGATAGAAATAATAATCTTTTCCGTTTAGAGTAACTTTTCTGTAGTGATTTTCCGTAATTTCAGGAAAAATCAGACGGCGTTTTGAGACTTTTCCGTTCTCCTCCGTATATTCAACAATTGTTCCGACTTTTTCATCAACGTATTTTTTATATTCCGGCATTTTATCCTTTACAACGAAGTAATCCTTTTTTGAAACATCGCCCCTCAAAAATGCCTGAAACCACTCATGTTCATCTGAAATATGATTTAGAACAAGGTCAGATTTTATTTTAAACCCGTTTTCCTTTGCTTTAAGAACAAAATCCTTGAACTGGGTTTTCCCGCCGAGATCTGCCCTGATATTCTGCGGATTTTTTACGTCAAAACCGGCATCAGACATCGGAGAATCCGCAAATGGCAGAAGATATAAAGTTGTAACACCCAAATCTTTCAAATAATCAAACATAGCCGATGCATCTTTGAATGTATTAGGCTTTTCCGGAGTCACGACTCCAAACTGGTCAACATAGAACATATAAATAATTTCATCTTTATACCAGTAATCAGCTCTGGTTAAATCTTCTTTCTTTAATGCTTCAGGGCGTTTTTCTATTGATTTTTTTGCAATATCCATGACTCTGTCATATATTTGCTGAGCACGACTTTCGCCATAAACTTGAATAATACTGTTATATATCTCATTTTCAATATTTTTAGGTACAACTAGTTCCTCATCCTGCTTCTGTACAGATGCACTCTGCACTTCCGCTGCCAGAATTGTTGAGTTAGAAACAAGCATTAATGATACCAGTAATACTGAAAGTACCTTCTTAAACATAACTTTAATACTCCTCAGAAATATATTACCATCTAAAAAATCAAAAAGCCAGACGAAAAATTCCATCCGGCTATATTCGGGGTATTATAAATCGGGTATATTTTTGAGTCTATACCTCAATAAAGAGCCGTCTTCCGACAATATTCGGCTGATTATTGTAATAACCTGCAAAATATCCGCCTGGAACCGGCTTGTTTTGTCCGTAATTTAAAAACGGATTGCTTGTCACAAAAGGATTGCCTCCACGCTGCGCAAAAGGATTAGAGCTGCTCCTCGTTTGAGTAATAGCTCCAGATTGTACCATCGGATTTGATGTAAACACTCTCGTCAATAAATTCACTATTTCTGCCATATTAGTTAAACCTTTCTACACAGGGTTTAATAATTTCTTTTATGAAGTCAATTATTTTATCGTCATAAATTTAAAAAACTTTACAAAAATAATTAAAACATCGACCGAATAGATTAAATTTTGTAACAAAAACGCAACTTTTCTATTTATATATACTTTTTATATACAAGGAGAGAATATGTCAGAGCCGTTTAAACAATTCTTAGATATTGCACAGGAAAAAGATGTCGATAAAGCATTATTAAATATGCCGGCTGTTGAAAAAACATTGACAAATCTTGAGCGTTTTGGCAAAGATCTCGGAGAATCAGCAGAAAAATTATTCAAAAGACCGCCGTTAAAACCTGCCGGTCCGACACCTACATATCAGGAATCAGCATTTATTAAACCTGAAAAAGAAACAACTCTCTATAATGTTACCCAGAGAGAAAATGAAGTACCCCTTGTTACACGAGCTTCAAGAATATTTAAGAAGGCGTCATATAGCGTAAGAGGTTTTTCAGCAGCCGCAACGTATAAAGACGGCGAAAACGCTTACAGCTTTGTTGCGGGAGAAAGAGTCGGGTTTAATTATACAAACGATACACCGCACTATGATACCGGTGTAACGGCAACATATAAAGTCAGCAACGGCAAGATGAGTATGGAATATTTTTCAAAAAGTTCACTCGATTCTTACAGTATCTCGGTTTTTAATCAGGGTTCAAATTTTGGCATTACCGGACACTACTCAAATAAAGGAGGTTTTAACACTTCCGTTTCAATAGACAGAAACAGTGCCTCGGGAGAATGCAGCTACAGACGTGAAAGCCCTGTATGCAAAATGGAACTGGGAGCTTACGCAACAACTGGAGAAAATTACTCAGCTCCTTTTGTAGGTGTCAGAGGAAGAGTTACATTCTAGACAAAAGAGCTTTTTCTAAGCTCTTTTTTTCGTATATTATTCTCTAAAACTCAACTCCGGTATAGCTTTCTTTAAGGTCGAGCGCAGATTTGCCATCTGGCTTTCGATTGCTTCATCAGTCATTGTGGAATTCTCATCCTGCATTTTTATTCTGAAAGCAACTGATTTAAAGCCTTCCTGAACATGTTCACCCTGATAAACGTCAAAAACGCTGCAGCCTGTGAACACTTTGTTATCAATACCTTTTTTAATAATTTTAGCCATCTCGTCCCATGTTGTTTTAGCCGGAACTATTACCGCCAAGTCTCTCTGGACTTCCGGATATAGTGGGAGTTTTTTGAATTTAGGAACTCCCGGGTTAACCGCATTAATGAACAAATCTAAATCTAGTTTGAATACATAAGCGTTTTGATTCAATTTCATTTTGTTCTTAAGTTCAGGATGGATTTCCCCATAATATCCGACTATTTCCGGTTTCTTGCCAAGAAGAGTTAAAGCCGCTGATTTATAAGGGTGCATGCAGGTATGAGTTTCTGCAATAGATGAATCTGCAAGCAGTTCAAATTTTATTCTTCTTGTAAGTCCAAAATCTTCTAAAATTTTATCAACAATGCCTTTAACTGTATAGAAATCTACCACTCCGGTTTCCTGCCAGATTGAATTCTGGATATTTCCTGTAATAACACCTGCTAAGATTTGAGTTTCTTTGACTCCGGAATGTTTTTCATCAGCTTCGCTTACTTTAACATAGCTTCTTCCTATTTCATAAGCCCAGAAATCCTTCTGTCCGTTGTCGTAGTTGTATTTGAGACATTGAAGAACACTTGCCATAAGTGTTTGCCTTAGCATTGTGTAATCTTCAGACGCAGGATTTTGGACGTATACAGCCTTTTCTTTGTTAAAATTAACGTTAAACTGCTTTAACAAAGGCTCGCCGATTAATGAGGAAGTCTGGATTTCATTCAGACCTTCTCCGGACATAATATCACGGACTCTTTCAATAACTCTTTCAGCATGGGAAATTTCAGCAGTTCCCGGTCTTGCGGGAAGAGTCGGAGTGATTTTATCATACCCGTTAATTCTTGCTATTTCTTCTATTAAGTCACACTCTCTTGTAACATCTCCCGCACGGAAAGACGGAACAAGAACTTTGCACGCTATTTCATTTTTGCCTAAAATCTTGAATCCGAGTTTTTCCAAAATTGCAAGACACTTTTGCGGATCAATATCACATCCTAAGAGTCTTTTAACCTGCGGGTACCTGATAGTTATCTCAATTGGATCAAGTTTATTGGAGCCTGTTTCAACCATACCTTCAAATTTAGCATCAGCATATTTTTCCAATAATTCTACCGCTCTTAAAAGCCCCGGCTTAACCGCTTCAATATCAATTCCTCTTTCGAATCTTGCACAGGCGTCTGATTTATATCCGACACTTCTTGAACTCTTTCTGTTAGATTGCGGTGTAAAATATGCAGCTTCGAGCGCTATATTTTTTGTGTTTTCATCAATTTCAGAGTTAGCGCCTCCAAAAACACCTCCGAGACATACAGGTTTTTCTTTTGTTGCAATAACAACAGTATCGTGGTGAAGCTGCCTTTCGACTTCATCTAACGTTACAAGAGTTTCACCTTCCAGAGCGCGTCTTACGCAAAGATATCCGTCCAATTTATCAAAATCAAACGCGTGAAGCGGAGTTCCGTATTCAAGCATTACATAGTTTGTAATATCAACAACATTGTTGATTGCTCTTACGCCTGAGGATACAAGCCTTTTTTGCATCCAATCAGGAGAAGGCTTGATTACAATATCCTTTAAAAGCCCGATTGAATAGTATTTGCAGACATCTGAATCTTTAATTTCAACTTCAAAATCCGCTTTTGCAGTTTCTCTTGAAGCGTATTCAAATTTCATCGTCCTGTTAAACAGGGCTGAAAGTTCTCTTGCAATACCGATTACAGAAACTTCATCACCTCTGTTTGCAGTAGGTGCTGTATGCAGAATGTAATCTTTTTCAAACCCCAGAACGTTTTCCACATCCAAACCCAGACCGACATTAGGAAAAATACGGTTGAGGATAAGAATCCCGTCTTCTTCCTGATAATTTCTGTCAGCAACCCCGAGTTCATCGTCAGAGCAGAGCATGCCCTGAGATTCAACACCTCTTATAACAGCAGGGGTCAGTTCAAACTGTTCGCCTGTTTTTCTGTCCAGAACTTGACTACCGACAGAAGCGTACGGAATAACCTGCCCGACTTCAATATTTTGAGCGCCGCAAACCACGGTTTTCAAACCGGAGCCTGTATTAACAGTAACAAGATGAAGGTGGTCAGAATTCGGATGGTTGTCGATTTTTTCAATCTTTGCCGTAATTATATTTGTAAATTTTGGTCTGACTTCTTCAACCTCTTCAACTTCCAAACCGCTCATAGTAAGCTCATGAGCAATTTGTTTTACGTCCAAGTCGCTTAAATCTACTAATTCATTCAACCAGTTTAATGAAACCTGCATATTTTCTACCTCTCTACAATTTCCCTATATGTAAATTATACAATTAAAAAATATGATAGCAATTTTTTTTATTTTTGTGGTTTAATAAAAACGTACATTATAGTGTGGGGTGTGTTTATGATAAATAAAATCAACAGTGTGTCAACAAATCCGGTTCAGTATAGAACCTCGTTTAAATCAGAAGCTCCGGTAACAAAGCCCGAGGAAAACGTAAAGCAGGAGGTCAATTTAACAGGAGTTGAAGCGCTTGCCGTTTATAACGCCCCGCTTCTTAAGAATCCTGAAAAACTGGATGTTGAACCGCTTGAACCGGTGATAATTATGCCGGAAGATTTTGACTCCATTGAAGGCGAAAAGATTTATACATCCGAAGGCAAACTGCATTCTGTTATAAAAGAAGATGAAAACACAAAGACTGTTTATATTCCTGATGAAGAAAACGAAAAAATGTTTTCTATGATAATGACTACCGATAAAAAGACAGGAAATTTAATAAGAGAACAGAAAAATTTTGTAAAAGACGGTAAATATGAAGAAATCTATATAAATGAATATTCTCCGGAAACAGGAAAAGAAATTGCAGATACCTGCTATCTGGACGGAGAAGTTAAAAGAGCATCAAAAACCATTTATAAGCCTAATAAAGAAGTCGTTATTGTAAGCAAAGATTTTAATGATAACGATTATACCATCTCAAAATATTCAGAAAACCACAACAATTCTATATATGTAACCTTTGATAAGAATAAGCAGTTAAAAGGAGTAAATGAATTTAAGAATAACGGGCTTAAACATACTGATTTTTACGCTAATTTTTATAACGGCGGCATGATTTCAATCAGCAAAACTGAAGAAACAACTATTCCTAATAACTATGGCGCTGATAAATTAAATAATCCGGATCTTGTTCCTTCCGAAAGCTATAAATTAGACTTTGACGCCAAAGGTCTGGACGGCGAAAAAACTTATTACTCAAACGGAGCTATTGAGACAAACTCCTTTGAACGCAACGGAGAAAAAGTAAAAGCTTATTTTGTACCGGACGGAAATCTTGAAAAGCTTGAACTTGCGGATAAAACAGTGAAATTTGACGGCGAAAATCAAAGAATAGAAGAATCTCTTGAAGATAACAAGGTCAAAATAACAACTCTTTATGATGACGGTTCAAAAGATGTAAGAATTGAAAACGGAAATGAATTTAAAGAAGCAGATTTTAATAAAACCGGCAAGCCTGAATCATACAAAGAAGGCACAATAGACGAAAACGGAGAAGATAATAACACATTATCACTCTATTTCAACAAAATGGGAATGCTTGAATCCGCTTACAGTTGCTAAAGTTCAGTATTTTTTACAAAATTTATAAGCGCATTATAAATTTCAGGATGGATTTTGCCTTCTCTCACTTCTTTGTAAAGGATTAGCAAAGCCTCTATTCTGGAGAGTTTGCGCCTGTATACACGGGCTTCTCTCAGGGCGCTGTATTTATCGGAAATAGAAATTATCTGAACCCCGATATCAGAGGGGTAAATATTTTCTTCCATTTCCGGATAGCCTGTACGTTTTAAATTCTGGTGGTGGTATTTAACAAGTTCCAGTGTTTCTTCATTAATCCGCTGGGTTTTTAAAAGTTCATACCCGAGAGTTGAATGTATATTCATAATCTCTCTTTCCTTAATATTCAACCTTGCAGGCTTATTCAGGATTTTTGCGGGAATAAGGACTTTGCCCAGATCATGAAGCATAGAAGCTTCCTTTATAATGTTTTCAGTGATTTCACACTTCAAACTTTCAGGCAAAGAGTTGTAAACACCCATTGCGACTTTGCAGGTTTCGTTCATATGCCCGTCTGCAAGTTCATTTAAAGTTTTCGTATTGATTGAAGGCTTTATTTTATACTTCTTTAAAAGCCCTTTTATCTTTGGATTCAAGTCAATCATATTTTGAACAATAGATTTCTGGAGCTTTTCGTCTCTGCCTCTTTTCAGAAAAGTCCGTCCGCTGTTATCAGAAAATACGAAAAAACTGCTGCGGTTAATCTGCACAGCACCTCTAAGACTATAATTTTCTCTCTTCTTTTTTACGGGGTTAATCATTGTTCTAATCTTAATTGTAATTTGTAACATTAGTTTACAATAATTATAAAAATTTTACAAGACATATCAGTGAGTTTTTTTCCAAATCTTTATCTTTTCCAATTTGTCTTTATATTTAGCCTCAAGTCCTTGTTCTGTCGGTTGATAGTATTCTTTTCCGACCAAAGAATCAGGCAGACACTGCATACTGGTAAGTTTTTCGGCTGTATCGTGCGCATACTGATACCCTTTACCATAATTAAGCTCTTTCATTAACTTTGTCGGAGCATTCCTGATTACAAGCGGAACCGGCTCTGCTAGCTCTTTTATTGCATCCCTTTTGGCGGATTCATAAGCAATTTCCATAGCATTTGATTTTGGTGCAAGTGACATATAAACAACTGCTTGAGTTAAATTAACAGAGCATTCCGGCATTCCGATAAAATGACAGGCGTGATATGCCGCAACCGCAATTTCCAGAGCGCGCGGATCGGCAAGTCCGACATCTTCACTTGCAAATCTTGTTATTCTTCTTGCCACATACAAAGGATCTTCGCCAGCTTCCAGCATTCTTGCAAGCCAGTACACCGCGGCATCCGGATCTGAGTTTCTCATTGATTTATGAAGTGCGGATATAATATTGTAATGCTCTTCTCCATTTTTATCATAAAGCAGTGATTTTTTAGAAATACACTGTTCAAGAGTTTCATCAGTTACTATAATATCCCCGTTTTTGTCAACATTGCCGTTTAAGACAACCATCTCTAAAGTAGAAAGCGCATTTCTCGCATCACCGTTCGCAAACTTTGCCACAATTTCAAGCTGCTCTTCCGTTATATTTATTTTTTGCTCCCCAAAACCTCTTTTATCAGTAATTGCACGCTTTAAAAGTTTGACTAAATCCTCTGTTTTCAACCCTTGCAGCACAAAAACTTTGCATCTTGAAAGCAATGCCCCGTTAACTTCAAATGACGGATTTTCTGTTGTGGCTCCAATTAGTATAATACTTCCTTTTTCAACATACGGAAGAAAAGCATCCTGCTGAGCCTTATTGAACCTGTGTATTTCATCCACAAATACAATAGTTTTTTCACCTGCTTTTCTGGCTTCTTCCGCCTGAGCCATAACAACCTTGATATCTTTTATCCCGCTTGTGACGGCGGAAAAATTTATGAAAGAGGAATTTGTCTTGTAAGCAATAATGGTCGCCAGAGTTGTTTTTCCGACCCCCGGAGGTCCCCAGAAAATCATAGATGAAATTTTATCTTCTTCGATTAATTTTCTTAAAATTTTACCTTCTCCGATAAGATGCTCCTGACCAACAAATTCATCAAGGCTTTGTGGTCTTAAACGTGAAGCAAGCGGCTGGTTATTTTCATTTTCAAACAAAGATTTTTGTTCCATACATATTCCCTTTGCTTAAATTCTAACATAGGAAAATGTGTATATCAAATAAGCAGCGTACAAGGTTTAGTAAAAAGTAGCGTGGAGCAAGCTCCACAAATTTTAAATTAAAAAAGTTACATTTTTCTTTTGTTGTGACTTACCAAAGTGCTGTCATTCAGAGGGCGTAAGCCCGAAGAATCTCTATAGCTATTGATTTAGAAAAGCAGGCGAATAGAACCCAATATAAATCAAGTTTTGTCGGACTTTAGCCCGACAAAACTAAAAATTAGTCTTTGCTTTTTCAATAATAAGTTTATTTTCTTCTACATTAATTTCAACAGAATCTATTTCCGGATTAATATTTAAAAGCTCTAAAATAGGAATTGGTAATGTCAATGCATAACCGCCGCCTCTTTTTATCAGTCGCTTTATATTCGCATTTTCTGTTGAAACATCAGTAGTTTTGGTAACATATAAAATATTTCTTCGTATATTTAGCATTACCATACGTTCTTCGGGTTTTATACCAAGCATTTTTGCAATGGGTTTATTGATATAAATCATCCATGAGTTTCCATTTGTTGCTAAATTTTTCTTCAAACCAAAATCCTCGCATTATTTATGCATACATTTTACTTATTTTATGTAATAATACATGTTGCATAATGTATGCATTAAGTGGGTATATTAATTTAAGGATATGTAATTTTGTCTATTGAAGATTTAAATTTAGAGTATGAATATTTTTTAAATGATTTATACAGGGTCATAGACTTTTGCACGAAATAATGGAATTAGTTAATCAGGAACTAGGCGATGTTGCTTGTGTCGGCGAAAAAATAAGTCCTAAAGTCAGAATGCTGGAAGGAAACTTTTTTTATCTTAGTCATTATGAGTTGCAGCTTAGAGATTTGATAAGTGAAATGCAGGCAATTGTTTTTACCGAAGAAAAAATAATGAGTTATGAAATCAAGCCGGATAATATTGTTCAACTCCCTTATATTTACGATGATGATGAAATTATGTATATAGATACAAATGACGATTCTTTGAGAGAAACTTTAAGTAAACTTTAAAAAAAAGACCGCTCTGGATTGTTTCTGATAAAGATTCTGAAAATTAGTCTTGTAGTGTGGAGCTTGCTCCACAAGCATTGTGTAAGAATATTAGGTCAGGTTTTGCCTGACAATAACTTTTCTATTCCAGCCGATAATAACTGTTTTATATCGACAGTTACGCTTTAGCCGCCCTGAAATTATTTCTGTTATAATTAAAATATGGAGCTAGTTAAAACTACTGATTTTAAAAATATTTATAACGATATGTTATCCCAGTTTCCGCCGGAGGAGTTAAAGAGTTTTGAAAATTTTCAAAAAATTTTCGGCAAAAATTATTGTGCTTATGATGTAGTTAATGGCGGAACTCCTGTCGGATACGTTATTTTGTTTGAAAGTCGGGATTTTATTTTTATTGATTATGTTGCAATATTTAAGGAATTTCATTCTAATGGTTTCGGGGGAATGGTTCTGGAGACATTAAAAGAAAAATTTGCAGCAAAGAAAGGCTGCTTTTTAGAAGTGGAAAAGCCGGATGAGCGGGAGCCAAACACTTTAAGAAGAATAAAGTTTTATCAAAAACATGGCGCCCGAAAGCTCGGGGTAAATTATCTTTATCCCAATGAAAACGGAGCTTTGCCGATGGATTTGTATTATATACCTTACGGAAGTTTACCTGAGGATATGGAGATAAAAGAGTTTATAACAGAGCTTTTCAGAATTGTTCATTTTGATATAGCGCACGCTTCTGCGCTTCTGGAGCGGATATTTGAAAATTAGCCCTGTTTTTATCCTTATGTCTAATTCTTAAAATTTTATATTCTAATCATAATCAGTATTATGAAAAAAACTTTGATTTTGATTTTAGGGATAATTTTAATTTTTTCGTTAGTCGGGTATATTATGTACACGATGTATAATATGCGTGTAACTGCAGTATTTGAAGAGCTTGAGCCGTTTCCTAAAAATATAAATGTATATTACCGCGGATTTAAGTTCGGGCGTACAGTGAGGGTTTATCCTTCCGAAGACTTTAAAACCACGTATGTGGATATGATTTTGAATATAAAAGGTATAAACCTTCCGGATAATGTTGTTGCAAAAGTCAGAACAAAAAATAAAAAAGATTTTATAGAAATTGAGTATCCGGAAGCGCCTTCTGTTACGTATTTAAAAAATCGTTCCGTGATAGAAGGTTCTATTTGTCCGAGTCTTTCGAGTTATATAAACGCGCAGGCAGAGAGCGGCGGTCTGGATGAAATTAAGGAGAACCTGAATGATACAGTAGAAGCAGCAGGCGGAACTATGAACGCTCTTACGGAATTAGTCGGGACTGCTAACGATATTTTGAAAGATTTGCGACCTTCGCTAAAAGAGAGCGGAGAAAATCTTGCGCTTGCAAGCCGGAATCTTGCGGAAGTCACATCCCAGTTGAACGAGTCTGCAAAGCCTGACAGACTAAAGAATTCGTTTTCAAATATAGAACAGACGACTTTGAATATAGAGCGGGCAACAAGAAATTTTGAAAGTGCAAGCTTGTACGTTTCGGATATAACAAATAATGCAAATAAGGAAACAGTTACTCTTGTAAACTGTCTTATCAAAAATATAAACTGTGTGGTGAATAATATTAATGACATTGTAAAAGGACTGAAAAACACACTTTCAACCCGTTTCGGCGGAATGAAAATTCTGTTCGGTAAAGGAATAGGGTAAATAATTTTGCCTAACACTATTTTTATAAAATGGTAAATTGTAAACCTTGTTCAAATATGTTATCATATTAAAGTATTCTAATGGTGTTTATAATATTTAACCTTAAAAGGAGGTTTATTATGAAGGGTTTTGCAATGTTAAAAATCGGGGAAACCGGCTGGATTACAAAAGATACTCCGAAATGCGGTCCCAACGATGCTATTTGTAAGCCGATTGCGCTTGCTCCGTGTACATCAGATGTCCACACTGTCTGGGCAGGGGCAATAGGCGACAGGCACAATATGATTCTGGGACACGAAGCTGTCGGAGAAGTTGTTGAAGTCGGAAACCTTGTAAAAGACTTTAAACCGGGAGACAGAGTTCTTGTATCTGCTATCACGCCTGACTGGAACTCGCTTGAGGCGCAGGAAGGATATGCAATGCACTCCGGCGGAATGCTTTCCGGCTGGAAGTTTTCAAACTTTAAAGACGGTGTTTTTG
This sequence comes from Candidatus Gastranaerophilales bacterium, assembly GCA_944324185.1. GTDB lineage: Bacteria > Cyanobacteriota > Vampirovibrionia > Gastranaerophilales > Gastranaerophilaceae > CAG-196. The sequence goes on along the minus strand of CALUVI010000004.1, from coordinate 1,291 downwards.
CGGAATATTTCCATGTGAATGACGCTGACGGAAACCTTGCTCATTTGCCGGAGGGATTGAGCCTTGAAGCAGCCTGTATGATTAGTGATATGGTACCGACAGGATTCCACGGGGTTGAACTTGCAGATATTCAATTTGGTGACAATGTTGTTGTAATAGGTATAGGACCGGTAGGACTTATGTCTGTTGCTGCAGCTGCAATAAGAGGGGCTGCAAATATTTATGCAGTAGGCTCAAGAAAAAATTGCGCTGACCTTGCAAGAGAATTTGGCGCGACAGATATTATCAACTACCGTGAAGGTGATATTGTTGAGCAAATTCTGGACAAAACAAAAGGCAAAGGCGTTGACAGAATTGTTGTAGCAGGCGGAGATAATGATACATTCGATCAGGCAGTAAGAATGCTTAAACCGGGCGGCAAAATCGGTAACGTTAACTACCTCGGAGAAGGTGATTATTTGAAAATTCCTCGTGTTGAATGGGGCTGCGGTATGGGACATAAGCAAATCGTGGGCGGGCTTATGCCGGGCGGCAGGCTGCGTTCCGAAAAACTTGCAAGGCTTGCTCTTGCAGGAAGAATTCACCCTGAAAAATTAATTACCCACACTTTCCGCGGACTAGAGAACGTAGAACCTGCTTTAATGCTTATGAAAGATAAGCCAAGAGACTTAATTAAGCCGATAGTAATTATCGATTAAGGTAATGGTAAAAAAGAGGATGATTCAAAAATCATCCTCTTTTTATTATCCTAACTTCCTTGTTCTTCAAATTGGATTTCTTTTTGGCTTTCCTCCTGATTATTATTGGAGGTCATACCCTCCGGAGTCGACATTGCCGTATTATCACTTCCTGAACTTTCACAAACCATATCCTGTTCATCAGAACTGTCTTCTTCGCAGATGTCTGAATTTTCACCTTCCGGCAAAGCTTCTTCCATATTTTCGGCTTTTTGCTCCAATTTTTCAGCCTCAGCTTTCAAAGCCGCTTCAATTTCTTCTTCGTCCTTTGCTCTTATAACAGGGATTGAAAGCATAAGAGCAACCTGATTTCCTTCCTGTTCAAAATTCAGTTCAAGAAGTTCTTTATCCAGCTCTACATAACGGGATAAAAGGTCGATTAACTCGCCTCTCATTTGCTCTAAAATTTTCGGTGTCAGATTTGTCCTATCCTGCATTAAAACGAGTTTTAATCTGTTTGTTGCAACAGACTTGGAAGCATCACCCTGTTCTTCTTGAGGGCGGAAGAACTTAGCCACTGTATTATAAATATCAGAGAGAAGTCCCATTCTACA